>VGTK01000111.1 GCA_016874715.1 Deltaproteobacteria bacterium | reverse complement strand
CTCATACCGGCACCGCCGGCCCCGGTGCCGGCGCGCCACTGCCGGTGGCCGCGCACGGCGGCGCGGCACGCAGCGCGTCGGCCGGCGGCAACGCCAACCACACCTCGTCGCCGCGCACCTCGACCGGGAACACCCGCACCGCGTACTGCGGATCGGCGAGCCCGGCTCCGGTCGCGAGCGAGAAGGTCTTCTTGTGCATCGGGCAGGCGACCTTGGGCTCCTCGCCCTGCGTGCCGAGGAGACCGCGCGCGAGCACCGCGTCGCGCCGGTGCGGGCACGTTGCCTGCGTCGCGTACCAGCTGCCGCGGCTGGCGAAGTTGTACACCGCCACCTGGTACCCGTCGTGGTCGTAGGTGATGCCACCGTCGCGCGGCACGTCGGCGACCCGCGCGACCCGCACCCACGCACTCGCGGCGTCGGGCAGTGCGGGCAGCGGCTCGGGGCGCGCGGCGGGCCAGTCGACCGGCCGTCGCTGGCCACGCTCGCGCACGAAGCCGAGCTGCGGATCCGCCGCGTCGCCGCTCGCGAGGTGGCGGAACGCAGCGCGTCGCTCCGGGTCGCGCACGACCTCCGCCCACTCGCACGAGTACGCGTCGACGAGCCGCTGCATGTCTTCCTCGAGGTCGGCGCACAGCCCCAGCGCGTCGTCGACGATCACCGTCTTCAAGTACTCGATGCCGCCGTCCATGCGCTCGATCCAGCGTGCGGTGCGCTCGAGCGGGTTCGCCGTGTGGATGTAGTACATGAGGAAGCGGTCGATCAGCCGGATCAGCGCATCCTCGTCGAGATCGGACGCGACCAGGTCGGCGTGGCGCGGCTGCGCGCCGCCGTTGCCGCCCAGGTAGAGGTTCCAGCCGCTCTCGGTGGCGATGACGCCGAAATCCTTGCTCTGCGCCTCGGCGCACTCGCGGATGCAGCCCGAGACGGCGGACTTGAGCTTGTGCGGTGCGCGAATGCCGCGATACCGCTCCTCGATGCGGATCGCGAGCGCGGTCGAGTCCTGCACGCCGAAGCGGCACCAGGTCGAGCCGACGCAGCTCTTCACGGTGCGCATCGCCTTGCCGTAGGCGTGCCCGCTCTCGAAGCCGGCGTCGACCAGCGCCTCCCAGATCTCCGGCAGCTGCTCGACGCGCGCGCCGAGCAGGTCGATGCGCTGGCCGCCGGTGATCTTGCAGTAGAGGTCGAAGCGCTTCGCCACCTCCGCGATCACCATCAGCTTGTCGGGCGTGATCTCGCCGCCCGGGATGCGCGGGATCACCGAGTACGTGCCGCCGCGCTGGATGTTGGCGAGGAAGCGGTCGTTGGTGTCCTGGATCGACTCGTGCTGCAGGACGAAGTCGTTCCAGCTGCTGGCGAGGATCGAGGCCACCGCGGGACGGCAGATCTCGCAGCCCGCGCCCTTCCCGTGACTGTCGAGCAGCGCCGCGAAGCTGCGGATGCGCTTGAGCTTGACGATCTGGAACAGCTCCTGGCGGGTGAACGCGAAGTGCTCGCACAGATCGCGGTCGGGCTCGCGTCCGGCGCGCGCCAGCTCGGCGTCGAGGATCTGCGCCACCAGCGGCACGCAGCCGCCGCAGCCCGTGCCGGCCCTGGTGCACGCCTTGATTCCGCCGACCGTGGTCAGCTCCTGCTCCGCGATCGCGGCGCAGATGCGCCCCTTGCTCACGTTGTTGCACGAGCAGACCTGGGCGTCGTCGGCGAGCCCTCCCGCCATGCCGGCTGCGCCGAGGCCGCTCGCCGAGCCGAACAGCAGCTCGTGCGAGCGCTCGGGCACCGGCATGCCGCTCTTCGACAGCGCCAGCAGCGACGCGTATGGGCTCGCGTCGCCGACCAGGATGCCGCCCAGCAGCCGCTGCCGGTCCTCGCTCAGGATCAGCTTCTGGTAGACGCCGCGCGCGCGGTCCTCGTACACCACGCGGTGCACGCTCACGCCGGCGGACTCGTCGGCGAAGCAGCCGCCGAAGCTCGCGACATCGACGCCGAGCAGCTTGAGCTTGGTCGAGAGATCGGCGCCCATGAAGCGGCGCTCCTCGCCGCAGAAGCGCGCGGCGAGCGTCTCCGCCATCTCGTAGCCCGGCCCGACCAGGCCGTAGACCATGCCACCGACCAGCGCGCACTCGCCGATCGCGTGGATCCGCGGATCGCTGGTCGCGAGCGCAGGATCGACGACGATCCCGCCGCGCTCGCCGACCGCGAGCCCGGCCGCGCGCGCCAGCTCGTCGCGCGGCTTGATGCCGGCCGAGACGACGATCATGTCGACCGCGATCGCACTGCCGTCGCGCAAGCGCAGCGCCGCGACCGGAGCCGACGCGCCGTCCACACCGGTCGCCGCCGGTGTGCCGTCGATCGCTTCGGTCTGGGCGCCCACGTGCACGTGCACCCCGAGGCACTCGATCGCCCGCCGGAGCACGTCGCCGCCGCCGCCGTCCACCTGGCGCGGCATGAGGCGTGGTGCCGCCTCGACGACGTGCGTCTCGATCCCCATGTCGAGGACCGCCTTCGCGGCCTCGAGTCCGAGCAAGCCGCCACCGATCACCGCGGCGCGCCGGCAACCGGCGCCCCAGGCGCGAATCGCCTCGAGGTCCTCGATCGTGCGGTAGACGAACACGCCCGGCCGGGTGACGCCGGCGAGCGGCGGCACGAACGGCGCCGAGCCGGTGGCGAGCACGAGCTCGTCGTAGCGCTCGCGACGCCCCGTGCTGGTGACGACGCTACGCGCGGCGCGATCGATCTCCGTCACGCGCTCGGCGAGGTGCAGCGCGATGCCCTGCGCCTCGTACCACTCGCGCGACTCGAGCTGCAGGTCGTCGGCGGTCTTGCCGGCGAAGAAGTCGCTCAGGTGGACGCGGTCGTACGCCGGGCGCGGCTCCTCGCCGAAGCAAACGATCCGGAAGCGCTCGCCGCTGTCGCGCTCGGTGAGCAGCTCGCAGAAGCGGTGCCCGACCATGCCGTCGCCGACCACGACAACCGTGCGCCGCGGTTCGCCTTCGTCCACCACCGTGCGCCGCCGGTCGCCTTCGTCTTGCTCGCTCATCGCCACTCCCGAAAAAAAACGGCGCCCCTGGCACGACGAGGGCGTGTCGTCGTGCCGGGGACGCCGTTGTCCCGCCACCGGTCCCGCCGCGGTCCGGTGGTCGAATCTGTCTTCTCGGGCGATCTCCGTCGACCGCCGCGTACCGTCGTGCAGCAAACCCGCGGCCAGCCGCGGCCGCCCCCACTCCACCGGATCCGCACGGGTTTCCGCCCCTGCACCCCGCTGTCCGCCGTGGCTGCGAAAACACCGGGCATACGGGACAGGCAGGTGCCCGAGGATGCGGCAGCCCGCGTGCGGCCCGTCGGGCCTTGCGGAAGCCGCCGCCGCGGCCGTTCAGAACGACAGGATGCCCTCCAGGAAGCCGTAGTTGCCGCCTTTTCCAGCGAAGTTCTGGTCGATCACGCCCTGGCCCCACGCGTGCGCGTAGAAGGCGTTGATCTTGAAGTACGGCAGCGGCCGCACCTCGAAGTTCACGTGCGCGACGTAGGCGAGCTCACGCTGGCCCTTGGCCGGGACGCCGCCGAAGCCGAAGAAGTCGTTCTTGGTCGCGCCGGCGCCGAAGTACGCGAGGTCGCGGGTGCTGTTGACGCTCAGCCAGTGGAAGTCGGTGCGCACGGTCAGCTTCGGGTGCGGGTCGAGCAGCGCCTGCACGAACACGTCCTGATTGTTCATCATGTTGTAGAACGGGAACTGCGCGTACAGCCACGCGGTCGGCAGCATCTGGAAGAACGTCTGGTGGCGGTCGTCGTCCGGATCCGGGTCGCCCGACGCGCTGTTGATTCCGAGCCGCAGCCACGGCCGCGACCAAACCCCGGGGATCTGATAGCCGCCCTCGACGCCGTACGCCCAGGCGCTGTGGTTCAGGTCCTGATAGTTGCCGAACTGCCCGAAGCCGTAGGCCATGCCGTCCGCGAAGCCGGGACCGAGCTCCTCGACGTGGATCGCGTTGGCACCGATGGTGTGGAGCGTCGAGGACTCCCCCTTGGCCGCCTGACGTACCGGCAGCGGCCGGTTGTCGACGTACACGACGTCCCGGTAGTCGTGGTACACGAACCAGAACAGGCGCCCGATGGAGTTGCCGAGCTGCGGCGAGTCCGGAAGGCTCAGCACGAGACCGCCGACGTCGATGTCGAGCTCGCGGTTCGCGTCGACCTCGAAGCCGCCGTAGGTCGGGCGGAAGCCGAAGCCCGTGAGCTTGATCAAGTCGTTGGCGTAGCCGATCTGGCCGCCGTCGAAGCTGCGCCCAACGTGCGTGTAGTCGAACGGCCCGATGAGACGCTGCGCGACGCGGGCCGCCTGGACCCACTTGAGGTTGGGCTGCTTCGCGGGCGCGTCGAGGCCGTCCAGGTAGAGCTGCCGGCCGGCCTTGACGAACAGACCGTCGACGCCAAACAGGCTCTTGGTCTGCGCCCAGGCGTTGCGCAGGATCACGCCGTTCTGCGTGCTGCGCATGGTGTTCGCGTAGTACGCGGCGCCGATGCCGACCGCATCCGCCGGCACGTTGCCGAGCGTCGAGTTCTGCAGCTGGACGAACATCTCGTACGGTGCGCGCGTCACGCGCACGCCCAGCTGGAAGACGTTGCCGACGAAGGTGTAGTTGTTGTTGGGCGTCGGCGAGTCCGGCTTCGGCTCGAACCAGTCCACGAACTCGGCGCGGAACCGGTCGTAGACCTCGAGACGGACCTTGCTGTCCCAGGGGCCGTCGGTCTCGATCCGCGGCGCCGCCGCAACCGTCCCGGGCGGGGCCGGGGCGGCCCCCATGTTCTGCGCGCGCGCGTCGCGAGCACACGCGATGGCCACGGCCACCGCCAGGAACGATGCGCAAATGATTTCTAATCTTGACGTCCGGGCGACACGGCCCTCAGGGCGACGACAGGACATGGTGGATTCTACTCGGGCGCGACGTGGCGCCCCGTCGGTTGCCCGCCCGCTACCGGGCGGGGTGAAGGCTTGCCTCTGCCACTTCCGGCAGAGGCGCGGCGCGCTCGACCACGTCGTGCGCCGATGCGTCGGCCGGCTGCGAGTCCGGCCGCACGGCCCCGCTCTCCGCGGCCTCCAGGAAGCCGAGCAGCCGCTCGCGCGACCGCACGTACTCCGGGTGGTCGGCGAGCGTCTCGCGCACGCGCGGCCGCGGCAGGGGCACGGAGAAGATGTCGCCGATGGTCGCGGCAGGCCCGTTGGTCATCATGACGACGCGGTCGGCGAGGAACAGCGTCTCGTCGACGTCGTGCGTGACCATGAGCACGGTCTTGCGCTCCGCCTCCCAGAGACGCATCAGCTCGTCCTGGAGCTCCATGCGCGTCAGCGTGTCGAGCAGGCTGAACGGCTCGTCGAGCAGCAGCACCTTGGGCGAGAGGGCGAGAGCGCGTGCAATGCCCAGGCGCTGGCGCATGCCGGCCGACAGCTCGGCCGGGCGCTGCTCCGCGATCCCAAGCAGCCCGACCTGCTCCAGCGCGCGGTCGGTGTGCGCGAGGCGCTCGGCGCGGCTCGCGTCCTGCATCACCTGCTCGACCGCGAGCAGGACGTTGTCGCGTGCGCTGAGCCACGGCAGCAGGGCCGGCGACTGGAACACGACGCCGCGGTCGAGACCCGGCCCGACGACCTCCTTGCCGTCGAGGAGGACGGCCCCTGCGGTCGGGTCCGACAGGCCCATGACCATCGCCAGCACGGTCGACTTGCCGCAGCCGGAGTGGCCGATGATGCACACGAACTCGCCCTCGCGGACCCGCAGGTCGACGTCGCGAACGATCACCGCCGGACGTCCGCCGGGCGCGGGATAGCTCTTGCCGAGCTGCGTCAGCTCGAGAAAGCGCTCCTTCATGCCGGCACCTGCGCGAGCATGGCATCGAGTGCCGGGCGGCGCTGCGCCACCAGGAACGACAGCAAGCTGCGGCGCGCCTCGTGATAGGCAGGCTCGCGATTGACCGCCCGCGACGAGCGCGGGTGCGGCATCCGCACCTCGATCGGCTCGCCGATCCGCGCGCCGGGCCCCGCGGTCAGCGGCAGGATGCGGTCGGCGAGCAGGATCGCCTCCTCGGCGTCGTTGGTGATCATCACGATCGTGCGGCGCTCGCGCATCCAGATGCGCACCAGCTCCTGCTGCAGGCTCGCGCGGGTGAGCGCGTCGAGCGCGCTGAACGGCTCGTCGAGCAGCAGCACGCGCGGCTCCATGGCGAGCCCGCGCGCGACCGCGACCCGCTGCCGCATGCCGCCCGACAGCTGGTGCGGCCGCTTGTCCATCGCCTCGCCGAGGTTCACCAGACGCACGAGCCGCTCGGCCCTCTTGCGCTGCTCGTCGCGCGACAGCTCCGGCGCGACGCTCTCGACCGCGAGCAGCACGTTCTCGAGCACCGTCATCCAGGCGAGCAGCGAGTAGCTCTGGAAGACGACGCCGCGATCGGGGCCGGGCTCGGTCACCGGCGCGCCGTCGAGCCGGATCTCGCCGGCGTCGGGGCGGACGAGGCCCGCGATCAGCGACACCAGCGTCGTCTTGCCCGATCCCGACGGCCCGACGATCACCACGAACTCGCCCTCGTTCACCTCGAGATCGAGGCCGTCGAGCACCACGCGCTCGCCGCTCGCGATCGGATAGCTCTTGCGCACACCGCGCAGGGAAAGGAATGCCATCGTCATCTCCTCTCGTAGCGCATCAGGCGCTCTGGAAGCGGCGCTCCGCGACGCCCATCAGGCGGTCGAGCGCGAAACCGATGAGCCCGATCGTCACGATCGACAGCAGGATGTGCGAGTAGACGAGGCTGTTGTACTCCTGCCAGAGGAAGCCGCCGATTCCAGGGGCACCGGTGAGCATCTCCGACGCGACGATCACCAGCCAGGCGATGCCGAGCGACAGGCGGAAGCCGGTGAACACGTACGGCAGGCTTGCGGGAATGATGATCTTGCGCAGCATGCGCGTGCGCGAGAGGCGCAGCACGCGACCGACGGCCAGGTATTCCGGATTGATGCTGCGCACGCCGACGGCGGTGTTGATCACCGTGGGCCACATCGCGCACAGCGCGATGGTGAACAGGGCGGCGGGCTCCGAGCGCTGGAAGATGATCAGCCCGAGCGGCAGCCAGGCGAGCGGCGAGATCGGCCGCAGGATCTGGATCAGCGGATCGAACGTGCGCTGGAACGTCCGCGACAGGCCGAGCAGAAAGCCGAGCGGCGTGCCGATCACGACCGCGAGCAGGAAGCCCTTCGCGACGCGGACCAGGCTCAGGAACGCGAAGCGACCGATGCCCTGGTTCATCTCGCCTTCCTTGAAGAACGGCCGCAGCACGTAGTCCTTCGATTCCTCCCACGTCCTGAGCGGCGACGGCAGGTCGGGCGCCACGGTGCGGCTGACGCCCGTCCACAGCAAGAGGCAGAGCGCCACGCCACCGAGCGGCAGCAGCAGCGACGCGATCTTCGACTCCTTCATCGTCTCCCCTCCTCCACCTTCAGGCGACGCTGCCGATCGCAAAGCTGCGCGCGTAGCCCTCGGGATCCGCGGGATCGAACTCGACGCCGTCGAAGAGCTTCTCCTTCTTCACGTCCGCTTCCGGCAGCGAGACCGACATCTCCCGGGCGACTTCGCGGTAGAGGTCGGTGCGGTTCACGCTGGCCGCGACCGACGCGTAGTCGACGCCCTCGCCGATCATCCCCCAGCGCCGGAACTGCGACAGCCACCACAGGCCGTGCGACTTCCAGGGGAAGTTCGCCTGCCGGTCGTGGAAGCGCATGTAGAGGTCCTCGTGGCCGGTGCGTCCGTCGCCGTAGACGTAGTCGCCCTGCAGGCGGCCGAGGATGATCTCCGGGGCGACGTTGATGTACTGCGGCCGCGACACGACCTCCGCGACGTGCGGCCGGTTCTCCATCTTGTCGATGTACTGGCTCGACTCGGTGAGCGCGCGGAGCAGCGCCTTCACCGTCTTCGGGTTCTTCTCGGCGAACTCCGCGGTCAGGCCGAATACCTTCTCCGGGTGGTCGGGCCAGATCTGCTGCGTCGTGATCGCGGTGTAGCCGATGCCGTCGGCGACGGCCCGGGCGTTCCACGGCTCGCCGACGCAGAAGCCGTTCATCTTGCCGACCTTCATGTTCGCGACCATCTGCGGCGGCGGGATCGTGAGCAGCGTCACGTCCTTGTCGGGGTCGATGCCGCCGGCGCCGAGCCAGTAGCGGATCCACATCGCGTGGGTGCCGGGCGGGAAGGTCATCGCGAACGTCAGCGGCTCGCCGTTCTTCTTCGCTTCGTCCGCGACCGGCTTGAGGTCCTGGGCCGTCTTGACGCCCTTCTCGAGCAGCCCCTTGTCCAGCGTGATCGCCTGCCCGTTGCGGCTCAGGCAGAAGGGAATCACCATCGGCCGCTTGGGCGAGCCGAGGAGGCCGAGCGTCGACGCGTACGGCATCCCGTAGAGCATGTGCGTCGCCTGGTTCTCGCCGAGCGACAGGCGGTCGCGGATCACCGCCCAGGACGCTTCCTTCGAGACCGTCGACTCGATGCCGTGCTTCTTGAACAGGCCGAGCTCGTGCGCCATCACGATCGACGAGCAATCGGTGAGCGCGATGATGCCGATGCGGACCTGCGGCGTTTCCGGTCCGTCGCCGGCCCAGGCGCCGCCGACCCAGCCGCGCGGCACCCCGGCGAGCAGGAGACCGGCGGCGCTCAGCGATCCGCGCAGGAACGCGCGGCGCGACGGCCCTTTGCCAGCACCTGCATCTCCTGGCCGTGAGGCCGTCCTGATGCGGCGCCCGGTTCTCGTCCGAGACATGCTCTCCGTCCCTTCTGTGGCAAGGAGCCACGACACGATGAGACGTCGTTGTCCCGGTCCGTCCGCGCGTCACCGCGCGTCCGTCGAACGGCCCTTCGTTGGGCCTGCGCACGCTCGTCGCAAGCATTGCGTGCGACGGTCGAGATCCGCTCCTTCAAGTCACGTGCCAGCAGCCCGACGATCGAAAAGGGCCCGAGTTCGCTACGATCGCGCTCGGCTCCCCGCGCCGGTGACGCCGCTTTCGTCGGCACCTGCCCGGCATCCGGGCAGCGACGGGCGCGCGTTCGGAGCCATCCGCGGGGAGCTCACCGGGGCGTCCTCAGCGGCGCGATCGCGCGCGTTGCCGCGAACGCGGCGAGGTAGCGCAGCGGCTCGTTCGGGTCGAACGTCCGCCGGTCGAGGAACGCGTCCGGACCCATCGCGATCGGGGACGTCGCCTCGCCCAGCAGCCATGGAGCGTCGTGTACACCCTCGTCCTTCGAGTCGACCAGCGGCACGGGTACTCCCAGCGGCTCCGCCGCCTCGCGATAGATCTCGCAGCGATAGACCGCGGCGCTCACCGCGGCGAAGTCGACCGGCGCATCGATCTGTCCCCAGCGCAGCATCTGGGTGAGGAACCAGACGGCGTGCGAGCGCCACGGAAACGTCGCGGCGCCGCGGTAGAAGGTCCCCGCAGCGACCGTAGCGTCACCGTCCGCGGACGGCGCACGGGCGAGCGCACGCTCGAGGACCTCGACCGGAGCGTCGACGAAGCTCTCGCCGGCGATCACGTGCAACGTCTCGAGACGGTTCTCCGGCCGGTCGATCCAGCGAGCGGCCTCGATCAGAGCGCGCACCAGGGCGCGGTGCGTGCACGGGTGTCGCTCGGCCCAGGCGCGCGTCACACCGAGAACCTTCTCGGGCGCGTTGTTCCACACGTCGTACGTGCGGACGATCGCGTGTCCGCAGGCGCCGTGCGCCGCATAGGCACCCCACGGCTCGCCGACGCAGTAGCCGTCGATCGTTCCGTCGGCGAGCGCTTCCACCATCGCGCTCGGCGGCACGGTACGGATCTCGAGGTCG
This sequence comes from Deltaproteobacteria bacterium, assembly GCA_016874715.1. Lineage (GTDB taxonomy): Bacteria > Desulfobacterota > Binatia > UBA12015 > UBA12015 > VGTK01. The sequence continues at coordinate 9,762 of VGTK01000111.1, read as the reverse complement.
CGATCGGGGTCCACGCCGCCGGTCGCGAGCCAGTAGCGCAGCTCGTAGTTGTGGGCCGAGAAGGGGTAGACGACCGCGAACGCGAGCGGCGGTCTGCCCCGGCGACGGTCCTCGTCGAGCACGGCCTTCAGCGCGCGTGCCGGCACCGGTGACCGCCGCATCGCCGGCGGATCGATCTCCTGCATGCGGCCGAGCAGGCTCCTCGACACCGTGATCGCGTTGCCGTTCAGCCCGAGAGAGAGCGCCGTCACCATGGGAACCGCGCGCGCGCCCGCGCCGAGTGTGGCGGCGAGCGTCATCGGCGCGAGCATCTGGGCTGCGTCGAGACGCCCGGCTTCGAGGTTGTCGCGCACGTTCGCCCACGACCGCTCGCGCGACAGCTCCACGTCGAGGCCGTGGCGCCGGAAGAAGCCGCGCTCCTTGGCGACCACGAGCGGAGCCGCGTCGAGCAGCGGGACGAAGCCGAGCCGCAGCGAACTCTTCTCGAGATCCTCTTGGGGCGCCTCCCAGCCGGCGGATCGGATCGTGAGCATGGCCTGTCTTCCCCCTCAGAGCAGCCTTAGAGCAGCGTTGCCATCTCGATGACGTTGCGTGCGACTTCGATGAGCCGCTGGCCGCGGCTCATCGCCATCCGACGCAGCATGCGGTACGCCTCGTCCTCGCTGCAGCTGCGCCGTTCCATGAGAATGCCCTTCGCGCGCTCGACGAGCTTCCGCTCGGCGAGCGAGTTCCGTGCGTCGTCGAGCTCGGACTTGAGGCTCTGGAAGGCCCGGAACCGGGCGAGCGCGACCTCCACGACGGGCCGCACGCGCTCGGGGCTCGCGCCCTTCACGACGTACGACGCCACGCCCGCGTCGACGGCGGCGCGGATCGACGCGCTGTCGCTCTCGTCGACGAACATCACGATCGGCCGCGGATCCTCGAGGAACACGCGGCGCGAGTCCTCGACGATGTCGCGATCGGGCGAGTCCATGTCGACGATGATCACGTCGGGCTCGAGCTCGCGGACGCAGCGCAGCAGGTCGCACCGACCGGGCGGCGGGACGAGCGCGACGTAGCCCTCGCGCTCGAGCGCCTCCCGCAGCGCGTGCGAGCGAGCGGCGGTGCGGTCGACGATCAGCACGCGCAGGTCGCGAGCGGCGGGAGACGGCGGTACCTTCTGCGTGAGCCGGGACAACGAAAAACTCCTGCCGGCGACGGCGCACGGCACGGAAGTACTGCTCCGCAAGGGGCGTGCCACCGGATCTCGCTCGACAGTGCCGGATTGGGCGCGAAGTTCTGCACGATGGCGACGCGTGCGCACAAACGATGTGCACGAGGTGCCCGTCTCTCGCGCGGGCTTGCCCGTGGAGGCTGCTTCGCCCACCCGCTGCTCCGCTCTTCCCGGAAGCGGTCGTAGACCTGCAGACGGATCTTCGGGAGTCCCTCGCGATCCGTCAGGGAGCCTTGCGCTCGGTCTCGCCGTCCCCGTGCCCCGCGGCGCTCGCGCCCGAGCTGCCGTAGCGCTCGGCCATCGAGCGACGGATCGCCTGCATCTGCTCCTCCCCGGCGCCCTTCTCGAACCAGGCGTGCTCGGGGCGCAGCAGGATCCCGTCGATCACGGCGTTCGCGCGCGCCGCGGCCTCGCCCTGCCCGTACGCGGTCGCGTACTTGGTGATCTCGCACGCCTGCGGAATCAGCTCCATGTCAGAGCGCTCGGCGACCTCGAACATGCCGTGCCACTGCGTGTAGTCGGGCGCCATCATCGACGCACCCATGCGGGAGCGCCGCCCCTCGTGGTGCCACAGGTAGAACCACGTCCACTCGATCTCCTCGTCGTACTGCGTGGGCGTGAGGAGCTTCTCGGCGGCGAGCGTCTTCATGATCTCCTGGCCGGGCTTGGCGAACTTCTCGTTGTAGAGCAGGACGAGGTTGTCGTACTGCACGTAGAACGCGTTCACGTAGTCGGCGGTGTGGCAGTACGAGCACACCTCCTTCATCCGCGTGCGCTTCTGCTCCCAGGTGTCGACCGTCTTCTCGCGCCGCACGGCGGGATCGGTCGCGGTGACGATCTTGCCGCTCGCGTCGGTGTCCATCAGCAGGCTGACCGGCGGACGGTTGGTCCACGAGATGCGGATTCCGGGGTCGTGCGTGATCTTGCGGCCGTTGCGCGTGTTGGCGGACATGTGGCAGGTCACGCACGTCGGCGCTGCCGCGTAGTCCTCTCCGAGGACCCACCTCTCCGCTGACAGGTTCATGTGGTCGTGCAGATCGCGGAAGGCGACGCCGTGCTTCGACTCCTCGTAGACCTCCTTCTGCGGATGGTCGGGACCGAGGTGACACTTGCCGCAGTTCTCGGGCTGGCGCGCGCGCCGCGGCGAGAAGTCGTGCCGGCTGTGGCAGGCGGAGCACGAGCCGCGCGACGCCGGCGAGGTTGAGACGCCCGATGCCGGTGTTCGGCCAGGTTTCCTGGTCGAGGAGCGTCCGGCCCTTGTCGTCGCGCAGGATGCTCGCGACGACGGCCTGGTCGGTCGGGATGCCCTCCGCATTCGGCTCGAGCTGATCCACCGTGATCGACGTCCCCGCGGCCGAGCGCAGCGCGACCTTGCTGCCGTGGCACTGCTGGCAGCCCGAGGACGCGGCGGCGAGCCCGTTCACCTGCGTCTCCGCCATGCCCGGGGTCGGCGAGTGTGGGTCGAACGGCCGGCGCGCCCCCTCGACCGTCTCGGCGAGGAAGTTGTCGAGCGAGGCGAGGATGTTGCCCGCCGCCGCGTGGTGGCTGCGCTCGAACTCCTGCGACACGTCGGCGTCCTCCCTGGCCGCCCGGTGGCACTCGACGCAGGCGACGCCGCTCTGCGCGTGCTTGCTGCCTTCCCACTGCACGACGATGCCGGGGTTCTGCTCGCGATGACAGTCGACGCAGTCCTTCGACGTCGCGGGCACCGCGATGTGCGGGCTCCGGAGGCCGACCTCCTCGGCCCGACGCACGACCTCGCGTCGCTGCACGTAGACCAGGGAGAGGAGAAAGATCAGCGATGCCCCGATCAGAACCCAGCGCTTCTGGTTCAGCGTCATGTCAGTGCTCCACCGCGGCTTCCCGGATCGTGAGCGCCACGATCGCGAGCACGCCGAACATGCTGATCCACGCGCTCGCCTCGCTGAAGCGGGTGTGGCGCCGGATCCACGCGTCGATGAACGGCCAGACGAACATCACGAACACGACGAAGCCGGTCGACAGGACCGCGACCGTGCCCGAGAAGAGCTTCAGCCAGCGAAAGGCGACGTAGAAGAACCACTCGGGCTTGATCACCTCGGGCGTCGAGAGCGGGTCGGCCGGCGGCCCGAGATGCGCCGGGAGCGCCGTCGCGAGCACCGACAGCAGCACCATGAGGACAAGCCCGAGCGTCAGCTCGGTCATCAGGTGATCCGGGACGAAGTTGAAGTGGCCGCGTGCCGTCTCCTCGCTGTCGCCCTCGAAGGGGAACTCGGTCACGCCCTGGATGCGGATGATCGCGATGTGGATCACGAGCAGCAGCACCAGCAGCACGGGCAGCACCGCCCCGTGCTGCACGAAGAAGCGCGGCAGCGTGTGCTCGTTGTAGGTCTCGCCACCGAGCAGTATCTGCTTCATCGGCTCGCCGACGACCGGCACGCTCGCCGCGATGTTGGCACCGACCGTGGCCCCCCAGCAGCTCAGCTGCTCGAAGACCAGGCGGTAGCCCGTGAAGCCGAGCACCAGCGTGCACAGCAGCAGGCACATGCCGACCATCCAGTTGATCTCGCGCGGCTCACGGGAGGCGCCGGTGAAGAAGACGCGCATCTGGTGCAGGATCACCGCGGCGATCATCAGCGTCGCGCCCCACTTGTGGACGCCGCGGATGAACCAGCCGTACGCCGCCTCCTCGGTGATGTAGCGCACGGACTCGTAGGCGTTGGTCGACGACGGCTGCTAGTAGACGGCGAGCAGGATGCCGGTCACGATCTGGACGACGAACAGGTACGCGGGCGTGCCGCCGAGCGCGAACCACCACCGCTTGAGATGGTTCGGCACCGGCTCGTTGGTGAGCTCGCGCAGGTCGGCACCCGAGACCGGTACCCGCTCCTGGAGCCAGCCGGCGATGCGGCTCATCTCAGACCGTCCGCGTGCGACCGGGGCGCGCCACCAGCGCGTCGGTCGGCACCTCGATGAACACCAGCTGACCGCGTACCTCGAGCGGGTACCGCGGCAGCGGCGTGTTGCCCTCCTTGGGTGGCCCGCCGGTCGGCTGGCCTTCGGGGCCGAACGTGCCGTTGTGACACGGGCAGAAGTAGCGGTCGTGGTGCGCCTCCCAGTGCACCTGGCAGCCGAGGTGCGGGCACACGCTCGACAGCGCGATGAAATCGGCCGCGCTGGCGCCGGCACCGAGGCGCGTGACGTTGATCGTCTGGCCGGTCGGCGCGGTCCAGCGCAGCGACTTGCCCGCGGCGATCTGGTCGAGCCGCGCGACGTAGGTCCAGGCGCGACGCGCCGGTCGCGCGGGATACAGGAACCGGGCGGCGTACGCCGCGAACGTGCCGCACGCCGCGGCGAGCGCGCCGACGAGACCGAGGTTCAGGATGCGCGCGAGCAGGTCCCGCCGCTCCCGCAGCGGTGCCGCTGGTCGTTCGACGAGTCCCTCCTCCATCGCGTCCTCCCCACTCACCCGCGGTGTCCGACCGCCGTCTGCGCGCGTAGCACGTCGATGGCGAGGGCCAGCGGCGAATCCGGCGCGAGGTCGACGAGCCCGCGATCGTGGCCCTCGTCGGGCACATCGACGGCCAGGGGCTCGCTTCGGGTGGCGGCAAGCACGCCGATCGGCACAAGTAACGCTCATGCCCCCAGCGAGAGCGCCGCCAAGGGCACTGACGACTCGACGGGCCGGCACCTCTAGATGGCGGCGATGGGAACACTTCGTGACCAGATTCGCACCGCCGGGAACGTGGGACCTGCGGCCGCCGGGCCGCCCAGCGGCGACGCCCCGGAGCGACGCGTGCCGCGACGACCGACTCGTGCTCGGCGTTCGCCCGCGGCAGGAGGCCGCGCTATAGCGTGTCGCCATGCGCGGCGGATCGGGTCGATGGTGACGCTGGTGCGTCGTGCGGACGCGCTGCCGGAGGCCGCGGCGTGGTCGGTCGCAGTCTTCGCGCCGTGGCTCGTGAGCCGAAGCGTCCTGCTGCTGGTCGCGCTCGACGCGGCACGGCATCGCGGCAAGACGCTGCTCGGCGCGCTCACCGTCTGGGACGGCGCCTGGTACGCGCAGATCGCCCGCGACGGCTACGGCTTCGTCTCGTCGCGCGGCGAGACTCCGTGGCCTTTCTTTCCGCTCTTCCCGGGCATGCTGCACGCCGGCGGGCGGCTCGGTCTCCCTGCGGCCGTGACCGGGGTGGTCGTCAACCATGCGCTGCTGCTGCTCGCGCTCACCGGTGTGTGGGCGATCACCGCGGCGCACGGCACGCGGCGCGAGGCGGCGCTCGCCTCCTGGTCGCTCGCGCTATTTCCCGGTTCGGCGGCACTCACCCTCGTCTACCCGGACGCGATCTTCCTCGCGTGCTGCGTGTGGGCATTCCTCGCGATCGAGCACGGACGCGACACCGCGGCAGCAGTACTCGCGGCGATCGCCGCGATCGTCCGGCCGAACGGTGCCGTGCTCGCGGCGAGCCTCGGCGCCGCCGTGCTGCTCGCAGGGGCCCCGGCTGCGCCGTCGCTGCGCCGCGCCACACGCGTGATGTTGCCCGCCGCGGGGTGCGTGACGGCGTGGCTCGCGTTCCTCTGGGCGCGGACGGGCGATCCGCTCGTCTTCGCAAACGCGAAGACCGCCTGGCACGAGGTCACGCTGGCATCTCTCCTCGCCGGCCGCGACGTTCCGCCGAAGCTCGACCTCGCACCGCTCGCCTTCGCGATCGCGATGCTGGCGTTCGCGTGGCGCCGGATGCCCGCGGGCTGGCTCGTGCTCGCAGCGCTCGCGCTGCTGCCCTCGCTCGGCCTCGGCATCCTCGGCGTGCCACGCTACACAGCGGCATGCTTCCCGGTGTTCGTTGCATGCGGCATCGTCCTCGCGCGCCTGCCGCGCAGCGTGGCCACGGTCGTTCTCGGGACGTTCGCGTTCGGGCTCGCCACCTTCGGGATGCGCGTGCTGCGCGCGGAGCAGATGCCGTGACGGACGCGGAGCTCGCGGCGTGCGCCGCCCGCTTCGCCGGCCGGCGCTGCCTCGTCACCGGCGGGCTCGGCTTCATCGGCTCGAACCTGGCGCTCGCGCTCAGTGCGGCAGGGGCGAGGGTCAGCGTCGTCGACGCGCTGATCCCCTCGCACGGCGGCAACCCGCACAACGTCGCCGGCGCCGCCGCCCCGATCGACCTCGTGATCGCCGACATCGCCGACGCGGCGCAGGTCGGACCGCTGCTGCGCGACGCCGACTACGTCTTCAATCTCGCGGGTCAGATCAGCCACCTCGACTCGATGGAAGACCCGCTGAACGATTTCGACCTGAACGCGCGCGCGCACCTCTCGTTTCTCGAGACGCTGCGCGCGGTCGGCAGCCGCGCGGTCGTGGTGTACTCGTCGACGCGACAGCTCTACGGTCGCCCGCGCTACCTGCCGGTCGACGAGGAGCATCCGGTCCAGGCCGTCGACGTGAACGGCATCTCGCAGTACGCGGGCGAGCAGTTCCACCTGCTCTATGCACGCGCGTACGGGCTGCGCGCGTGCTCGCTGCGGCTGACCAACGTCTACGGGCCCCGCATCCGCATCTCGCCCAGCCGCCAGGGCGTGCTCGGCGTGTTCCTGCGTCGCGTGCTCGACGACCAGGCGATCACGGTCTACGGCGACGGCGCGCAGGTGCGCGACTTCCTCTACGTGGACGACGCCGTCGAGGCGCTGCTGCGCGCAGCACTCGCCGACGGCGCGGTGGGCCACGTGTTCAACGTGGGACACCACGAGACGCTGTCGTTGCGCGAGACCGCCGAGGAGATGGTGCGCGTCGCCGGCAGCGGCCGCGTCGAGCTCGTGCCGTGGCCGAGCGAGCGCGCCGCGATCGACATCGGCGACTTCGTGAGCGACTTCGGGGCCGCGCAGCGGGTGCTCGGCTGGCAGCCGCGCACGGCGTTCGCAGCCGGCATGCGGCGCACCGTGGACTTCTTCCGCGCGCACCGGGAGTGGTACCGATGATCCCGTTGATCGATCTCGCGCGCCGGTACGCCGCGCACGCGACCGAGCTCGACGCGGCGATCGCCCGCGCGCTGCGCTCGGGACGCTGGCTCCTCGGCGCCGAGCTCGACGCGCTCGAGTCCGAGCTCGCCGCGTGGTCGGGCTACGCGCACGCCGTCGGCGTCGCCTCGGGCACCGACGCGCTGATCTTCGCGCTGCGCGCGTCCGGCATCGGCCCGGGCGACGAGGTGCTGGTTCCGGCGTTCACCGCCGTGCCGACGGTCGCCGCCGTCTGCACCACGGGTGCCGTACCGGTGCCGGTCGACGTCGACGTGGCGACCGCCGCGATCGACCCGGAGGCGGCACGCGCCGCCTGCACCGCGGCCACCCGCGCGGTGATCCCCGTCCACCTGTACGGACGCCCGTGCGACGTCGAGCCGCTGCGCGCACTCGGGCTGGTCGTCATCGAGGACGCCGCACAGGCACACGGAGCGCTCGAGCGGGGCACGAGCCGTGCCGTCGCGACGAGCTTCTATCCGACCAAGAACCTCGGCGGCATCGGCGACGGTGGTGCCGTGCTCACCGACGACGCGGCGCTGGCGAGCGAGATCCGCCTGCTGCGCCACCACGGCATGCGCGAGTTGTACGTCCACGAGAGGGTCGCTACGAACTCGCGGATGTCGGAGGTCGAGGCTGCGGTGCTGCGCGTCGGACTGGCGCACCTGCCCGCGTGGAACGAGCGGCGGCGCGCGATCGCGCGACGCTACCGCGACGCCGCCCCCGGGCTCGCCTGGCACGCCGATCACCCGCGCCACGTGCACCACCTGTGCGTGCTGCGCACGCCCGATCGCGCGTCCTTCGCGGCGCGGCTCCCCGCCGCGACCGGCGTCCACTACCCGCTGGCGGTAACGCAGCAGCCCGCGTATCGCCGGTTCGCACGTGCCGCGTGCCCGCGTGCCGAGGCGTGGGCCGCCCAGTGCCTGACACTGCCGTGCTTTCCCGAGCTGCGCGACGCGGAGGTCGATCGACTGTGCGAGGCGCTCGGGTGATGGCCGCATCGCCCGCGCTCGCCCCGGCCATCCCGGGCGTCGCCCAGGTCGCGTCGCTGTCCGCGTTCTTCCCCTGCTTCAACGACGCGCCGACGATCGCCGACCTGGTGCATCGCGTCGATGCGACACTCAGCAACCTGGGCATCGCGCACGAGATCATCGTGGTGAACGACGGCTCCACCGACGACTCGCTGGCCGTGCTGCGCGCCCTGGCGGACGAGCTGCCGGTGCTGCGCGTCGTCGACCACGGCGAGAACCGAGGCTACGGCGCGGCGCTGCGCTCCGGCTTCGCCGCCGCCCGCGGCGAGTGGGTCTTCTACACCGACGGCGACGGGCAGTACGACCCGTCCGAGATCGAGCAGCTGCTCGCGCATGTGTCGGACGACGTCGACGTCGTGCAGGGGTGGAAGCTCGGCCGCAACGACCACTGGGTCCGCGCGATCGTCGGCCGCACGTACCACCACGCGGTGCGCCTCGCGTTCCGCCTGCCGGTGCGTGACACCGATTGCGACTTCCGCCTGATTCGCGCGAGCGCGCTCGATCGGATCGCGCTCCGGCATTCGAGCGGCGTCATCTGCGTCGAGCTGCTCCGCAAGCTCGACCGCGCCGGCGCCAGGTTCACCGAGGTCGGCGTGCACCACTTCGCACGCCCGTACGGCCGCTCGCAGTTCTTCCGCGTCGGCCGCGTCGCGCGCTCGCTGCTGGACGTGGCGCTGCTCTGGATGAACCTCGTCGTGCTCGGGCGTCGCGACGCCTGAGCGGGCGACGCAGCCCGGTCATGCGGCGCGACGAGTACGAGCGCATCGCGGCGGTGGAGGCCGCACACTGGTGGTACGCCGCGACGCGCGCGCTGCTCGAGCAGACGCTGGCGCCGCTCCTGCCCCGGGGCGCGCGGCTGCTCGACGCCGGCTGCGGACCGGGCGCCACGGGCAGCTGGCTCGCGCGCCACGGACGCCTCTTCGCCGCCGATGTCGAGCCGCTGGCGCTCGATCTGCACCGCGCGCAGGGGCACTCGGCCCGGCTCGCCGCCGCGACGCTCGAGCACCTGCCCTTCGCCGACGCGAGCTTCGACGCCGCCCTCTGCGTGACCGTGCTCTACCACGAGCAGATCGCGGACCCGCGTCTCGCGGTGCGCGAGCTGGCGCGCGTCGTCCGACCGGGCGGCGTCGTCTGCCTGCTCGAGCCCGGCGTGCGTCGGCTGCGCCGCGCACACGACCGCATCACGCACACCGCACGCCGCTTCGCGCGCGCCGACCTGCGCGCGCTGCTCGCGGACGCCGGGCTCCGTCCGCTGCGCGTCACGGGCGCCTACACGTTCCTCGTGCCGCCCGCGCTGCTCAAGGCCGCCGTCGAGCGCGAGGTGACCGCGAGCGACCTGGATACGGGACGCGGGATCGCCGGCGCGATCCTCGGCAGCGTCGCGGCGCTCGAGCGCCGCTGGCTGCGCACGCACGACCTCCCCGGCGGACTCTCGGTGCTGGGCCTCGGCATCAAGTAGTCCCGGGGCGCTGGAATCGCGGCTCGGGCTACGGCGTCGGCGTCGGGTCGGGTGTCGGGTCCGGCGTCGGCGTC
>VGTK01000110.1 GCA_016874715.1 Deltaproteobacteria bacterium | reverse complement strand
AGCAACCCGATCACGTTCCTGCCGCAGATGCCGCCCGCGGGGATTCCCGCGGCGCGGGCGGAGCGGCGTGTTCCGGACGAGTAGCTCTCGCCGCGGTCACCTGTACTTGCCGCGACGCAGAAGGGCTTTCACCTCGTCGTGACTCCCGAGGAACGACACGAAGAGCGCATCGGGGCGGTTCTGGAAAACGAATCGCAAAGCGAGGTTGCCGCGGCACTCGAACAGGCTCTCGCCGAGCTTCCGGATGCCCAGCCCGCCGTGGAGATGCGGCCGCCCGAAGGCCTCGGCCAGATCGCACAGCGCAGCGAGACACTCTCCCCGCTCACTCTTCGGCAGCTCGCGAAGGCGTTTCAGCACCACCGGGTCGATCGCGAGCAGCTTAGGCAAGCAGCTTTCTCAACTCCGCCGCTGTGACCGTGACGAGCTTCCCTGCGCGGCTCAAATTCCGATGGCGCGCCTCCGTCGCCCGATCGAGTGCGCTTACCTGCGCAGGGGCGGCGTCGTACTCGCGCTGAGCATAGTCCGTCGACTCGACCTGCACCTTGCGAAGCGCGATGACATCGGCGCCCGCGATGATCCCGATGTCCTCCCCCCGGGCGGCCGCCGCGAGCCAGCGGCCAAGGTTTTTTTTTGCGTCGGTGATCGTAAGGGTCTTCACGGAGGCTTTATAGCGTCTGTCAGGAGACCGCGAAAGGTGCGCCGCTCCGCACAGGCCCCCTGACGGAACCGGGGCGACCGAGGGCGCTGCTTTGCGGTCAGCGCCCGACGCGCACCACCACGTGGTGCGGCAGCGGCACGACCTCCGCGCCATCGGCGCGCAGCCGCTCGACCAGCGCGTCGAGCGGCCCCGGATGCTCGGCGACGATCACCCCGACCCCGCGCTCGTCGAGCAGCCGCGCGAGCTCCGCGTCCTGGCCGCGGCGGCCGAGCGGCCGCAGCGAGTACACCGGGCGGTCGAGCAGCAGCGCGTGGACCGCGCCCATGTCGCCGGCGATCGCGACTTCGGGGGGCGTCGTCGTGCGCACCAGATCGGTCGCGGCGACGAGGCTCGCGTGCTCGGCGCGCGCGTTCGGGCGCGGATCGCCGGCGAGCTGCGCGAGTGCCACCACGAGCAGCAGCACGGTCACCGTGCCGTTCGCGGCCGCGCGCGAGAAGACGCGCATGCACAAGCGCTGCAGCGTCTCCGCGAGCGCCGCCACCGCGAGCACCCAGACCGGGAGCAGCAGCCGCGCCTGCGCGACGTAGTACACCGCGATGACGGCGCACGTCGCGAGCGCGAACCACTCTGGCGCCTCGCGCCGTCGCACGAGAACGAGCACCAGGGCCGCGAGCCCGAGCAGCGCCGCGGGGAGCGCCGGCGCCGACGGCCGCCGCGACACCATCGCGGTCGCGAACAGCGACGCGTACGCCGACGCGTTCTCCGCGATGCGGCCGCTCCAGCCGCCCGCGCCGAGTGCCGGCGCGTCGGGGTCGTTCGGATCCGCACGCAGGAACGCGGTGGTGTACGAGTGCAGGTCCGGCGAGTCGTACTGCGAGGTGTACGACGGCGTGACGAGCCACGGCAGGTAGAGCAGCGTGAACGCCGCGACCGGCAGGACGAGGCGGCGCAGCGCGAACGCGCGCGCATCTTCCTGTGGTGCGTGGGGCGCGGCGTCCGCGCCAGGGCGTTCGAGCCAGCGCGCACAGGCGCGGTCGAGGACGATCGCCGGCACGAGCAGCACGTTTGCCGAGCGTACGTACGCGCCCGCGACCAGCGTCAGGATCAGCGCCGCCTCGCCCGCCGGCGTGGCGCGTTCCCGCGTCCGCCGCGCGAGCAGCAGGGCCAGCAGTGCGAGCACCAGCGCCGGCACGTCCGACATCACCTGGTTGCAGAGCGCCTGGAGCTGCGGGTTCAGCCACGCGACGACCGACACGCCGAGTGCGACCCACGCGCCCGTCCGCGGCACGAGGTGCATGTAGAGCAGCAACACAGCCGCGACCCCGGTGAGGCTGACGAGCAGGTTCAGCAGTGCGAAGTCGAAGCCGCGCCACGCGACCAGCGGCGCCAGCGCGGCACTGAGGCCCGGCGGGCGAAGGCGGAAGGGCTCACCCATCACGGTGTAGCCGTGCCCGTCGGCGAGCGAGCGCGCCGCGAGCAGGTAGCGTGCGGCGTCGGGGCGGGCGTCCCAGAAGTCCTGCACCGTGAACGGCAGCGACGCGAGCGTGCCGAGCAGCAGGACGAGCAGCAGCGCACGGTCGAGACGGCTGCTTGCGTATTCCCCGCCGATGTCAGACATTGTCGTGCATGAAGACGTCTGCGCTGACCATCCGTCTCGACCGGACACTCGAACGGCAACTCGAGACGGCCGCGAAGCGCTCCGGCCGCTCCCGGAGCGATATCGCCCGCGACGCTCTCCGTCGACAGCTCGCGGTCATGCAGTTCGAGGAAGCCCGTCGGCAAGTGATGCCCTTCGCCGAGGCCCGGGGCTACCTGACCGACGAAGACGTCTTCCGCATCGTTTCGTGAGGGTTCGTGAGGGTCTGCCTCGACACCAACGTGCTCGTGGCAGCCTTTGCCACCCGCGGACTGTGCGCGGACGTTTTCCGGACCGTTCTCACGGAGCATGATCTCGTGCTCGGCGAGGTGATCCTCGTCGAGCTGCGGCGTGCACTCAGGGGCAAGCTCAAGCTATCCGAGGACCGCCTCGCGCTGGTGGAAGCCGTACTCGGGAACGTTCCCGTCGTGCCCACACCAGTGCGTCCGGACCCGATCAAGCTTCGAGACCCGTCGGATGGCTGGATCATCGCAACGGCTCTCGACAGTGCCGCCGACGTGATCGTGACCGGCGACCGAGACCTGCTCGACGTTCGCGATGCCGCGCCGCTCCCGATCGTCGATCCGCGCAGTTTCTGGGAGATGCTCCGCAGCCGCGGGACGTGAGTCCATCCGTCATGCCGCTGGATTGTCCGCTGGAGCGGACAGCCGTTGGACCGGCTCGCGCGAAATCGTTGCCCGAAGCGTCTTCGTGTCGGCGCGCTCATTGCTCGGTATCCGGCGGGCGTACTACGAAGGGCCGTCGTTTCGTTCCCCGTCAGGAGGAACAGCCGGATGCGCGTCGCCGTCGCGTGGACAGCCGATCGGGTGTGCGAGGGCGGGATCGCGCCCGGGCCGCCGCCACGGCTGCTCGACCGCGTGCGCGCGTCGATCCGCGCGCGGCACTACAGCCAGCGAACCGAGAAGGCGTACGTGCACTGGATCCGCCGCTACATCCTGTTTCACGGCAAGCGACACCCTGAAACGCTCGGTGCGGCAGAGATCGAGAGCTTTCTCTCCGCGCTGGCTGTGCAGGGCAAGGTGGCCGCGTCGACGCAGAACCAGGCGCTGGCCGCGCTGCTGTTCCTGTATGATCTGCACGCTCGTGCTGAACCTGGGGCCGGCGGCGGTGAGGAGTCCGGCGGATGCGCTCGGGGGCTTCGGGGGTGCGCCGCTTCCGGCGGTCGCGCCAGCGTGGCCGCCGCGAGACTCGGGCGGCGAGCGGCAGCGGACCCGCGGTCTGATTGAACGACGGGCGGAGTCGGAGAACGCCTGGCGAGGCGACGGGCGTACCTGGAGGAAGTCTTGACGGGCCTAGGGCCTGGACGGAAGGTCCGTGGAGTCGGGAGATGATTTACACAGCGGGGGACGGGCGTTTAACGGACCTGTCTACTTCTTGTTAGGCGCCGTCGCACGATCTTGCGTGCCATGCGCCACTGGCGTACCGTGCCGGCGTGGTGATCGTGGAAACGCGGCCGTTTACGAGCCGCATCCTCGACCTCCTTCGCGATGATGACTACCGGCTGCTGCAACTGGAGCTTCTTCGGAACCCCGAGGTGGGCCGGCTCATCCCCGGAACCGGCGGGCTGCGCAAGCTCCGATGGTCAGCGAGCGGAAGAGGGAAGCGTGGTGGTGCGCGAGTGATCTACTTCTGGCACGCGACGTCGCAGCACCTCCTCATGCCGTTCGCGTACCCGAAGAACGAACGAGACGACCTGACGGTGAGCCAGCGTCGAGCCCTTCGCCAGCTCGTTGAATCGGAGTACCCATGAAAGACGATCTCTTCGCCGAACTGCTCGAGAGTGTCCGACAAGGTGGAGCGATTCTCCGCGGTCACACGCGCCCTTCTCGTGTTTTTCGTTTCGAGGATCCCGACGTTCGGGCAGTCCGTGAGGGGTACGGCCTAAGCCAGAGCAAGTTCGCGGCCCTCATGGGGATCAGCGCCGCGACGCTGCGTAACTGGGAGCAAGGACGTCGCAAACCCGAGGGGAGTGCTCGGGTGCTCCTGCAGGTCGTGGCCAGGAATCCGAAGGCCGTACTGGACGTCGTAAGCGCGGCGCCTAACAAGCGAATGCAGCCGCCGCGCTCGGGCGCTCGCGCCTCGAGCGCCCGTCGCCGCGCGCGCGGCTGATTCGCAAGTCGTTAGCCAGTCATGGTCAGGTTGACGCGTGTGCTAGAGGGACCATCGGCTGATGGATTTGTGCTTCGAGTGGGATCCACGGAAGGCGGCGTCCAATTGTACGCAAGCACGGCGTCTCGTTCGCGGAGGCAGTGCAGGTATTCGGCGATCCGTTAACGAGGATCTTCGACGATCCCGATCACTCTTCGGACGAACTGCGCGAGCTCATCGTTGGCCACGCGACCCGACAGCGCTTGCTGATCGTCTCCTTCGTCGAACGGGGCGACAGGGTTCGAATTTTTAGTGCGAGACGCGCAACACGGCGCGAAAGAAGAGACCTTGAAGAAGGCACCTCGTAAGGCAAAAGGGCACCTGGATCACGAGATACGAGCGGAGTATCGGCTCGACCACGGCAAGGCTCGAGAGAACCGTTTCGCCGGTCGCGTACCGAGGAACGCGGTCGCCGTTGTCCTCGATCCAGACGTGACTCGCGTGTTTGCGTCCTCCGACTCCGTCAACGCTTTGCTCCGCTCGGTGATCAGGGCGATGCCCGCTGGCGGCAAGGTACGCCGGAAGGCTGGCTAGCCGGCGCATGAAGCCGACCGGCGCGAGGGCAGCGGCAGCTCGCGAGCATTGGTGCGCCGGCGGTTCATGCGCACCGCGCTAGCGAGGAAGCGAGCAGTTTGTTGCTCCGCGCGAGTCCCGCGCCCACCACCTCCCCACTCGTCTCCGCCCGCGCCACGCGCTAAGTCACGCCCTCATGGAGCTCACCCTGACACCCGAAGACCGTGCCTTCCGCGACGAGCTGCGCGACTTCCTCGCGCGGGAGAAGCCGAAGGACTGGAGCTACCCGGCGGGCGCCTCGTACTTCGAGCTGTGCGCGACGGAGTTCGAGCGGCTCCGGGCGTGGCACCGGAAGCTCTACGACGCCCGCTTCATCGGCATCACCTGGCCCGAGGAGTACGGCGGCCGCAACGCGCCGGCGCACCAGGAGGCGATCCTCTCCGACGAGATGATCCGCGCCGGCGCACCGCCGACCGTCAACCTGCTCGGCATCACGCTGTGCGCGCCGGCGCTCCTGCACCACGGCAGCGACGCGCAGAAGGCGCGCTACCTGCGGAAGCTCCTCTCGGGAGAGGAGATCTGGTGCCAGGGCTACTCCGAGCCCGGCTCGGGCTCGGACCTCGCGAGCCTGCGTACGCGCGCCGAGCTCCGGGGCGACCACTACGTCGTCAACGGCCAGAAGGTGTGGACCACCGACGGCGCGTACGCCGACTGGATGTTCTGCCTCGTGCGCACGGAGCCGGACGCGCCGCGCCACAAGGGCATCGGCTTCCTGCTGATCGACGTGCGCTCGCCGGGCGTCGACGTCCGCCCGCTCCGCCAGATCACCGGCGGCAGCGAGTTCTGCGAGGTGTTCTTCAACGACGTCGTCGTGCCGAAGGAGAACATGGTCGGCCACCCGACGCAGGGCTGGGAGATCGCCAACACCGTGCTCGGCTACGAGCGCGGCTCGCAGGCGCTCGGCTCGTCGGCGAGCTTCGACGCCGACTTCGAGCTGCTGCTCGAGCAGCTGAAGGATCGCGGCGCGGGGCGCGACCCCGAGGTCCGTCAGCGCGCGGCGCAGCTCAAGATCGAGCTTGCCGTCTTGCGCCTCGTCGCGCTCAAGACGCTCGCCCGCATGCGCGACGGCGCGGCACCCGGTCCCGAGGCGAGCATGGGCAAGCTCTGCAAGTCGGAGCTCGAGCAGAAGCTGTACTCGTTCGCGGTCGACCAGCAGGGTCCGTACGGCTCGCTGTGGGACGGCACCCACGCCGTCGACGGCGGACGCTGGCAGGGGGCGATGCTGTGGGCGCGCGCCGGGACGATCTACGCGGGCTCGAGCGAGATCCAGCGCAACATCATCGCGCAGCGCGTGCTGGGGCTGCCGCGCGGCTGACGCCCGCGCGCGTCTGCCGAGCCGCGCGCGGGCTCTATCCCGCGACTCGCGGGTCCGCCGCGAGGTCGGTGCCGGCGCGCGGCGCCGTTGCTGGCGCCTGCGGAGTCGGCCGGCGCCACGCGAGCGCCACCGCGCCGAGCATGAGCGCCGCACCGGCGAGCGTACGTACGCCCGGCAGGTCGCCGAGCGTCAGCGCCTCGATCACGGTCGCGAGGAACACGCTGGTCGCGGCGGCGAGGCTGCCCTGGCTGGCGCTCGTGAAGCCGAGCCCGTGGTGCAGCAGCCACTGCGCGAGCACCGACGTCAGGACCACGCCGGCGAGCAGCCAGGCAGTGGCGCCCGCGACGCGCGGCAGACCGCCGAGCAGCGCCGGTGCCGTGACCAGCACGCCGACGCCCATGAACCACGTCGTGATCTTCGCCGCGTCCTCGGTGCGGCGCAGCTGCTGCGCCGTGACCACCGCGGCACCGGCCAGCATGCTCGCCGCGATCGATGCGGGGATGCCGACGGTCGTCGCAGACCCGATGTCGACGCGCGCTCCGAGCACGACCAGCGCGCCCGCACCACTCATGGCGAGCGCCACGCCGAGGCGCCGCGTGAACCTCTCGTCGCCGAGCAGCACCGCGATCAGCGCCGCGAACACCGGGTAGGAGTTCTGCACCAGCGTCGCGAGGCCCGCACCCGCTCCCTCGATGCCGACGAAGTAGAACGTGATCGCCGTGGCGCCGAGCACGCCGCGCAGCACGAAGCGCTTCGCGTTGCCCGGACGCGGCGCGAGATCGCGGCCGCGGGTCACCGCCAGCATGAACAGGAACGAGCCGACGAAGCGCACCAGCGCGATCTGCGACGCCGGCACCTCGCGCGCCGCGGCGCGCACCAGAACGGCCATGACGCCGAACAGTGCGGACGAGGACAGGAGTGCGGCGAGCCCGTGATTCCAGGATCCGCCGGCCGCCCCTTCGGCCTCCGCTTCGCTCGCGACACGCGCCGTCATCGCGCGCAGTTCTCCCAGCCCCGGGAGCGCGGTTCAACCCGGGCGTTTCCACACCGGTGGCGCGCGAGCCCCGCGGAGCGGGCTACGGGCACGCGGAGCGGACGGCGGCTCGTCGACGCGTCCCGCCGCACGCCGCTCAGCCGACGCCGAGGAACGCGGCGAGCCGCAGCGTCTCGTCGGCCAGCGCCGCGCGAAACGCCGCTTCCCGTGGCGCCTTTCCCGCCACGTAGCCCGGCTCGACGACGAGCTGCCCGTCGCGCACCGCCGCGTTCGCCCAGCCGATGACCCGGTCGCGCCACAAGAGCGGCAGCGCGTAGTAGCCGCGCACGCGCTTCGGCGCCGGCACGTAGGCCTCGAAGCGATAGGCCCAGCCCCACAGCAGCTCGAAGCGGCGGCGGTCCCAGACGATCGGGTCGAACGGTGCGAGCAGCCGCACCGTGTCGGCAGGCTGGTGGCGGCGTGAAGCCGGCGACTCACCCTCGGGCCAGTACCAGCGAACGCCATCGACCAGCGCCGACGGCAGCCGTGCCTTGGCGCGCAACGCCGCACCGCGCCGCTCACCCGTCCACTGCGGCGCCGCGAGCCGCAGGCGTGCGATCAGCGCCGTGAGGCAGGGCTCGGGCAACGGCGCGTACTGGGCGAGCAGCACGTCGGTCAGCGCGTCCATCGCCGCCGCCGCGTCGGCCACCGGCTCGTGCGCCGGTGCCGGCGCGTACACGCGCACGCCACCTTCACGGCGCGCGATGCGCACCAGGCCGCGATAGTGCATGGCGTCGAGCAGCTGCGTGCTGGCGCTGGACGAGCCCCCGAACCAGTTGCGGGTCTTGCCGTGCTGGAACCGCGCGTCGACGTCGCGCGGGTGCACGCTGCCGCGCTCCTTCACGAACGCGAGCACCTCGTGCGCCATCGCCCGGCGCTTCTTCGTCCAGGTGGTGCGCGGGCTGCGCGGGTGGACGAGGCGCTGCGTCGCGCGCGGCAGGAATCCGTAGCTGATGAAGACCTCCTCCTCGATGGCGAGATCCGGGTAGCGGCGCTCGAGATCGCCGGCGCGATAGCCGCGCACGCGGTGGCGAAGCGTCAGGTCCTGCGCGCGCGCAGGAGCGCCGATCGGGTCGGCCTGCACGAAGCCCAGGCGCTCGATGGCCTTCGGCAAGGTGGTCGGCGTGAACAGCGTGCGGGCGACGGCGTGACGGCGCAGGTCGTCGAGGGTGATGGCCGAAGGCACTGCGCGACCGATCATGCCGCAGCTTGCGGCCGCGACCGGCACCGCGAGCCGGGATCGGCGCCCGCGTCGGGCGGGCCGAAGATCACAGAAGATCGCGCGGGCGCTTCGCGATCGCCGGGTAGGCCTCGAGAACCCTGCGGTCGAAAGTCGCCATTGAAATGCGCTCTCGATCCGCGAGCTCGACGAAGAGCGTATCGTACACCGCGACGCCGCAGGCGAGCGCCCGCGCGAGCGCGCCACGCCAGAGCGTCCTGTTGTTGACGGAGTGCACCCCGAGTCGGCCTGCCAGTTCCAGCTGATCGCCACCGCGTCGTCCCTGGCGATCACGTCTGACCGCGCGGCCGTCCATACGACGTTGGCGATCTCGGCCTCCCAGATGGACGGCGCGATCAGCTCGTCGGCTCGATTCCAGAAGGCTCGGACCTCCGCGACGAACTTCGACGTTCCCAGCAGAAAGTACGCGATCACGTTCGTGCCGACGACTGCCTTCACGGCCTGCCTGTCACGATCCACTTCTCGACTTCCGCCGCCGACGGCCGCCGCGACTGCGGCTCCCACGACGCCTCGACCTGCTTCACGACGGCGGCTCGCTCGCCCACGTACTCCTCGAGGAGATCACGCACCTCCTGCTCCATCGAGCGGTGGCGCCGCTTGGCGATGGCCTTCAGGGCCCGAACGACCCGCACCGGGACGTTCCGGATCGTGAGGGTGGCGACCGACCGGGGCATGCTGGCGAATCGCTAGCACGGATCATCCCCGGACCAACCGCTGCTCCTGACACCGCTGCGGCTGACACGGCCCACGGTCCGTGAGCGAGCCTTCGGCGCTGTCGTGACGCACACCTCTTCGAGCCCGCCACGCCCGCTTCGACCCGCGCTTCTGCGCGCCGTGCCCTCAGCCGCCCGCTTCGAGCGCCGCGCGCGCCTCGGCGACGATGCCCTCGACGAGCTGCCGGTGCCGGTCGCGCAGCTCTGCACTCGACGCCTCGAAGCGCAGCACCAGCGCGGGCTGCGTGTTCGATGCGCGCACCAGCCCCCAGCCGTCGTCGAACTGGACGCGCACCCCGTCGACCTCGTTCACCGGGTAGTCGCGCTTCAGCCGGTCGCGCACCCGGGCCGCGACCGCGAACTTGATCTCGTCGGGGCAGTCGACGCGGATCTCCGGCGTGTTGAACGCGGGCGGCAGCCCGTCGAGGAGATCGAGGATGCCGCCCGGGCTCCGCGCGAGGATGTCGAGCAGGCGGAACGACGCGTAGATCGCATCGTCGTAGCCGAGAAAGCGGTCGAAGAAGAACATGTGGCCGCTCATCTCGCCGCCGACGGCCGCACCGGTCTCGCGCATCTTCGCCTTGATGAGCGAGTGTCCGGCCTTCCACATGATCGCCTCGCCGCCGTGGCTCACGACGTCGTCGAACAGGCGCTGCGAGCACTTGACCTCGCTGATGACGATCGCCCCCGGACGGCGGGCGAGGACCTCGCGCGCGAAGATCACCAGCAGCTCGTCGCCCCACAGGATGCGGCCGCCGGGCGCGACCACGCCGATGCGGTCGGCGTCGCCGTCGTAGGCGATGCCGACGTCGGCCCTCTGCTCGTCCACCGCTCGGATCAGGTCCTCGAGGTTCTCGGGCACGGTCGGGTCGGGGTGGTGGTTCGGGAAGCGGCCGTCGGGATCGCAGTACAGCTCGACCACCTCGCAGCCGAGCTTGCGCATGATGTCCGGGCCGATGTGCCCGCCGGCGCCGTTGCCGGCGTCGACCACGACCTTGAGCTTGCGCGGCAGCGTGCCGAACTGCCCGGTGCAGTACTTCTCGTACGGCGGCAGGATTGCGCGCTGCGTGATCGTGCCCTGCCCGGTCGCGAACGCGCCGCGCTCCATCTCGCCGCGCAGCGTGGCGATCGCGTCGCCGTAGATCGCGGCGTGGCCGATGCAGATCTTGAAGCCGTTGTACTCCGACGCGTTGTGGCTCGCGGTGACCTCGAGCCCGCCCTGCACCGGCAGCTCGTGCAGCGCGAAGTAGAGGAGCGGCGTCGGGCACATGCCGATGTCGAGCACGTCGACGCCGCTCTCGTTCAGGCCGCGCATCAGCTCGCGCGCGTAGGCGTCGGACGTCGTGCGACAGTCGCGGCCGACCGCCATCGCGGGCGTCGTGCCGGGGTGCAGCGCGCGCAGGCGCGTGCCGACGGCGCGTCCCAGGATGTGCGCGAAGTCCTCGTCGAAGTCGCGACCTGCGATGCCGCGGATGTCGTACTCGCGAAAGATCGTGGGGTTCATCTTCATCTCGGACCTCTCGGGTCTTGGGTCTTGCGTGGGCCGCGCGGCACCGCCGGGCGCTCGATGGACTTCGGCGAGCGACGCGCAGCGCGCCGCTCGAGCGCCGCGAGACGCAGCGCGAGCGCGACCGCGGCCTGCATGCTGCGCGGGTCGGCGCCGCCCTTCGCGGCCACGTCGTACGCCGTACCGTGGTCGGGAGACGTACGGATGAACGGCAGCCCGAGCGTCACGTTCACCGCCTCGTGCACGCCGAGCTGCTTGACGGGGATCAGCCCCTGGTCGTGGTACATCGCGACCACCGCGTCGTTCGCGGGGCCGAGCGCGGAGAACAGCGTGTCGGCCGGGACGGGGCCGAAGGCGTCGATGCGCGCCGCGCGGGCGCGCGCGATGGCCGGCGCGATCAGGCGCGCCTCCTCGTCGCCGTAGGTACCACCGTCGCTCGCGTGCGGATTCAGCGCCGCGACCGCGATGCGTGGCCGCGCGATCCCGAACCAGCGCCGGAGATGGCTCGCGGTGACGCGGATCGTCTCCTCGATGCCGTCGCGCGTGAGCTGCCGCGGCACGTCGGTGATCGCCACGTGCGTCGTCGCGAGCACGATGCGCAGCTGCGGGTGCGCCATCATGAGGCGTACGTGCGCAGCACCGCTCTTCTCGGCGAGGATCTCGGTGTGCCCGGTGGTGGCGAGCCCGGCGCGCGCGAAGCCTTCCTTGTTGATCGGCGCGGTGCAGATCGCGTCGATCGCGCCGACGCGCGCGAGCTCGATCGCGGCGAGGAGCCCGTGGTACGCGATGCGCGCACCGGCGTCGCTCGGCTTGCCGGGGCGGCGCTCCGCTGCCCGCAGCGGGCGCGCCTGCGACGCGTCCGGCGCGAGCAGCGGCAGGACGAGGCGTCCGCGCGCGTCGACCGGCGGCAGCGCGCGGCGCGCGACGTCGTCCGTCGTGCACGGCACGACGCCGATTCCGAGGCGCAGTCGCCGCGACGTCTCCTCGGTCGCGGCGCGGTCACCGATCAGGACGACACGCGGTGTCGTCCTGCGCCCGATCTCGACTCCGTGCGCTGCTCCACCCGGACGCAGCAGCGCACGGGTCGCGCGCAGTGCGACCTCGGGGCCGACGCCGGCGGGATCGCCGAGCGTGACGGCGAGGACCGTTCCTCGCGAGCCTTGCATGGACCTCGTTCACCCGCAGAGCGCGGGCTACTTGATCACCACCGCGTGTCCCTTGCGGAGGTCTTGCGTCACCCACTCCTGGAAGCGCGCCTCGGTCGCCTGCGCGTAGAGCCGCTCCTTGATCTGCTCCTGGACGGTCTCGAGCGGCACCGCCGTCCCCGCGTGACGCTTCTCGACGTAGAGGATGTGCAGGCCGAAGGGGCTCTGGACGGGCTGGCTGAACTGCCCCTCGCGCATCGAGAACGCGATCTGCTCGAGCTCGGGCCGCATCTCGCCGCGCTTCAGCTTGCCGAGCATGCCGCCCTGCGTGGCGTCGGGCCCCTCCGACATCGAGCGCGCGACGCTCTCGAACGGCTCACCACCCTGCAGCCGGCCGTAGGCGCGCTTCGCCTTCTCGCCGAGGAGCTGCCCGACCTGCTGCGGGTCGTCGACCCCTTGCGGGGCCGTGAAGAAGATGTGCCGGACGGTCACCGCCTCGGCGTCCGAGAACTGCGCCTTGTGCTCGTCGTAGAACTTCTGGATCTCCTCGGGGGTGACGTTCACCTGCGAGCGGACGTTGCGCGCGATCAGCTGGCTGCGCTGGATCTCCTTGCGTACCTGGATGCGGTACGTGTCGATCGTGAGGCCCTGCTGCTCGAGGGCCTTGGCGAGCTTCTCGTCGTCGAGGTCGTTCTGCTTCTTGATCTGCTCGATGTAGGCGTTGACCTCCTCGCTGCCCGCGCCGACGCCGAGCCGCGAGCTCTCCATCTCGACGATCATGTCGTTGATCAGGACGTCGAGGACCTTCTTGCGGTCCTCGGCGCCGACCGACTCGGGATCCGCACCGCGGACGTTGGCGCGGATGAAGGTGTCCACCTGGTAGGTGGTGATCGGCTCGCCGTCGACGGTGGCGACGATGCGGTCGATCACGGCCGCGCCGGCGCCGGCGGGGAACAGCACCGCGATCGTCGCCGCGACAAGGAAGCCCGACGCGACGGCCCGTCCGCGGGCGGCAAGTTCTCGATTCACAGCGCTCTTCCTCTCCAGGGGGGATCGGGGGCGGGTGCCCCCCGAACGCTATACCTGCTGCCACCTGCGCTGGCCACGTCCGGCACCCGCCGCTACCCGGGTGCCGGTCACAGGGTGAAGGCGACGTCGTCGACCAGGGCACCGGGGACCCGCATGCTGCCCACCGACCGACCGCCGTAGGTCCCCGGGTCGAGGATGGTCTCCCGCTCGCGGGTGAGGCCGATCAGGTTCGAGCCCAGCATGCGGAAAAGCGTGTCGTCGAAGCGCAGCACGCCGATCGGGGCGACCAGGCGGCCACCCTCGACCGCGAAGCACGCGAAGCGCGTCATGCCGGTCGCCCGGCAGCGGATCCGGTCGGAGTAGTTCAGGTAGTGCAGGTTGCTGACGTGGATCCCCGTCCCGAGGCGCGCGAGCGCGTCGTTCGCGGCGACGTCCCCGGCGGCGAGGTCGAGCGACAGCGGCATCTCCTGAGACGTCGCCCCGTTGGTCTCGGCCGCGAACTCGACCGCCGAGCGCGGCGAGACCAGGCTCGCCCGGTAGCGACCCGACTCGATCAGCGGCACGCACGCGGGACGGCGAAAGCCCTGCTCCTGGAAGTCGGGCGCCATTCCGCCTGCCGTGTCCTCGACGAGCGTCACCGACTCGTGGAACGTCTCGTTCCCGTCCGCCATGCGGAGCAGCGGGCTCGTCCTGGTGCGCAGCGCGCGCAGCCCGAAGCCGCCCCACGAGAGAAGGCCCATCAGCTCCGCGACCGCGTCGGGCGCCAGGTGGATCGCGTAGCGTCCCGGCGGCAGGTCACGGGTCGGGCGGGCGAGCAGCTCGAGCTCGCCCGCCGCGCGCTCGAGCCGGTCCGCGAACGCGGTGCCATCCCAGCGCGTGCCCGCGTACGACGCCTTCACCGCGCGGTCGGCCTCGAGGTGGAAGCTCCAGTCGAGGTTGAAGCTCGGACAGACGAACCAGTTGCGCTGTCCGCGCGAGCTCGCGAACGCGTGCACGACCGGGCCCGACGCGTAGAGCCCGACGAGGTCGCGCGCCTTCCCGGCGTCGCCGAGGCGGTCGAGCACCTCGTCGCGGTCGGGGAGCACGCTCGCCACCACGCGCTCACTCGACTCGGGCCGGTCCGGCGCGAGCAGCCACGGATCTTCGGGCAGCTCCGCGCGCTGCGCGCGGAGCTCCGTCACCAGCGCCGCCACGCGCTCGAGGTCCGCCGCCGGGTCTCCCGACAGTGTGAGCGTGCCCGCTGCGTGCCGCCTTCCTTCCGCGAGGTCGAGCGACAGCGTGCGCTGCACGACGCTGCCCGCCTGGCGCACCGCGCCCCGGTTCAGGCGCACGAATTCGGAGTCCTCGGCGTGCAGGTTGAGCTCGAACGACTCGCCGCCGCGCAGCCGCGACTGCGTCGCTGCGGCGAGGTTCTCGAACGACGTGCGCAGGTCGTCAAGCACCGCCGAACACCTCGACGCCGCGGAACAGGCACGGCGGCACCGCGTGCCCGACGCGGATCACCTGGTTCGGCTCGCCCTTGCCGCAGAATGCCGTGCCGAGCGTCTCCACCGTGTCGGGCGCACCGACCATGGCCAGGCTCCGCCAGAAGCTCGCCGAGACGCCGCGGTAGTTGGGCTTCTTCACCACCGTCTTGAGCTCGCCGTTCTCGATGACGCGCCCGCGCTCGCAGCCGAACTGGAACTTGTTGCGCGAGTCGTCGATCGACCACGAGCAGTTGGTTTCCATGTAGACGCCGCGCTCCACCGCGCGGATCATGTCGTGCAGCGACGACGTGCCGGGCTCGAGGTTCAGGTTCGCCATGCGGTCGATCGGCGGGCGGTTCCAGCTCGCCGCCCGCGCGTTGGCGACGCCGGCGAGGCCGCTGCGCGCCTGCGACAGCGCGCCGCCGAGCGGGCGCAGCAGGATGCCGTCGCGGATCAGGTGCGTGCGCTCGGCCCGCGTGCCCTCGTCGTCGTAGGCGTAGCTCGCGATCTCGGCGGCGCGCGTCGGGTCGAAGGTGACGTTCAGCAGCTCGGAGCCGTAGCGATAGGTGCCGAACATGTCGGGCGTGACGAAGCTCGTACCGGCGTAGTTGCGCTCGTCGCCGAGGATCCGGTCGAGCTCGAGCGGGTGACCGATCGACTCGTGCACCTGCAGGACCATCTGGTCGGGCGCGAGCAGCAGGTCCATCGTGCCCTCCGGGCAGTCGGGTGCCGACAGCAGCTCGAGCGCCTCCGCGGCGAGACGCGGCGCCGCGGTGGTGAATCCGACCGCGGCCATCACCTCGAGCCCGCCCTGTCGGCCCGCGTGATCGCCGAGGCTCCGCGTCTGCGACTCGCTGCCGGCAGCCGCGGTCACACTCAGCATCGGCAGCAAGACGTCGAAGCTCTGCTCGATCTCGCTGCCGGTGCTCGTCACGAGCAGCGAGATCGTGGTGGTGCGCCAGAGCGCCGCCGACCAGTCGACGATGCGGTCGTCGCACTTCAGGCGCTCGCACTGCGCGCGCAGCACGTCGACCTTGTCGCGCAGCGAGGTGCCTTCCCACGGCTCCGTCACCCGCGACGCGTACGCGCCGCGCACCGGGTCGCGCGGCACCAGCCGCGGATCGACGACGCTCCGCCCCGCGCTGCAGCGTGCCCAGTCGAGCGCCTCGGCGACCGCACGCGCGAGACCGGATGTCGTCACGTCGCAGGTGCCGGCGTAGCCCGTGCCGCCGTCCGCGCAGACCGTCACCATGACGCCGAGGTCGAGCCCCGTCCGCGGCGGCTGCACGACACCGCGCCGCACCGCCAGGTGGTCGTCGCGCTCCTCGACGACGCGCAGCGACCAGAAGTCCGCGGCCGGCGCGACGTCGCGAAAGCGCCGGACGATGTCGTTGAAGGTGTCGCCCGTGCTCATCGGCTCACCGCGGCATGGTGACGTCGAAGCCTTGGTCCCGACCGGCGCGCGCCTGCTCTGCGAGCGACGAGACGACCACGTGCTCCTCCGCGGCGACGATCTCCGCCACGCGGCGCCACTCGACCTGCGGCAGGAGGAGCTTCCGCAGACAGCTCGTGTCGAGGTAAAGGCACACGTCGCGGTCCCGGTCGAGGTAAAGGCACACGTCGCGGTCCCGGTCGAGGTAAAGGCACACGTCGCGGTCCCGGTCGAGGTACGGGCTCATGCCTCGCGGTCCCGGTCGAGGTACGGGCTCATGCCTCGCGGTCCCGGCGCAGCAGCTCGTCGCTCGACGGGCCGGGGTCGCGGGTGCGCCAGAAGCTCTCCATCCAGCGCAGGTGCTCCGTCGCGTCGAAGCGCTTCCGGCGGGTCGAGGACGAGGATTCGTACGGCAGGATCCGCGCCACGGGCTTCGCGTCGCGCGTGACGACGATCTCGCCGACGCGCGCAAGAGCCTTCTCGGCGGCGGGCCGGTTCAGCCGGATGTCACGGACGGTCATGGTCTTCATCCGCGGTGGAGCGTGAACATGTTTCTCAGGCGGGTCAATCGCGCGGCGGCGCCAGGCCCGCGCGGCGCTCGTCGATGCCGCCCGCGAGCAGGAAGCCGACCGCGATCGCGATCGCCGACACCGCGACGTCGGAGAACGGGTCGAAGGTGATCAGGTCCGCGACGCGGTCGGTGCCGATCAGGTCGGCCGCGGTCTCGTCGCCGATGCGCAGGTCGAGCCGGTGCACCAGCGGCACGAACAGCACCGCCTGCTGCACCAGCGACGCGGCCACCGTCGCGAGGATGCCCAGCCACCAGCGGCGTCCGCGGAACAGGCGGAAGACGCCGTAGCCCGCGATCCCCCACACCAGCCCGTCGACCGCGAACGAGGCGACGGCGAGCACCACGAAGTCGAGCGGCACGACGTCAGAACGGCAGCGCCGTGTCCTCGGACGCGTAGGGCGCGCAGATCGCCGGCGGGTCCGCGACCTCGAGTCCCACGGCACGCGACGCCGCGAGCGCCGTGCACGCGACGTGGTCGCCGATCCGCGGGCTCACGTTGAAGATCGCATTGTCGTTGCCCGGTGCCGCCGCGAGCACCTGCGGGTAGCCGCTCTCCGGCGCGATCAGGTAGCCGAGCTGGTCGTTGGCGAGGCCGAAGACGAAGTGCTCGCCGGCCGCCACGTGCGTCTCGAGCGTCTGCTGGATCGCCGGATAGCCTTCGCCGGGGATGCCGACGAACAGCAGCTCGCCGACCCGTGCCGCGCTCACCACGGTGCCCACGGTCTCCGCGTCGAGCCACGGCGGCTGGTCGTTGCGCGCGATCTGCGAGCCCAGGACCGAGAGGGGAAAGAGCGGGTTCGCGTACGGCTCGCGCAGGAAGAGCTGCGCCGCGCCGACCGTGCCGCCCGCGGACGGGCGCAGGCGCCCCAGTGCCGCGACGACCCGCTCCTCGACGCGCGCTGCGTAGCCCTCGAGCTTCTCGACGTCCGTGTCGCCGGGGACCTCGCCGTCGCGCGGCTGCGTCCGCCCGACGTCGGCGACCATCACCACCGCCGCGTCGAGGCCGTAGCGGCGCTCGATCGCGTCGGCGACCACCGCCGGCCAGTCGCCGGAGATGAGCGTGTTGCCGCTGCCCATGACGGTCGCGTGCGCGGCGTAGTTGATCAGCACGCCGAACGGCGCGCCGTCGTCCGCGCCCGGCTCGAACGCCGCGAGCACGCGCAGCTCGCCGTCGACGGCGTCATTGGGCGGCGTGTCGAACTGGCTGCGGATCAGGTCGGTCGCGTCGACGCTGCCGATGCGCAGCTCCGCGTCGCGCCGCGCCGCGTACGCGTCGAGGATCGCGCCGACCGTCTGGTCGCGCAGGAACGCGAGGTACGAGTCGGGCAGCCCGCCCCACACGCCGGTCGTGTCGGGGCCGGCGTGGCTGTGGTCCGAGCCGACGATCACGCTGGTGCGCGGGATCGCGCCGCCGGTCGCTTCCTCGACCGTGCGCGCGACGTCGGCGTGGCCGTAGGGCCCCTGCTTGTACGCGGCGAAGGCACCCTGCGTCTCGTTCTCGGCGAACGCCACCGTGCCGCCCGCACCGCTGATCACGATCGCGCGCACGAAGATCGGCGCCAGCACGCCGGTCGACGGACGCTCCGGGCCGAAGCCGTAGCCGCCGAGGTAGACGCTGCCGTCGGGCGGCGCGGTCGCCGCACTCGGCGTGACGTCGCGCCGTGCGACGCCGACCCGTACCGTGCCGCCACCGGTCGGAGCTTCCGCGTCGGAGCATCCGGCGAGTGCCAGCGCGACGAGACCGACCCACACTCCAGCTCCGCGCATCCGTACCTCCGATCCGCGCCCGCACGGGCGCGCGCCGACCTTCGCGGCGGCGGTCGCATGGTTGCGGCTCGCGCGCCCGCGTGCAAGCGACCCGGCATGCCCACCGCTCCGCCCGCAGCGCCCACCGTGCCGGTGCGCCCTCCCGCGACGCACGTCATCTACGACATGGACGGGCTGCTGCTCGACACCGAGCGCTTCTACACCGAGGTCACGCAGCAGATCGTCGGCCGCTACGGGAAGACCTTCGACTGGTCCGTCAAGAGCAACATGGTGGGCCGTCCGGCGCTCGAGTCGGCGCGCTACCTGGTCGCGACGCTGGCGCTGCCGATCACGGCGGAGGACTACCTGCGCGAGCGCGAGGGCATGCTCGAGGAGCTGATGCCGACCGCGGAGCCCATGCCGGGCGCCGTCGCGCTGACACGCGCGCTCGCCGCGCGCGGCGTGCCGCAGGCGGTCGCGACCAGCACCGGACGGCGCCTGTTCGATCTGAAGACGCAGCGCCACCGCGCGTGGTTCGCGCTCTTCGCCGCGGTGGTCCTGGGCGACGATCCGCGTGTCGCGCGCGGCAAGCCGGCGCCCGACATCTTCCTGCTCGCGGCGCGCGAGCTCGGCGCGGATCCCGCGTCGTGCGTCGTGCTCGAGGACGCGCCGTCGGGGGTCGCAGCGGCGCGCGCGGCGGGGATGCGCGTCGTGGCTGTCCCGTACCCCGGCATGGACGCGACGCGGCTCGCCGACGCCGACATCGTGCTCGCATCACTCGCCGAGGTCGATCCCGACCTGCTCGCCACCCGGCGCTGACCCGCGCGGCGTGTCCAGGCTCGCCCGGTCGGGCCCTGGCAGAGCCGGTGCCGACGTCAGTCGCGAAGGAACGCCTTCCGGTAATGCCGCAGCTCCGCGATGCTCTCGCGAATGTCGGCGAGCGCGGTGTGCTCCTTGCCGTCCTTCTCGAACCGCGCACCGCCCGGGTACCAGGCGCGCGTCAGGACCTTGAGCGTCGAGACGTCCACCTGCCGGTAGTGCAGGAAGCGCTCGAAGGCCGGCATGTACCGCGCGAGAAAACGCCGGTCGACGTGGATCGAGTTGCCGGCGAGGATGCCGTCGCGGAAGGTGCAGTGCGCCGCGACGAGCGCGAGCGCCTCGTTCTCGACGTCGGCGAGCGACGTCTTCGAGGCCCGGACCTTGTCGAGCAGCCCGTTCTTCGTGTGCATCTCGCGGACGAACGGCGACATGCGGTCGAGCACCTCGTCGGGCTGCCAGACGACGCGCTCCAGCTCGGCGCGCGGCTCGAGGTCGCTCCCGGTGACGACGACCGCCATCTCGATGATCGCGCAGGAGTCGACGTCGAGACCGGTCATCTCGAGATCGACCCAGACGAGTGTCGGCGCTTCGTCGCTCATGGTGCGGAGCTACCGTGCGCGGTGCGGCGCCGTCAATTCGCGCGTGCCGCGCGCTGACCGCGCCCCGGGCCGCCACCCGAGGGCGGGCCGGACACCGGCCGCGC
>VGTK01000109.1 GCA_016874715.1 Deltaproteobacteria bacterium | reverse complement strand
CGCGGCATCGCCGCCGCCTGCGGCCGGAGCCCGGTCGGCCCTGCCGTGGCTCCACCGGCTGGCCGGGGCGCCGTCGAGGCCGCGCGGGCCGGACCAGACCCCGAAGGTGCGCTCGGACGTGGCGCGGCCCCCGCTGGCGTCGGGCGCGCCAAGCGTGCTCCGTGGCCGTCGTCCCCTCCCCCGGCGCGACGCTCCAGCGCCTCGAGGCGAGCGACCAGCTGGTCGAGCGGCACCAGCGGTGCGAGCGTCGCCATCTGGACCAGCGTCATCTCCAGAACGAGGCGCGGGTAGGGACTGCGGGACATCTCTTCGAGCGCTTCGAGCAGGACCCGGAACCAGCGCTGCAAGTCGGCCGGCGGCACGTCGCGCTGCGCCTCGGCGAGCTCGTCGATCTCGCGTTCCGCCAGATCGGTCATCGCCTGCCGCCCCGCGACCGCGAGCACGGTCATGTTGCGCAGGCGCTCGAGGAGCGCCTGCCCGAAACGGGCAAGATCGACGCCCTGTGCGCAGACGCGCCCGATCACCTCGAGGGCCGCCGCTGGCTCGCGCGCCACGACGGCGGCGAGGATCTCGCGCACCGCGCGATCATCCGGCAGACCGAGCGCCGCATGAACTGCGGCGAGGTCGAGGGTGCCCGACGCGAACGCGATCACCTGGTCGAGCAGCGACGTCGCATCGCGCATGCTGCCGCCCGACTCGCGGGCGATCGCGCGCAGCGCCTCCTCCTCGGCCGTCATGCCCTCCTTCCGGACCATGGCTTCGAGGCTGTGCACCACGGTGTCGCCCGCCACCGAGCGAAAGTCGAAGCGCTGACAGCGCGACAGGATGGTCGACGGCAGCTTGTGCACGGCGGTCGTCGCGAGGATGAACTTGGCGTGTGCCGGCGGCTCCTCGAGCGTCTTGAGGAACGCGTCGACGGCCTGCTTCGAGAGGCCGTGCGCCTCGTCGATGATGTAGACCCGGAAGCGGCCGCTGGCCGGCTGGTACTTGACGGTCTCGAGGAGCTCGCGGGTCGCGTCGATCCCGGTCTGCGACGCCGCGTCGACCTCGAGCACGTCGAGGGAGCGCCCGTCGGTGATCTCGACGCAGCTCGAGCAGCGGTTGCACGGCGCCGGGGTCGGTCCCTCGGCGCAGTTTAGCGCCTTGGCGAGGATCCGGGCGGTCGTGGTCTTGCCGACGCCGCGCATGCCGCTGAACACGAAGGCGTGTGCGAGACGTCCCGTCGCGAGTGCGTTGGTCAGCGTCTGGGTGACGTGCTCCTGCCCGACGACGTCGGCGAAGGCCTGCGGGCGCGCCCGGCGTGCGAGCACCTGGTACGCGGCTGCGCGCCCGGATGTCACCTCGGACTGACCGAACAGTTCGCGATCCTCGCTCATCCTGGCCGCTCGCGCCTCGGTGACGGCGCGTGTCCGCTCCGGGCTGCGGGTTCTCTCGCCGTCGAATTGACGTCCCGGCCGAGCATGTCAGTGATAGCTAGGCACCCCCACGGCACAGAGAAGAATCGGTACCGTTGTTCCCTTCCGGGCCTGGCGGGATTCGCGACCTGCTCTTGCGTGGGACCTAGCTATCACTGACATGCCCGGCGACGCGAAAAACGTAGCCCTCCCCACCGGGGGGCGCAAGCAAGCGCCGCCGCGCGCGGTGCCGAAGCCCACCTGTCAGCCGCGCTGGTAGATCACGCGCGCCAGCCGCAGGTGGTACGCGACGCCCGACCAGAGCGCGAGCACGAGCGCGATCCACACGAAGACCATCCCCGCGGCGTGGAAATCGATCAGCCACACCGGGTAGTGCATCAGCAGCGAGAACAACGCGACGATCTCGAAGGTCATCTTGGCCTTGCCCAGCGACTCGGCGCCGAGAACGATCCCCTCGTCGCGCGCGATGGCGCGCAGCCCCGTGACCGCGACCTCGCGCGCGGCGATCACCGCGACGATCCAGCCCGGAACACGAGGCTCGCGAGGCATCGCCGTCAGCATGATGAGCGCGCTGATGATCAGCACCTTGTCGGCGAGCGGGTCGAGGAACTTGCCGAGGTTGGTGATCAGGCCGCGGCGTCGCGCGAGGTAGCCGTCGAGCCAGTCGCTGACGCAGGCGACGAAGAACGCGAGCGCGGCGAGCAGCGCGGCCTCTCGGCCCGGATCCGTCAGGAGCCAGATGAGCAGCGGCGTGATCGCGACGCGGCTCAGCGAGATGACGTTCGGCAGGTTGAGGGCGTTCGGGCGGCGGGGGCTGTCGCGCTCCGGGGCCGATGCAGGCTCGCCAGCCTCGGTCATCGCGACGCGACGAGAACGCGCCGTGGGCGTGCGCGCTGGCTCAGCAGGTACTGCTGCCGATAGCGGAACACCCGCTCGACGTAGTCCATGGTTTCCGCGTAGGGCGGCACACCGCCGAAGCGCTCGACCGCGCCAGGCCCCGCGTTGTAGCCCGCGAGCGCCAGGCGGTAGTCGCCGCCGAACCGGTCGAGAAGCGAGCGCAGGTAGTAGATCCCGCCCTCGAGGTTCTGCTGCGGGTGAAACACGTCGCGAACGCCCACCTCCAGCGCCGTCGTCGGCATGAGCTGCATGAGCCCCCGGGCGCCGGCAGACGACACGGCCAGGTGGTCGAAGGCCGACTCCGCGCGGACCACCGCGTGCACGAGCGCCGTCTCCACGCCGTACCGTCGGGACGTCTCGTGGATCAGCTTGTCGAGGTCCGCCGGCGGCTCGCTCCAGATCCGATCGACGACCGACGCCGAGCGGCCCTTGCGGGAGCGCGATTCGCCACCGGCGCGCCCGCTGTACGAGATGCGGATCGACCGCCCCGCCTGCATCGGTACCGCCTTGTATCGCTGATCGGTCGGCACGTTCGTGAAGTGGAGCGTCCCCTTCCGGTCGCGGAAGGAGTAGACACGCTCGGACGCCAGGCCTGGAGCAGGCGCTGACAGCGCCGCTACCGCGAGCAGCGCAGACAGGCCCGCCGCGGCGACACGACCGTGCAGCAGACTGCGGAATCGTGCCCGACTGGTGCGCTCCCCTCCGAAAGCGGCCCCCGAATAGGCGCCCCCCCGAGAAGCGGCACCCGAGACGGCGTCCCTCCCAAGAGCGGCACCCGAGACGGCGTCCCTCCCAAGAGCGGCACCCGAGACGGCGTCCCTCCCAAGAGCGGCACCCGAGACGGCGTCCCTCCCAAGAGCGGCACCCGAGATGGCGACCCCCCGATGCGTCATCGGCTGCACCCTCCTATGGCGGATCGGTGCGACGGTCAAATTGACCGCACCGGACGGGACGCCGGTCAGGCTTCCGACAGGCAGGAGAGCCGCGCATGATCCCGGAGGAGCCGATTCGCGCAGGCTTGCCGTGCCCGGTCCTCGCGCCCTACTCTGCCGATGGTGATCGCACTTTCGCCGCACACCGCCTCCCCCGCCGCGTCCGGACCCCCATCCGGGACGTACCGGAGCATAGCGCACCTCGCGCGCCCCGTACATCGCGTGCCCGCCCTCCCATCCGTCACAGCAAGTGCGGGGCCGCTCGTGCCCCCACCCCGGTGATCCTATGGACGCGGACTTCCTGGTCATCGGCAGCGGGATTGCCGGCCTGAGCTTCGCGCTCGAGGCCGCGCGATCGGGTCCGGTCACGGTGGTCACCAAGGACCACCTGCCGGAGGGCTCGAGCCGCTACGCCCAGGGCGGCATCGCCAGCGTGTGGAGCCCGGAGGATTCGTTCGACGCGCACGCCGCCGACACCGAGGAAGCGGGCGCCGGCCTCTGCAACCACGAGATCGTCGAGCTCGTCGTCCGCGAGGGTCCGGAGCGCGTGCGCGAGATGATCGCGCTCGGAACGCGCTTCTCGCTCCGCCCCGACGCCGAGGACGCCTACGACGTTGACCTCGGCCTCGAGGGCGGACATTCGCAGCGGCGGATCCTGCACGCGCTCGACGCGACCGGCGCCGAGATGATGCGCGCCCTGCTCGACGCCGTTGCGAAGCACCCGTCGATCCGCATCCTCGAGCGGCACATCGCGGTCGACCTGCTGACCGCGTCGAAGTTCGGCCTCCCCGGCCCGGAGCGCTGCTGGGGCGCCTACCTGCTCGACCGCTCGTCCGGCGAGGTGAAGACGTTCCGCGCGCAGGCCACGCTCCTCGCGACGGGCGGCGCGGGTAAAGTTTATCTTTACACCAGCAATCCCGACGTTGCGAGCGGGGACGGCGTCGCGATCGCCTACCGCGCCGGCGCGCCGATCGGGAACATGGAGTTCATTCAATTCCACCCGACCTGCCTCTACCACCCGAACGCCAAGTCGTTCCTGATCAGCGAGACCGTGCGCGGCGAGGGGGGTGTCCTCAAGCGCCCCGACGGGAGCCCGTTCATGGCCGCGTACGATCCGCGCGCCGAGCTCGCCCCGCGCGACATCGTCGCGCGGGCCATCGACCACGAGATCAAGCTGCACGGCTACGACAACGTGTTCCTCGACATCTCGCACCGCGACGCGGTCTTTCTCGAGGAGCGCTTCCCGACCATCCTCGCCCGCTGCCGCAGCTTCGGGATCGACCCGGCCCGAGAGCCGATCCCGGTGGTTCCGGCGGCGCACTACACCTGCGGCGGCGTCTGTACGGACGAGGACGGCGCGACCGCGATCGACGGCCTCTACGCGGCCGGCGAGGTCGCGATGACCGGGCTGCATGGTGCGAACCGCCTCGCGTCGAACTCCCTGCTCGAGGGCCTCGTCTTCGGGCGGCGTGCCGCGCTGCATGCGATCGCGCGTCTCGCCAAGCATCGTCGGGGGCCCCTCCCCGAGCTGCCCCCCTGGAATCCGGGCCGCGCACGCGACACGGACGAGGCCGTGCTCATCGGTCAGAACTGGGACGAGATCCGCCGCTTCATGTGGAACTACGTCGGCATCGTGCGCAGCGACCAGCGGCTCGAGCGCGCCCGGGCGCGGATCGACCTCGTGCTCGCCGAGATCCAGCGTGACTACTGGGACTTCCTGCCGACGTCCGATCTGCTGGAGCTGCGCAACATCGCGACCGTGGCCGACCTGATCATCGCGTCGGCGACGAACCGGCGCGAGAGCCGCGGCCTCCACTTCAACATCGACTCCCCCGCCCGCGACGACACGCACTGGCGACGGGACACGGTTCTCGTCCGTGACCCGCTCACCCATCGTCCTCGCACCCGACCGTGAGCCCGAGCGCGGCGGCTGCTCACGCCGCGGAGGCGGCGGCGTCGAAGAGCTGCAGCTGGCGTGGCTCCTGCCCGGCCGAGATCGGTGTCGGATAGCGCTCGGTGAAGCAGGCGTCGCAGAAATCGCGCTCGCCGCCGTCGAGAAACGCGTAGAGCCCCGACTCGCTGAGGTACCCCAGCGAGTCTGCGCCGATGAATCGGCAGATCTCCTCCACCGACTGCGACGCGCCCACGAGCTCTTCGCGCGTCGGCGTATCGATGCCGTAGTAGCAGGGGCTGATCGTCGGCGGCGAGCAGATCCGCATGTGCACTTCCTTCGCACCTGCGTTGCGCAGCATCGTCACGATCTTCTGGCTGGTGGTCCCGCGCACGAGCGAGTCGTCCACGACGACCACCCGCTGGCCTTCGAGGATCTCGGGCATGGCGTTGAGCTTGACGCGGACCCCGAAGTGCCGGATCGAGTCGGTGGGCTCGATGAACGTGCGCCCGACGTAGTGGTTGCGGATCAGCCCGAGCTGATACGGGATCCCGGACTGCTCGGCGTAGCCGATCGCCGCCGGGACGCCGGAATCGGGCACCGGGGTCACCACGTCCGCCTGGACGTGGGTCTCGCGCGCCAGCTGGCGGCCGAGCTCGCGTCGCACCTGGTAGACCGTCCGGCCGAAGACGCGGCTGTCGGGCCGCGCGAAGTAGACGTACTCGAAAACGCAGCGTCGCGGCCGCACCGGCGGGAACGGATGGAACGACCTCATCCCCTCGCTGCCGATCACGATGACCTCGCCGGGCTCGACCTCGCGCACGTAGGTCGCGTTGATCAGGTCGAGCGCGCAGGTCTCGGAAACGGCGACCCAGGCATCCTTGACGCGGCCGAGCACCAGCGGCCGGAAGCCCAGCGGATCGCGTGCAACGATCAGCTCGTCCTTCGAGAGGAAGACCAGCGAGTACGCCCCCCGGACCTCCGCCAGCGCGGACACCACGCGGTCGACCAGCGCCGGGCCGCTCGCCTGCGCGATCAAGTGGATCACGACCTCGGTGTCCGACGTCGACTGGAAGATCGAACCCGTCGCCTCCAGCCGCTCGCGAAGCTCGACGGCGTTGACGAGGTTGCCGTTGTGCGCGACCGCGAGCGCTCCGCCCTGGTACTCGACCACCAAGGGCTGCGCGTTCTTGAGCACGGTCTCGCCGTGGGTCGCGTAACGGTTGTGGCCGATGGCCGCGGTCCCGACCAGGCGCCGGATGATGTCCGGGTGGAAGATGTCGGCGACGAGGCCGAGCCCCCGGTGCGAGATCAGCGCGTCGCCGCGCGACGACACGATCCCGGCCGATTCCTGGCCGCGGTGCTGCAGCGCGTAGAGCGCCAGGTAGGCGAGGTTCGCCGCCTCGGGGTGGCCGTACACGCCGACCACACCGCACTCTTCATGGAAGCGATCCGCGTCCGGGGAGAACATGGCTTCAGCCTGCGTTCAACCGACGAGCTTCTCGAGCGCCGACTCCCATACCGTCCGGAGCTCGGCGACCGACACACTGGCGAGACCGCCGAACTCTAGCATGCCCCCTCCGACGTCGCCGAGTACGGCGACAGAAACTCCCGCCTCATTCGCGAGGTCGCGCACCGTCGCGACGTGCTCGCGGCGGACGCTCACCAGCATGCGGGCCTGGCTCTCGCCGAACAAGAACGCGTCAGCGCGCATGGTCTCGTCCACACGGATGCGTGCGCCCAGCGCCGGGAGACCCTCGGGTGCCAGGAAACAGCACTCGGCGAGCGCGATCGCCAGGCCGCCTTCCGAGAGATCGTGCGCGGACCGCAGCAGATCGCGGGTCGCCGCCTCGAGCACCACCTGATGCAGCCGGCGCTCCGCCTCGAGATCCACCCACGGTGGCAGGCCCTGGGTGTTGCCGTGCACGACCGCTGCGTACTCGCTGCCCGAAAGCTCCTCACGGGTCCGACCGAGCAGGATGACGACGTCGCCCTCGGCCTTGAGCCAGGGCGTGACGGGCTTCGGCGTGCGCAGCAGGCCGACCATCGCGATGGTCGGCGTCGGCGGAATCGCCCGGCCCTCGGTCTCGTTGTAGAAGCTCACGTTGCCGCTCACCACGGGCGTCTCGAACGCTGCGCAGGCGTCGCGGATCCCCGCGATCGCTTGCTCGAACTGCCACATCACCTCGGGACGCTCGGGGCTGCCGAAGTTCAGGCAGTCCGAGATCGCGAGCGGCTCGGCGCCGGTCGCGACGAGGTTGCGCGCGGCTTCGCACACGGCGAGGCAGGCGCCGAGGTAAGGGTCGAGCAGGGTATAGCGGGCGTTGCAGTCGACGGTCATCGCCACGTGGAGGTCGGTACCCAGCACGCGCACGACTCCCGCATCGGCACCGGGATGCACGGCCGTCGCGGCCCCGACGTAGTGGTCGTACTGCTGGTAGACCCAGCGCCGCGAGCAGAGGTTCGGCGACCCGACGAGCTGCCGCAGGACCTGCGCGTAATCGCGCGGCTCGGGCAGATCGTCGAGGCGGAACTCGGTCGTCGTTTCGGCGGGCGCGACCGACGGCCTCTGCAGGGCCGGAGGGTCGGCGAGCAGATCGACCGGCAGCGCGATGACTTCCTTGCCCCCGCGCTTGACGCGGTACATGCGATCGTCGGTGAGCTTCCCGATCACCGCCGACTCGAGGTCCCACTTGTCGCAGACCGCGCGGATCGCCTCGACGTTCTCGGGCTTCGTCACGAGCAGCATGCGCTCCTGCGACTCGGAGAGCATGATCTCGTAAGACGACATGCCCTCCTCGCGTAGCGGCACCTGATCGAGGTCCAACTCGATGCCGAGCTCGCCGCGATACGCGCTCTCGACCGTCGAGCTGGTGATGCCGGCGGCGCCCATGTCCTGCACCGCGAGCGCGAGATCGCCCTTCTGGATCTCGAGGGTCGCCTCGAGCAGCAGCTTCTCGAGGAACGGGTCGCCGACCTGGACGGTCGGCCGCTTCTCCTCGCTCTTGTCGTCGAACTCTGCCGAGGCGAGCAGGCTCGCACCGTGGATGCCGTCGCGCCCGGTCCGCGAGCCGAACATCATGACGAGGTTGCCGACGCCGGTCGCCTTCGCGCTCATCAGGCGCGACTCCTCGACGACGCCCAGAGTGAAGGCGTTCACCAGGCAGTTGCGATCGTAGCCGGGGTCGAAGATCACCTCGCCACCGACGGTCGGGACGCCGATCGAGTTGCCGTAGCCGCCGACACCGGCGACCACGCCGTGCACCAGGTAGCGCGTGCGCGGATGATCGAAGCTGCCGAAGCGTAGCGAGTCCATCGAGGCGATGGGGCGCGCGCCCATGGTGAAGATGTCGCGCAGGATGCCGCCGACGCCGGTCGCTGCACCCTGGTACGGCTCGATGTACGAAGGATGGTTGTGGCTCTCGATCTTGAAGACGACCGCGAGGCCCTGCCCGATCGAGATCGCGCCCGCGTTCTCACCCGGGCCCTGCACCACTCGCCGCCCCTCGGTGGGGAGCTTCTTCAGGTGGAAGCGCGAGCTCTTGTAGCTGCAGTGCTCCGACCACATCACGGTCGCGACGCCGAGTTCCTCGATCGTCGGAGTGCGCCCGATGGTCGTCGTCAGGCGCTCGTACTCCTGGTCCGTGAGTCCGTGCTCGCGCGCAACCTGGAGATTGACCTGCTGCTCGCCCATCGCGTCACCGCAGCGAATCGACGGCCGAGCGCTGGCCGCGATCCGCGATCCATCCCGCGATCGACTGGAAGATGCGCAGGCCGTCGGGGACACCGGCCCCCGGCCAGCAGACGTCGCGCAGCGCCGGATCGGCGCCGTGCTCGGGGTGCGGCATCATGCCGAAGACGTTGCGCGTCGCGTTCATCACGCCAGCGACGTCCCGCAGCGAGCCGTTGCAATTGTAGTCGCTCCCGTCCGCTCCGTCCCGCGCCCGCGTGCCGTCCGCGCGGCAGTAGCGCAGCAGGATCTGGCCGTCGCGCTGCATCTGATCGAGCGTCGTGTCGTCGGCGATGTAGCAGCCCTCGCCGTGCTTGACCGGAATCCGCCACACGTCGCCGGCGACCGCCATGTTCACGAACGGGTTCGCGACGCTCTCGACGCGCAGGCTGACCTCGCGACAGACGAACGACAGCGACCGGTTGCGCACCAGCGCGCCGGGCAGGAGCCCTGCCTCGCACAGGACCTGAAAGCCGTTGCAGATTCCGAACACCAGCCCGCCGCGGGCCGCGTGCTCGCCGATGGCCGCCATCAGCGGCGAGAATCGCGCGATCGCGCCGCACCGAAGGTAGTCGCCGTACGAGAAGCCGCCGGGAAGGACCACGCAATCGACGCCCTGCAGACCGTTGCTCTTGTGCCAGAGCGACACCGCCTCGTGCCCGAGGACGTGACGCAGCACGTGCAGCGTGCCGTGGTCGTCGTTCGAGCCCGGGAACGTGACGACGCCCCACTTCATGCGCCGCGTCCGGAATTCTCCTGGTCGATCTCGAAGCGGAAGTCCTCGATCACGCCGTTCGCGAGCAGGCGCTCGCACATGGCGCGCACCCGGGCGGCCGGATCACCCTCGGGCGACGAGCCGAGCCGGATCTCGAGGTACTTGCCCATGCGCACGTCCTCGACCTCGCCGAAGCCGAGCGCGTGCAACGAGGACGAGATGGCTCTGCCCTGCGGGTCGAGAACGCCCTTCTTGGGCGTGATGAACACTCGAGCGATCACCGGACGACGCGCCTATACACTTCCTGGTACGCTTCCTCCACCCTGCCGAGGTCGCGTCGGAAGCGGTCCTTGTCCAGCCGTTCGCCGGTCGAGACGTCCCACAGGCGGCACGTGTCGGGGCAGATCTCGTCGCCGAGCAGGATCGCCCCGTCGGCGGCACGCCCGTACTCGAGCTTGAAATCCACGAGCATGAGATTTCTCGCCGCGAAGAACGCCTTCAGCGACTCGTTCACTCGAAGGCTCGTCGAGACGATCGTGTCGAGGTCGGCGCGCGTCGCGAGTCCGAAGACGATCGCGTGGGAGTCGTTGATCATCGGATCCCCGAGCGCGTCGTTCTTGTAGTAGAGCTCGACCACCGGCGCGGGGAGCTTCTCGCCCTCGTCGCGGCCGAGCCGCTGCGCGAGGCTGCCCGCCACCACGTTCCGCACGACGACCTCGATCGGGAAGATCGCGAGCTTCCGCACCACCATCTCGCGCTCCGAGGGGCGCGCGACAAAATGCGTCCTGACGCCGGCGTCGGCGAGCAGCAGGAAGAGCCGCTCCGAGATCGCGTTGTTGAGCACGCCCTTGCTCGCGATCGTGCCCCGCTTCTGCGCGTTGAACGCAGTCGCGTCGTCCTTGAAGTACTGAATGACCAGATCGGGGTCGGCCGTGGACCAGACCTGCTTGGCCTTGCCCTCGTACAGCAGCTCTTTGCGCTCCATCTCGGCTCCTCAGCTGTCGAGCAGCGGCGGCGCCTCGGGCAGGCGCGGCCGGATGGCGAGTGCGCGATCGATGATCGCGCCGGTGTGGGCGAGCGCCCGCTTCGGATCGAACACGGCCGTCAGGTGCTTCTCGTCGAGAACCTTGCGGATGTCGGGGTCCAGGCCTACCAGCTCGCGGAACGAGCCGCCCTCGTCGCGCGCGGCGAACGCGCAGCGCTGCACCCAGCGGTAGCCCTCCTCGCGCGCCACGCCGCCCTCGACGAGTGCCAGCAGCACGCTCTCGGAGAACACCAGCTCGCCGGACCACGCGGCGTTTTCCGCCATGCGCTCCGGGTAGACGACGAGCCGGTCGAGGATCCCGGTGAGGCGCGCGATCATGAAGTCGAGCACGGTGCACGCGTCGGGCGCAATCACGCGCTCGACCGACGAGTGGCTGATGTCGCGTTCGTGCCAGAGAGCGACGTTCTCGAGCGCGCTGCCGGCGTAGCCCCGCATCAGTCGCGCGAGACCGCACAGGTTCTCGGCCATCCAGGGATTCCGCTTGTGCGGCATCGCGGACGAGCCCTTCTGGCCGCGCGTGAACG
The DNA here is from genome assembly GCA_016874715.1 of Deltaproteobacteria bacterium. Lineage (GTDB taxonomy): Bacteria > Desulfobacterota > Binatia > UBA12015 > UBA12015 > VGTK01. Next base: position 8,618 of record VGTK01000109.1, on the reverse strand, counting down.
GCTCCTCGGCCTCCAGCACCTCGGTCCGCTGCAGATGCCGGAGCTCGAGCGCGATGCGCTCGAGCGACGCGGCGACGATCGCGAGCGCCGAGAAGAACGCGGCGTGCCGGTCGCGCGGCACGATCTGCGTCGCAACCGTCTCCGGCGCGAGCCCGAGACGCGGCAGGACCTCCGCTTCGACCTCGGGCGACAGGTGCGCGTACGTGCCGACCGCACCGCTGAGCTTGCCGGTCGCGATCTCGCGGCACGCGGTCTCGATTCGCTCGAAGCCGCGGCAGACCTCCGCGTACCAGCTCGCGGCCTTGAGACCGAACGTGATGGGCTCTGCGTGGACGCCGTGCGTCCGGCCGATCATGCGTGCGTCGCGGTAGGTCTCCGCGAGCTTTCGGACCGCCGCGAGGAGGCCGTCGAGGCCACGGAGGAGGAGATGCGCAGAGTGCGTGAGCTGCACCGCGAACGCGGTGTCGATCACATCCGACGAGGTCATGCCGAGGTGCAGGTAGCGCCCCGCAGGACCGATGCTCTCGGCCGCCGCGGTGACGAACGCGATCACGTCGTGCTTGACCTCGAGCTCGATCTCGGCGACGCGACGCGCGTCGACCCTCGCCTTCGCGCGCATCTCGCGTGCGGCCTCGGCCGGGATCACGCCACGCTTCGCCAGCGCCTCACAGACCGCGATCTCGACCTCGAGCCAGATCCCGAGGCGGTGCTCGTCGGTCCACAGGCGAGCCATCTCCGGCCGTGTGTACCGGCTGATCATGATGCTCCTTCCCGGCCCCGCCGCACGCCCGCTGCGTCGGCCTGCCCGCCGGTATGTCCGAACCCACCCGCGCCGCGCTCCGTCCAGAGTGCTTCGCCCGCGACCGGAGCGACCGCCACGAGATCCCAGTCCGCACGCGACACCCGCGCCACCACCAGCTGCGCGATCCGATCCCCGGGTCGGACGGTCCGGGACTCGTTGCCGAGGTTCACCAGGATGACCTTGATCTCTCCGCGGTAGTCCTCGTCGATCGTACCCGGTGCGTTCAGCAGCGTCAGCCCCTCTCGCAGCGCCAGCCCGCTGCGCGGCCGCACCTGCGCCTCGAAGCCCGGCGGCAGAGCGATCGCGAAGCCGGTGGGGACCAGACGCCGCTCGAGCGGGCCGAGGACGAGCGGCTCCGCGATGTCGGCCGCCAGATCGCACCCCGCGGCACCGTCGGTCATGTAGGCGGGCAGCGGCAGCTCTCCACCCCGCACGCGCCAGATGACGACGCGAACCGTCTCCCGGCCGGTCCGGTCCACTGCCACCATTTCGCCTCCCTACACGGGGGACAGCAGCGCGTCGTCGATCGCGACCTCGCTGACGTCGCCCAGCAGCGCGAGGCTCATGCGACCGGAGAAGAGCTCGCGCGAGAGGGCGACCACGTCGTCGTGTAGGACACCCGAGATCGCGGCTGCGACCTCGGCTGGATCGATGTTGCGGCCGAAGTACATCTCGTTCTTGGCGATCCGCGACATCCGGCTCTCGCTGCTCTCGAGGCTCAACAGAATCGTCCCTTTGATCTGGCTCTTGGCGCGCTCGAGCTCACCGCGCTCGAGCCCCCCGCGCATCAGCTTCCCGAGCTCGTCGCGGACCACCTCGAGGACCTCGACCACCGCGTCAGCACCCAGTCCTGCGTTGACCGCAAGGTAGCCCGCGCCGCGGAAGGCGGAGAGGAACGACGCGATCGAATACGCCTTGCCGCGCTTCTCGCGGACCTCCTGGAACAGGCGCGAGCTCATCCCGCCGCCCAGTGCGGTGTTCATGACGTAGGCTGCGTAGCGACGATCGTCGGTGTGGGGCAGCCCCGGCACGCCGAGGACCATCTGCACCTGCTCGAGATCGCGCTCGATCAGCGAGAGAGCGGGCTTCGGCGCCGGAGTCGCGGTCGTGACCTTCGGCGTGGTGCCGGACAGATGACCGAACGCCTGACCGATGCGATCGACGAGCCAGTCGTGATCCACCGCCCCGGCGGCGCAGATGAGAATCCGGTCGGGGCGATAGCGCTCCGAAAGAAAGCCCAGGAAGTGCTCGCGCTTCATCCCGGAAACCGTCTGCGCCGTCCCGGTGATGGGTAGCGACAGCGGGTGCCCCGGCCAGAAGGCGCGGTCGAAGACCACGTGGACGTGATCGTCGGGCGAGTCCTCGGACTCGAGGATCTCCGACAGGATCACGCCGCGTTCGCGCTCGATCTCCTCCTCGGGGAACGTCGAGTGGAGAAAGAGGTCGGACAGGACGTCGAGCGCGAGGGGAAGATCCTCCCGGAGGACCTTCGCGTAGTAGCAGGTGTACTCCTTGCCGGTGAAGGCGTTGAGCACCCCGCCGACGCCATCGATCGCCTCGGCGATCTCCTTCGCGGTCCGCCGCTCGGTCCCCTTGAAGAAGATGTGCTCGAGGAAGTGGGAGATCCCGTTCAGCTCCGGCGGCTCGAAGGCCGAGCCGTTCTCCACCCAGATGCCGAGAGTGGCCGAGGTAAACTCGGGAAGAGCCTCGGTGAGAACGCGGATCCCGTTGGGCAGTACGCTCTTCCGAACCGCGCTCGCGTCACCGAGGCTTCCCACGAAGCTGTCCTACTCCTGAACGCCGTCGTCCGCCATCGCCTCGCGACGCGACAGGCGGATCTTGCCCGATCGGTCGACCTCGAGGACCTTGACCCGGATGCGATCGCCCTCCTTCAGGACGTCGGTGACCGCGCGGATACGCTCCGTCGAGATCTGCGAGATGTGCAGCAGACCGTCGGTGCCCGGCATGATCTCGACGAACGCCCCGAAGTCGACGATCTTGCGGACCTTGCCTTCGTAGATCTTGCCGACCTCGGCCTCGGCCGTGATGCCGAGGATGCGGTCGATCGCCTTCTTCATCGAGGCGGCGTCGGTCGACGCGACCGAGACCGTGCCGTCGTCCTCGATGTCGATCGTGCAGCCGGTCTCCTCGACCAGCGCGCGGATCACCTTGCCACCGGGTCCGATGACGTCGCGGATCTTCTCCTTGTTGATCTTGATCGTCGTGATGCGCGGCGCGTAATCCGACAGGGTCTCGCGCGGTGCGGCGATCGCCTTGCCCATCTCGCCGAGGATATGCAGCCGGCCGGCCTTCGCCTGCTCGAGGGCCGCCTTCATGACGTCGCGCGTGAGGCCGTCGATCTTGATGTCCATCTGCAGCGCGGTGACGCCCTCGGCCGTCCCGGCGACCTTGAAGTCCATGTCGCCGAGATGGTCCTCGTCACCCAGGATGTCGGACAGGATGGCGAACTTGTCGCCTTCCTTGATCAGACCCATCGCGATGCCCGCGACCGGCGCCTTGATCTTCGCGCCCGCGTCGAGCAGCGACAGCGAGCCACCGCAAACCGTGGCCATCGACGACGACCCGTTCGACTCGAGGACCTCGGACACGATGCGGATCGTGTACGGGAACTCGTCGCCCGGCAGGATCGGCGTGAGCGCGCGCTCGGCGAGCGCACCGTGGCCGACGTCGCGCCGGCTCGGACCGCGCAGGAACTTCACCTCGCCGACCGAGAAGGGCGGGAAGTTGTAGTGCAGCATGAACGTCTTCTTGCTCTCGCCGAGCAGGGAGTCGATGCGCTGCTGATCGGCCGACGTGCCGAGCGTGGTGGTGACCAGCGCCTGCGTCTCGCCGCGCGTGAACACCGCCGAGCCGTGCGCCCGCGGCAGCAGTCCGAGGTCGATCCAGATCGGCCGGATGTCGGCGAGGCCGCGCCCGTCGAGGCGCTTCTTGTCCTTGACGATCATGCTGCGCACGGCCTCGTACTTGAGGTCGCCGAAGGCCTCGCTGATCGCCTTCTCCTGATCGGGGAACTCCGCGGCGAGCGCCGCCTTGGTCGCGGCCTTGGCCTCGTCGAACTTGGCGTAGCGCTCGAGCTTCGTGGTGGTCGCGAGCGCGTCCTTGCAGAGAGGTCCGGCGACCTCGCGCACGCGCGCCTGCAGCTTGCCGGGCTCGGGCAGGACCGGGCTCGGGCGCTTGGCCTTGCCGGCTTCCTTCTGCAGCTTGAGCTGCAGGTCGATGATCGGCTGCAGCGCCTCGTGCGCGGCGAACAGCGCCTCGAGCATGATCTCGTCGGGGACGACCTTCGCGCCGCCCTCGACCATCACGATCGCGTCGCGGCTGCCGGCGACGATCAGGTTGATGTCGCTCTTCTCGAGCTCCTCGGCGGTCGGATTGAAGACGAACTTGCCGTCGACGCGGCCGACGCGGATGCCGGCGATCGGGCCCGCGAACGGGATGTCCGACACCGTCAGCGCCGCGGACGCGCCGCAGAGCGCGACCATGTCCGGATCGCAGTCCTTCTCGGCCGACAGCACGGTCGCGACGATCTGCGTCTCCGAGTGCCAGCCCTCCGGGAACAGCGGGCGGCAAGGACGGTCGATGAGACGGGAGGTGAGGACCTCCTTCTCCGACGGCTTGCCCTCGCGCTTGAAGAAGCCGCCCGGGATCTTGCCCGCGGCGAAGGTCTTCTCCTGATAATCGACGGTCAGCGGCAGGAAATCGACGTTCTCGCGCGCGCTCGCCTGAGCGGTGGCGGTGACCAGGACGACGGTGTCCCCATACCGGACGAACGCCGAGCCGCCCGCCTGCTTCGCAAGACGGCCGGTCTCGATCGAGAAGCGTCTACCCGCCAGCTCGCACTCTACTACCTTGGGCTCCATACAGATCTCCGTAGGTCACGGGCGACCCGCGCCCGTGACCAAAGCGGGAAGTATTCTCAGCGGTAGCGTCGGGCCTACTTGCGCAGACCGAGCTTTTCGATGAGCTGCTTGTACCGCTCCGGGGCCGTCCTCTTCAGGTAATCGAGGAGCCGACGCCTCTGCCCGACCAGCATGACCAGGCCGCGCTGCGAGGCGTGATCCTTCGCATGCTTCTTCTGGTGCTCGGTCAGGTAGCTGATCCTGTTACTCAGGAGGGCGATCTGCACCTCCGAGGAGCCCGTGTCCGTTTCGTGGGACCGGAAGCTCTCGACCAACTCGCGCTTACGTACCGCGGCTAACGCCACTGTTCTTCCTCCGTTTTCGTTGACCCGCTCAGTTAACACCCGGCTCAGGACCTGTAAAGCTGTCTCGCTTCCGGCATGAGCACGCGACGCAGCGCCCAGTGCCCGCCCCGAGCCTCGACCACGGCGAGGAGGCCCCCGTTGGGGGCCATCAGCATGGCGATCCGGTCACACTCCGCGGGCGGCTCGATCCGTTCCAGGGCGGCCCGCTGGCCGCTCGCGATGGCGCACGCCTGAGCGGCGTCGACCGGGATCCGCCGTACCGTTCGGAGGGCCGACGGCGCGTCGAGGACCGGCAGGTCGCCCGGTGGGCGGGCCAGGATGTCGGCGAGGGGGTGGGCCTCGGCAAGCTCGAACTTCCCGAACGACGTGCGCCTGAGGCTGGCGAGCGCTCCCACGGTCCCGAGCGCGCGGGCCACGTCCTCGGCGAGAACCCGGACGTACGTGCCCTTCGAGCAGCGCACGGAGAAACGGACCACTTCGGCCTCGGCAGCCGCCTCGAGGACCAGCTCGTGGATCACGACCGGGCGCGGCTGGCGTTCCACCGTCGCCCCGGCCCGGGCGTGCTGGTAGAGCTTCCGGCCGCCGATCTTGACCGCCGAGTACATCGGCGGCAGCTGCTCGCCAGGGCCCCGCAGCCGCGCCGCGACGTCGTCGAGGCGTGCTGCGACGCCGGCCGGAACCGGCGCCTCGCGGACGATCCGTCCCTCCACGTCGAGCGTGTCGGTCGCGACCCCGAGGCGGATCGTCCCGGAGTACCCTTTCTCCTCGGCGCCGAGGAACTGCGCGATCTTCGTGCCGTCACCGATGCACAGCGGCAGCAGACCCGTCGCCATGGGATCGAGCGTGCCGAGGTGGCCGATGCTCTTCAGCCGATGCGCCCGCTTCACGTCCCGAACCACGCCCGCCGAGGTGATGCCGTCCGGCTTGTCGACCAGCAGGATGCCGTCAGCCACCGGCACCGCCCTCGGGATCACCGTCACCGCCGGGGGGCGTCTCGGCCGTCCGCAGCCCCTTCAGCAACGAGTCGATGCGTCGCGCGCTGGCGAGGCCCTCGTCGTAGGCGAAGGCGAGCTCCGGCGCGTGCCGCAGACCGAGATCCCCGGCCACCGTGCGGCGCAGGTACGGCATCGCACTCTCGAGGCCCTTCTGCGCCGCGCCACGATCGCCCTCCCCGACCTCGAGGAGCGTGAACCATACCCGAGCGAGCCTCAGGTCGTCGTTCACCCGAACCCGCGTGACCGTGACGTGCGCGACCCGCGGATCGCGCACTCGATGCAGCAGCTCCTCGGACAGGATCCTCTGGATCTCCGCAGCGACGCGGTCGGCACGCCGGACCCCGCCTGCCGCGCTCCGCTGCGCTGGACGCTTCCCGGAGCGCCCCTTCGTCAAGCGTAGCGCTCGATCTGCTGTGACTTCTCACCGGCCGGCGCCATACGACGCGCGACCTGCTCGAGCTCGTAGACCTCGATGACGTCGCCCGGCTTGAGGTCGTTGAACCCCTCCAGCCCGATGCCACACTCGTAACCCGCGGTGACCTCGCGGACGTCGTCCTTGAATCGACGCAGGCTGCCGATCTTGCCCTCGTGAACCACCGCATGGTCGCGCAGAAGCCGCGCCAGGCCGCCGCGGACGATCTTGCCGTCGAGCACGCTCGAGCCGCCGATCATGCCTGCGCCGACGCCGAAGGTCTGCCGGACCTCGGCACGCCCCACCGTGCGCTCGCGCGTGGTCGGCTCGAGCATGCCCTCGAGCGCCTCGCGCACCTGATTGATGGCGTCGTAGATGATCGTGTACAGGCGCACGTCGACGCCCTCACGGTCGGCGAGGGCTGCGGCCTTCGGCTCGGGACGCACGTTGAACCCGACGATGATCGCGTTCGAGGTGGACGCGAGGAGCACGTCCGACTCGGTGATGCCGCCGACGGACGCGTGCATGATCGTGACCTGCACCTCGTCGTTCGACAGCCGGGCGAACGCCTCCTTCAGCGCGTCCACCGAACCTTGCACGTCCACCTTCAGGACGACGCGCAGCTCCTGCACCGCGCTCTTCTCGAGCTGCTTGTACAGGTCGTCGAGCGAGACCTTGCTGGACTTCGCCATCTCGCCCTGGCGCTGCTTGCCGCGACGGTGGTCCGCTACCTGGCGGGCGGTCGCCTCGTCGGCGACCGCGACAAACGCGTCACCGGCCTCGGGTACGCCGCTCAGACCCAGGATCTCGACCGGCGTCGACGGGCCGGCGACGTCGATCTTGCGGCCCAGCGAGTCGAGCATGGCACGGATGCGTCCGTACTGGAGGCCGACGACGAACGGATCGCCACCCTTGAGCGTGCCCTCCTGGACCAGCACCGTGGCGACCGGTCCGCGGCCGCGATCGAGCTTGGCCTCGATGATCGACCCCTTGGCCCGCGTGTCGGCCTTGGCCTTCAGCTCGAGGACGTCGGCCTGCAGCAGGACCATCTCGAGCAGATGGTCGAGCCCCTGACGGGTCTTCGCCGAGACCGGCACGAACGTCGTGTCGCCGCCCCAGTCCTCGGCCACGAGACCGTTCTCGGAGAGCTGCTTCTTCACGCGCTCGGGATCCGCATCGGCGCGGTCGATCTTGTTGACCGCGACGATGATCGGCACCTCCGCGGCACGCGCGTGAGCGATCGCCTCGATGGTCTGCGGCATCACGCCGTCGTCTGCGGCCACGACGAGGATCACGATGTCCGTGACCTTGGCGCCGCGCGCCCGCATCGCCGTGAACGCAGCGTGGCCCGGAGTATCGATGAACGTGATGTGGCGGTCGTGGACCTTCACCGTGTACGCACCGATGTGCTGCGTGATTCCACCGGCCTCGCCTTCGGCGACCTCCGTCTTGCGGATCGAGTCGAGCAGCGACGTCTTGCCGTGATCGACGTGGCCCATGACGGTCACGACCGGATCACGCGGCAGGGCCTCGACCTCCTCGGTCTCCGTGTCCGGGCCCTCGATCTCCTTGTCGGCATCGAAGGCCACGTTCTCGACCGCGTAGTCGAACTCGCCGGCGACCAGCGTCGCGTGGTCGACGTCGAGCACGTGATTGACGGTCGTCATGACGCCCATGTCCATGAGCTTCTTGATGACCTCGCCGGCCTTGAGACCCATCGCCTTCGCCAGATCACCGACCGTGATGACCTCGCTGAAGCGCACCAGGCGCTTCCTCGCCGAAGGTGTGGTGATCTCGGTGTGCTTCTGCTCCTTGCCCGGAGCGGCCCGCTTCTTGAGCGGCTTGCGACCGCCACGACCGCCGCTGCGATCGCCACCGAACGGGTCGAACTGGCCGGGCTTGCGGATGACCTTCTTGCCCCGCTTGCGGCGCGTCTCGTCCGTCGACTCGGTCGGCGCAGGAGCGGCACCCGGGGCCGCGGGCGCGCCCGCTACCGTTCGCGGGCGTGCCGGCGCCGGCTCGGGCTTCTTGAGGTTGATCTTGCCGAGCACCTGGACCCGCCGCATGCCGTCGTCGAGCATCGGAGCGGAAGCCGGCGCCCGACCGAGCGCGCGCGGCGCCTCTGCGGGTCGCGCCTCGCCCGCCTCGGTCGCACCGGCGACCGGGCTTGCAGGCGCCGACACC
>VGTK01000108.1 GCA_016874715.1 Deltaproteobacteria bacterium | reverse complement strand
CGGCGCGGCCACGCGCTGCCGCGCGCCGACGTCCGCGAGCGTCAGCTGGCGCGCTCCCATCGCGCCGTCGCCCCGGCCACGGGCGATGACGCCGCGGCCTCCTCGATGCGCCGGTACAGTGGCTCGCGCGAGAACAGGTAGCCGTGCGTGCGATAGAGGTGCGCGAGACCGCGAATGTGGCGCAGCGTGAGCGCGTTCAGGCGACGGCGCGTGACGCGCTGGCACTCGTGCCGCACGATCGCATCGCCGACGTACGTGACGCGCCATCCGTGGAGGCGCATGCGCAGGCAGAAGTCGACGTCCTCCGGCCCGTAGAAGATGCGCTCGTCGAGCCAGCCGACGGACTGCAGCGCCGACATGCGGATCGCCTGACAGGCGCCGACCACGTAGTCCACGTCGCGCAGCCCCGTGTGGTCCCAGTCGACGAGCTCGACCTCGCGCAGCCAGCGCTCGCCGAGGCGGCCCGGAAGCTGCCGCACGATCTTGTCGATCACCGTCGGAAAGAGCTGGCAGCTCGCCTGGATCGTCTGGTCGGGCAGCACGAGCCGCGGCCCGCAGACGCCGACCGACGGCGTCGCCGCGAGGTAGTCCAGCAGGCGGGCGAACGCCGAGGGCTGCACCACCGTGTCGACGTCGAGGATGATCGACACCGGCGACCGCGCGAGCGCGAGGCCCTGATTGCGCGCCGCCGCGACGCCACGGTTGATCTGGTTCTGCACGAGCCGCGCGTCCGGCAGGAGCTCACGCACCGCGTCCGCCGTCCCGTCGGTCGAGCCGTTGTCGATGACGATCACGTCGCCGCGCCGGCCCGGGGCTGCGTCGCGCAGCGACGTGAGGCACGGGCCCACGTGCTGGCGCGAGTTCCATGTGAGGATGATGACCGTGTAGTCCGTGGGCTGTTTCATGGCACCTCGGTGGAATGCGGCTTGCTCGACGCGATGGGCGCCCAGGCGATGCTGCGCCCGCGCCGCGCGGCGAGCTCGGCAAGCGCACGCGCGACCAGGCGAACACCGAGATTGACGACCACGAGCGGCAGTTCGGCAGGGCCCAGTGCGCTGGCCATCTCGCGCCAGCGATAACGGGCGATCGGCTCCTGCGCCCTGCCCGCGGCACGGCGCTCGTCGCGGATCTGCAGCTTGCCGGCTTCCGTGCGCATCCGCTCGCGGAAGTAGTCGGCGAGCGTGGTCGGCGGGTGGAAGCGCACCTCGGCCTCGCGAACCGTCCTCAGCGCATCGTTGCCGAGCCGCGCGGACAGCCAGCCGTCCTCGAGCAGCAGCCCCTCGGGCATGCGCTCGACGGCAGACGTCCGCATGACGTACAGGCGTCCGCCGACCACCTGGAAGTCGAACCGGTAGGGGATCGCCGCGGCGCGCGCGACGAGCGTCGCTCGGCGCGCGTCGCCGGTGGCGGGCTCGGATGCGAAGGGCCCGAACTCCGGAACCTGACGCGCGCTCGCGAGGAGAACGCCCGGCGACGCGTCGAGGGCTGCGATGAGCTGCGCGAGCGCCTCCGGGGCGACCTCGACGTCGGCGTCGCAGTAGGCGATCAGCGGCTTCGTGCAGGTCGCGCGCACGAGGTTCCAGGCGCGCGCCTTGTCGGCGCGCGCGTCGATCAGGACCCGCGCCGTGCCGGGCGCGCAGCGCGCGACCATCGCTTGCGCCGCTGCGAGCGCGGCACCGGAGCCGGCGGGCCCGTTGACGCAGATCACGAAGTCGACCTCGCGGCCATCGCGCACGAGCCGCCCCGCGCCGTCCTCGAGCGAGCGCAGCGTGCGTGCGAGCGCCGGCTCGTCGGCGCGGCACAGCACCGCGACCGTGACGCCATCCCGTACGGCGGCGCCGGAGGCGCTCGGGGCGCTGGTGCCCATCATCGCTCTCCCGTCGCCCGCGACGGGACCGGCTGCCTGCCGGCCGCCGCCACGGTCGGGCCCGGCCCGCCGCGAACCGCGACGGCCGCGAGCGCCGCATAGCGCCCGGAGAGCGGTGAGCCCGCGAGGCGGTAGGCGAGTGCGCGGACGCCGAACGCGACGGCGGCCAGCGCGCGCAGCAGGACGGTCGCTGCGAAACCCCGCCGCTCGCGGTGAAACATCAGCTGGCTCGCGAAGATGGCAGCCGCCCGGCGCTCCCCCAGGAGCTCGCGTCCGGCCGCGTTTCCCTCGTGCAGAATCGACACCTGGGGCAAATAGACGACGGATCTTCCGGACTCGTGCACGCGAAAGCACAGATCCATGTCCTCGGCGTAGAGAAAGTAGCGCTCGTCGAACCCCCCGAGGGCGACCAGCTCGTCCCGCCGGCCGAGCAGAAACGCGCCGTGGCACCACTCGATCTCGACCGGACCGGGCCCGTCGGGGGCGGTCACCCGCGCGTGCGACGGCCGCCGCAGCGCCGCCAGCGAGAAGAAGGGCTCGACGGTCGGCAGCACCCTGCCGGCGGCATCGCGCTGCGCCACCCCGACCAGCCCGACCCGCGGACGCCCGGCGAGCACCGCGAGCGCCGCGTCGACCGTCTCGTCGGACACCACGGCGTCGGGATTGAGAAAGAGGACGTACCGTCCGCGCGCCTCGTGCAGCCCGCGGTTCGCCGCACGCGCGAATCCGAGGTTCGCGTCGTTCACGAGCAGGCGCACGTCCGGATGCCGCTCGCGCAGCAACGCCACGCTGCCGTCACGCGACGCATTGTCGACGAAGATCAGCTCGCGCCCCTCGCCCCGTGCCGCATCGAGGCAGGCGCTCAGGTACGCGGCACCGTTCCAGCCGACCACGACGACGCTCAGCTCGACGTTCGCCGACTGCAACGCGGTGTTCACGAGACGTTCGCCGACTGCAACGCGGTGTTCACGACCAGAAGCGCAGCCCCCGATAGGCGTGGCAGGCGTCGCCCAGGATGAGCTTGTAGGCGCGCGGCTCCTGCGCCTGCAGGCTGTCCAGATCGTACTCGCCGACGAGCCGCGACACGATCGCGGCGAGCTGCTCGCGCGCCTGCGTCACCGTCTGCACCTGCGCCGCGTCGAGCTGGAATACGTCGTGCTGCACCGCGTAGCCGAGGTCCTCGACGGCGTGGCCGAGGAACGTGAGCTTCGCCGCATCCGCGTTGAGGCGCACCATCGCGTTGCTTCCGCGGAGCGACATGTCGATCAGCCGCGGCTCGGCGCGCATGCGGAACAGCAGCGCGCGCGCGAGGCGCTCGGTGCGGGGCCGCAGGTCGCCGACGGTATAGCCGTTGCGCAGCGCGTCGACGAGACCGTAGAGCATGTGCGTGCCGTTGCACGCCGAGCGGTGGATCGCGCCGCGCGCGTAGGGAGTGGCACCGGCCATCGCGGCGAAGGTGTCGGCGTACGCGGCGTCGGTCTCGCGCAGGTGACGCTGCACGATGTCGGTCACGGGGATCTCGAGCCCGCGCGCGGTCCTGAACGTGTCGCGGTCCTGCCGGAACTCGTGCGTCAGCACGCTCACCATCCACGACAGCTCGTCGGTGACTTCCTTCGGGTCGAGCAGGGCCTCGCCGCCCGAGACGATCTCGCGGCGCGTGAAGCGCCCGACGGGCGTCACGAAGGCTCGTTCGTAGGGCACGTCGGTCGCCTGCAGGATCTGCAGGAAGTGGAACGGGTGGCGCTCGATGTCGGTCGGGAAGTACGGGTACTGCTTCAGCTCGACCGCCTCGGTGCGCAGCGCCCCCGCAACCAGCGTGTCGAGGATCGGCTTGCCGTCGGCCTTCACGTCCGACCCGAGCGCGAGCAACACGTGCGCCTGCACCCACGGGTCGGTGCTGCCGAGCGCTCGCTGCAGGATGAGCTCGCGCAGCAGGGACACGCTCTCCGCGCTCGAGAATCGCGCGGCGGTCGCGGCAGGTCCGGGCGTGGCGGCGGGCAGCGTCTGGGCGAGCGCCCGCCCGACGCCGCCGAGGGCGAGGCGGGCGACCGCAGCACAGCCGGCGAGGGCACCGACGCGGCAGGCTCGGCGTCGCGTCACGCGCATCGTTCGGCCTCCCCGCTCCGGCGACCGGCGGTCTCGTCGGACTCGGCAGGCAACAGCTCGTCGGCGCCGAAAGCTGCGGCGAGCGTCCGTTGCCGCTCGAGGTAGGCGTCGCCGGCGATCGCCGGGCGCCACGGCTCGCGGAACAGCGGCACGATCTCCCGGTCGGTGCGCCGGCGCCGCGCGGCGATCGCCCGGCGCCGCTCCTCCATCGCGGGCAGCAGCGCCGTCGCCTCGAGCACGCCCTGCTCGCACGCCTCCCGCCGCCCGGGCTCGAGCCGTGCGCGCTCGGATGCGAGGGCCAGCGCGCAGCCGAACATGCGCGGGCCGCGCGTGTCCTCGTAGTTCTTCCACACCGAGCACAGCGCGTTGCGCTCGAGCATGGCCAGGCGGCGTCCCGGGCCGAGCAGGTGCTCGCTCGCGTGCTCGCGATGGTACGCCCGCGCCGCCGGCGCGTGCGCGCAGCGCTCGCCCAGCGCCCACAGCCGCCAGCCGAGATCCACGTCCTCGAAGTACGCGAAGTAGCCCTCGTCGAAGCCGCCCGAGCTGCGGAACGCCTGGCGGTCGATCAGCATCGCACCGCCGCTCGCGAACAGGCTGTCGCGCGGCGTGCTCTCCGCGGCATGCCGGGTCGCGTCCACACCATGTCGCCAGGGTGCTCCGTGTCCATGGAAGTTCATCGTTCCGCCGTCGAACTCGATCCGGCTGCCGTCCGCGCTGAGAATGCGCGCACCGATGCACGCGGCGCCGGTGGCCGCGCGCGCCGCGACCAGCTCGCGCAGAAACGTCCTAGCGAAGCGCATGTCGTTGTTCACCAGGCAGAGGAGCGGCGAGGCCGCGCTCTCCGCCGCGCGGTTGTTCGGTGCGGCGAACCCGGTGTTGTCGGGCGCCGCGATCACCCGCACCGACGGGTGCTCGCGCGCGAGCCACGCCGGCGTGCCGTCGCCCGATCCGTTGTCGTACACGAGAACCTCCACGCGGTGCGCGGGGTAGTCCTGCTCGCGCAGCGACGCGAGACACTCGGCCAGCAGCGCGCGTCCGTTGCAGGTGACGACGACGAACGTGACTTCCGGCAGCTCGGCGCCCGCGACCGGCGTCGCCGTCACCGGGAGCCCCCGCCGCCCACCGGCAGCGCGGCGATGGCCGCCGCAACGGCGTCGAGATCCGGCGTTCGGGGCACGACGAGCGGCTGCAGAGCCGCCGTGTGGTCGGCCCCCATGCGGTCGATGACGAGCAGGTGGCGGTATGCCGGCTCGACCGTACTGGCGAGCCCGATCGCACGGTTCGCGCTCTCGTTGGCGAGAACGTAGGCGTCGTCCTGCTCCGGGTGCGACAGCAGCGCGTTCACGGTCTGCAGCAGGATCCACGCGGGGAGATACCCCGAGGGAAGGGTCACCACGCTCGCGCCACGCGCGGCGAAGAACGCCCGCGTCGCCGCGAGATCCGGATGCCCATGCTCGAGGTGCTCGGCGAGAAACCCGTGCGCGTAGCCGTAGCGCGTGCGGATGAGCTCGAAGAGGTAGCGATCGGCCTCGGCGACGCCCGGTGTCGCGAACGGGTTGCCGATCAGCAGGAACCGGCCGGCGACGCGCAGCAGCTCGCCCAGCCAGGCGTCGCGCGCCGCCGCGGGAACGTGCTCGAGCACGTCGAGCGCGAGCACGACGGGGAAGGCCCGGTCGGCGAACGGCAGGGGTGCTTGCGGATCGAGGACGTCGTGCCGCGGCAGGTCGGCGGCCCGCGCGTCCACCACGCGGACGTCCCGCCCGGGCAGGAAGTCTCCCGTCCACGCGAGGTGCCCTGCCCCGCCCCCCATCGTCCCGCCGACGTCGAGCACCGCGTCGGCCCCCGGCGCGATGCGCCGCAGCGTCTCCGCCACGAGCGCGTAGCGCTCGTACATGTCGAACGGCAACGTCAAGCATAGCTGCTCGCGCGTCGCGGGCGCGGCGCGCGCGGCGATTGTGCGCAGCCACGCCCACCCGGAGGGGATCTCGAAGCGCAGCTGGTGGCCGCCCGCCGGCAGCAACGCGCGCGCACGCAGCGTCGTCGCTTCGCCCCGGGTGCGCCCGACGACGCGACCGTCGAGTGCGAGACTCACCGACGCCGGCTCGGCGAGGTCGATCTCCAGCTCCAGCGCGAGCGGCGCGTCGCCGGGGTTCAGGACGTAGACCAGCGCGCCGTTGCCGACGACGCGCGTCCGCTCGGCGGTCGGCTCGCCGAACCCCGAGCGCAGCGCGAAGCGCGGTGCATCGTCCGCGCCGCGAACGACCGGGTCGCCGGTGCCGAGCGCGTCGTAGGAGATCGGCGGCGCGGGCGCTCCGCGCCGGGCGACGATCTCGAGGTTCCACGCCGCCTGGAAGAAGCGCAGGCTCACCGAGAACCCCGCGCGCTCGAGCTCGCGCACCCACCACGACGGGACGTGCTCGGCGACGTGGGTCTCCTCGCTGCGCTCGAACAGCAGCGGATCGGGTGTAGCGCCGACCAGCAGCCCCCCCGGACGCAGCACGCGTGCTGCCTCGACGAGCAGCAGCTCGGGGCGCGGCACGTGCTCGAGCACGTCGAAGGCGGTCACCACGTCGAAGCTCGCGTCGGCGAACGGCACTCGCTCCGCGTGCGCGGCGAGAAGCCGCCCGACCGCCGGACGAGCCCACGCAGCCGCCTCGCCGATCGCGAAGCGGCTCGCGTCCACACCGATCGCGTCGAAGCCCGCGTCGAGCGCCTCGACGACCAGGAAGCCATAGGCACACCCGAGATCGAGCAGTCGCGCGCCGGTGCCGAGCTGCTCGCGGAGGAACGGCATCCAGTGCTGCCAGGTCGCGTGCACGGTCCCGTAGCCCTCGCGCGCGAAGCCGCTGTTCTCGCCGTGGAAGTAGCCGCGGCCGTAGCGCTCCTGCAGGAGCTGCGACGGCAGCGGCCCGCTCGCCGTCGAGTCGCGCATTGCGCGAACTCTAGCCGCGGCCCCGGGGGCCTTCAAACCGTGGCGTCGTACGATCCGGCACGGAGCCGCGCGCGCGCCGCAACCCGCGCATCCGTGCAAGGAGCGCCGCAAGCCCCACGACCGAGGCGAGCGCTCCGATCAGCAGCGAGGACGGGCGGTACGTGAGCTCGACACGATGCCGACCGGCGGGCACCACCACACCCATCATGGCACCATGGACGCGCACGATCGCCGTTTCCTTCGCGTCCACCGTGGCGCGCCAGCCGGGGAAGTCGAGCCGCGACACGACCAGCAGCGCGTCGCGTGCGGCGTCCACCGAGATCGCGAGACTCGACGGGCTACCGTGCTCGATGCGGAGCGTGCCGGGTGGCTGGTCGGCGGGCGCGGGGGGCACGAGCGCGGGGTCCGCGACGCACGCGACCGCGGTGCGCGGATGCGCCACCAGGCAGCGGCGCACGTCGTCGAGGTCCTCTGCGCGGCCGACCTGCGTCGCGAGGTAGGCCGCACCGAGCGCATCGGGGTTCTCGAAGATCCGGGCGATGCCGTCGGCGTGCCGCGGCACCAGCCGGTCACGCGCCGCGATACGAAACGCGAGCTCGTCGCGCGCCTCGGCCTCCTCCACCTCCGGGCCCGGCGACGGACCGATGCCGCCGACGAAGACCGCCACCGGCGTGGCAGAGGTGATCTCCGCCACGACCTGCGCCCCCGCCTCCGGCAGGTCGCCCCCGTCTCCCGGTTCTCGCCTGCCTTCCGCGTCGCGCACTGCCCCGGTGCTGCGCAGCCAGACGTCCCGCCAGCCCCGGCCGCCGCCCAGGGCGAGCGTCGCGCCCGTGTGCCGCTCGACGCCGCCGCCGCGCAGCGACGCCCGCACGACGACTTCGGCCGGTTCGTCCGCCGCGAGCCCGAGCGCGAAGCTCGGCGGCACCTCGGCGAGCCGGAAGGCCAACCTGCAGGGCGTTCGGCAGGTCCAGTGAAAGCGTCGGTCGCCGCCGTGCTCGTGCATGCCGGCGCCGAACGACTCGCTGTCGATCGCATAGCCGTCGAGCGTCGCGAACAGGCGCGCGAGGCGACGTGCGGTCGCGGCGGTGCGCGCGACCGCGGGCAGCCGTTCCGCGGCGAGGTCGTCCCGCGACAGGATCCAGCGCAGATCGGCCACCGCCGCACCGGGTGCGGTCGCTGCGGCGAGCGGATCCGGGTCGGCGAGGATCCACGTCAGGCCCTCGCTCGGCGCCACCAGCTGCGAGACGAACTCGTAGCCGACTCGCGGCGTGAGCACGTCGATCGCGCGCAGGTCGCGCAACCCGAGGACCCCGGACACGAGCGGGGGCGCGAGGGCGACCGGACCCGATGCGCGGCCCGGCGTCGCCGCATCGAGCGCGCGCAGGCTCTCGACCCACGGCGCCGGCGCGTACGGGTCGAGCCGCGGCGGGCGCGGTACGATGCCCAGCCAGGCGAGCTCAGCCACCACCGCACAGAGGCCCGCCAGCGCCGCAGCCCGCGCCCGGCGACCCCGGCGTCGCTCTCCGCCTGCGACCGGATCGAGCGCCAGCCCGGCGAGCAGCGCCAGCGCCAGGTAGAGCGGAAAGCAATACTTGACGTAGCTGATCGAGCCCAGCACCGGCACCCCGGCGAGCCGCACCGGCAGGAAGCCGAAGATCCGCGCCACGTAGAGCACGACCGTCGCGGCGAGCACCCAGCCGACGGCACGCCGCCGTGCACGCCAGGCTCCGGCCACCGCCAGCGCGAGGACGACCAGTCCCGCACGCGGCGGACCGGCGAGCGCAGCCGCCTCCGGGCCAGCAGTGAGGCGCAGGGCCCACGGGCCTGCGAGGCCACCGATCGTCGAGGCCGGCCGCGTCCACTCCGACTGCGTGCTGCGTCCCGCATGGACCAGGCCGCTCGCGGCACCGTGGATCTCGAGGAACGGCACGAGGGCGATTCCCGCGAGCAGCACCCCGATGATCGCCGGCACGGCGAGTCCGCCGATCCGCGCGGCCGACGCGCCGTCGCGGCGGCCACGCTCGTCGAACGTCGCGGCGAGCAGCACGAGCGTGCCGAACGCGCTCGCGACCAGCGCGCTCTGCGGCTTGACGCCGAGCAGTCCCGCCGCGACCGCGACCGCGAGCACGACGCCCGCGCGCAGCGACCCGCGCAGCACCTGCAACGCGGCCGCGAGCGCGAGCGGCACGAAGACGTCGACGTTGAGCGGGTGGTGCACGAGCCAGTCGAGCGTCTGGCCCGACAGCGCGAGCGCCGCCGCGGCCGCGAGCGCGCCGAGCGGGCCGCAGCCGAGAGCACGCGCCAGTGCCCAGGTCGAGACGGCGAGCAACCAGACGCGCAGCACCCATGCGAGATCCTGCAACGCCGGTCCCGGCGCGAGATTCACGACGAGCTGCAGCGGCGACCACGCCGCCATGTTCGGGTTCGCAGCCAGCGGCGCGCCGAGCCCGACCGCGTCGTTCCACAGCGGCAGCCGCCCCGCAGCGAGCTCGGCGTGCAGCAGGTAGGGCGCTGGCTCGTCGACCCAGGCGCCGCCCTCGAGGTCGCGCAGCGCCGGCGGTGGCAGCGGCAGCGGCTCGCGGACGGGCCCGGCCGGGACGACGCCCGGCACCCACGGCGCCGGAGACAGCGTCCGTCCCCCGAACAGCACGTCGCCGAGGACGACGGCGACCAGCGTCGCCAGCACCAGAGCCGCGACCAGCACGCCGCGCGCGCCGCGCACCGGCCGCGCTTCGGACGCGGCTACCACCGCACGACGATCGCGCCTGCCGTCATGCCGCCACCGACCGCGTTGAGCAGCAGGAGATCGCCCGGGTGAAGGCGGCGCTGCCCGACGGCGTCGTGCAGCGCCAGCGGGATGGACGCCGCCGAGGTGTTGCCGCAGCGGTCCAGGTTGACGCAGGCGCGCGCCTCCGGGATGCGAAGCTGTGCGAGCATCATCCGGATGATGCGCACGTTCGCCTGGTGCGGAACGATGAGCGCAACGTCGTCCGGCGTGAAGCCGGCCACCTCGAGCACCTCGCGCGAGAGCGCGACCAGCTGCTCGACGGCGAGCCGGAAGACGTCCTGGCCGCGCATCCGCATCCACGGGTCGGCGTCGGCTGCCGCGAGCTCCGCGACACGCCGCTTGCCGGCCGGGACGTACAACATCTCCCACTGACTCCCGAGCGCGCGCAGCCGGGACGCGAGGATGCCGGGCGCACCCGGAAGGTCACCCGCTTCCGCCTGCAGGACCACCGCCCCCGCCCCGTCGCCGAAGAGCGCGGTGGTCACGCGGTCGGTCGGATCGCAGTAGGCGCTCAGGCAGTCGGCCCCGACGACCAGCACACGGCGGTGATCGCCCGCGCGGATCGCCTGGTCCGCGACCGTCAGGGCGTAGGGGAATCCGGCGCAGGCCGCCGCGACGTCGAACGCGGGCTGTGCCGCGAGACCGAGCCGCGCATGGAGCAGGCACGCGAGCGACGGGAAGAGATACGGCGCGGAGGTCGTCGCGACGACGATCCCGTCGAGCGTGGCAGGGTCGATGCCGGCCACGTCGAGAGCCTTCCGAGCCGCGCCTTCGGCAAGGTCGACGAGCGTCTCGTCCGCGCGCACCACGCGTCGTTCGCGGACCCCCGTGCGACCCTCGATCCAGCCGGGCTCGACACCGAGGCGGTCCTCGATCTCCGCGTTGCCGACGACGGTCGACGGCAGCGCGGCGCCCACGCCGATGAACCGCGAGCGCAGCACGCCGGTTCCTTAGCGGAGCCCGTGCAGCTCGTACAGGTCGAGGCGCGCGGGGCCGCCGACCTCCAGACGAGCTTCGACGTGTCCCCCGCTCGCCGGCATCTCCACGCCCACGCCGGCCCCCGGCGCTTCCATCGACACCACCGTGCCCGGGGGTCGCGCCGCAACCTCCTCCACGCCCGGGGGTCGGGCCGCAACCTCCTCCACGCCCGGGGGTCGCGCCGCAACCTCCTCCACGCCCGGGGGTCGCGCCGCAACCTCCTCCACGCCCGGGGGTCGGGCCGCGAGATCCTCCACCCGCGCCGCCCCTTCGGTGCGCGCGAGCAACCGCACGACCGTGCCGGCCGGGGCGGCGCGAACGGGCACGACCACGGTCGGCTTCGCACACGGCCACGACGGAAGCGGCGGCTCACCCGTGCCGTACGCGAGCGGATCCTTCGCCGCGGGCGCGGGCAGCGATCCGCCGCAGCCACGCAGCTCGGCGGCAGCGAGATCGATCGTGGGAACGTACGTCCGGATCTCCAGCGGTCCGACGCGGCGCGGCCGCTCGAACGCGCTCAGCCAGTCCGCGGGCAGCTCGCCGGCGTACGAGACGAGGGCACTGCGCGCGGGGTCGGCCGCAGTACCCGCGGACACGCCGCGCGCCGCGCGGTGCAGGAAGTAGCCGTTGTCGTTGTCGAGGTCGGAGAACCCCGGCCCGTGCACGTCGCGCCAGACGCGATCGGGCGAGATGCCGGCGTCGCGCACGAGGACGTTCGCCGCGGCCTCCCGGGTCGCGACCGTCAGCAGCCGCGCCCGCGCGTCGGGAGCGGCCGGGCGCGTGCCGCCCAGGCGCAGCCAGTCGAGGTTCGCCGGCACGTAGCCGTTGCCCGCCGCGAGGTGGATCCACCACGCCAGCAGCGCCGTGCGGGCGACGGCCGTGGTGACGAGTGCGGCCGCCGCGAACGTTCCGATCGGCAGCGCCGCACCGGCGACCCCGAGCAGGACCGCCCCCGGCACCAGCGCCATGTCGAGGTAGTAGTACCAGGCCTCCGCCGGCAGCAGCCCGACCGCACCGACCCCGGCCCAGAAGAACGCCGCCACCGTGCGGACACCGGCCGCGTCGCCACGCCGCGGCGGCCAGACCGCGACAACCAGCGCCGCTGCGAGCGTTGCTCCGCCGATCACCGCTTCGAGGGGTCGCCAGGCGCGCACCCAGGCGGGTACCTCGACGGGAAGCAACCCGGTCAGGACGCGCGGCACGAGCTGGAGCAGGTCACCGAGGCGGTGCTGGCGCGGGTCCACGGGCACCGGCGACTCCGCCAGGGACGGAACGGGCACGGCGAGTGCTGCGACCATCGGCAGGAGCGGCAGCACACCCGCGACGGCCGCGAACGCGATCCCCGCGACACCGAGCGACCGCGCGTGCGCGAGGACGATCACGCCGGCGACCAGCGCGAGCGGTGCGGCCGCGACGTGGAGCTGCGTCCCGAGCGCCGCAACGAGCAGCAGCAGGGCCGCTCTCGGGCGCGTCGGCGAGCGCACCAGCGCGGTGGCGAGCAGGAGGACGACGGCGCTCCACGCCGGCAGCGCCGCCGGTGCCCACGCGACGCGTGCGTCGATCACCGCGACCGGACTCGTCGCGAGGAGAGCCGCCGCCGCAACCGCGGCACGGGGGCCGGCGAGCCGCCGCGCCAGACACCACGTCAAGCATACCGCGACCACGCCGAGCAGACCCGCGAACGCATACGCCGCGAGCGGACCGTCCGACACCCGCGCCGGGATCGCCCAGAACTCGTAGTAGAGCGACCCCAGGTGGAAGCGGTTCCGCATCAGCGGACCCACCACGGGGTGCCCCGCGCCGCTGGCGATGCGCTCCGCCCAGGCGAGGTCGCGCGCCTGGTCGACGCCGAACCAGCCCGCGTCGAGCGCCACGAGGCGCAGAGCAGCGGCGAGCAGCACGATGGCCCCGCCCGCCGCCGCTTCCGAGCTCTTCTTCAGCGGCGCTTCACCCCGCGCACGTAGACGTCGCGCGGCGTCGGCTTCTCGAGGTCAGCCAGACTCTTGCGCTGCCCGGTCATGTCGGCCCACGCCTCCCAGAGGACGAACGCCCCCTTGCCGCTGAGGGCGACCTGCGGGTAGCGCACCGTCTTCTTCTCGCCGGCGGTGGCAACCTCGACGGGCTCTCCCGGCCACGTCCGGCCGCCGTCGTCGGAGATCCGGACCCGGATGCGCTGCTCGTTCTCCTGCCAGGTGACCGCGACGCCGTTCGCGTCGAGTACCGCCATGCGCGGGTGGCGCGCGCCGTCGCCCGGGGCCTTGCCGTCGTCGATGCGCAGCGGAGCCGTCCAGGGCTGTCGCCACGTCGCACCGCCGTCGTCCGAGGCGTTGAAGTACACCGCCGACGGCCGCTGTGCGTCGCCAGCGTGCCATACGAGGTAGACGCGGTCGCCGGACGTGAGCAGCTGGAAGAACGTCTGCACGCTCCCCTCGTACACGACCTGCGGCACGCTCCACGTCGCGCCGTGATCGGCCGACGTCGACAGCCACAGCCAGCTCTGCGTGGAATCGCCGGTCACGCCACCGGTCCATGCCGCCGTGAGGATCCCCTTCGCCTCGACGAGGGCAGGCCACATCGGCGAGGCCGGCATGTCCGGCGGGTTCACGCGCCGCGGCTCCTCCCAGCTCTTCCCCTGGTCCGTGCTGCTCGCGACCTGAACCAGCGCGCGCCTGTCCTCGGCCGTGCGGTTCGGACGCTGCTCCCAGGCGACGTAGGCACGGCCGCCCTCGCCCAGGGCGACCGACGGCGCATCCGATTCCTGCTTCGCGCCACGATCGATGCGCACGTCCTCCTGCAGCCACGTGCGGCCCGCGTCGGTCGAGCGATTCGCGTAGATGTCGCGCTCGATGTTGCGCTCGTCGCTGTACGCGACGAGCACGGTCCCGTCCGGGTCGACGTCGATCGAGGGCAGGAACGATTGCGTCACCGAGTTGAGGCGCTGGACCGGTGCCCAGGTTCTGCCGAAGTCCTCCGAGCGACGCGCCAGGACGAACTTCTGGCCCGCGACGTTCCGGCGCGCGTGCCAGACGACGAGCAGGTCGTTCTCGCCCGGCAGAGGAGCGAACTTCGGCACCACGGAGACGGTCCGCTGATACTCGCCGTCGTTCATCAGCTGCTCACCGGACCACGTGTCGCCCGCGTCGCTCGACGAGCGCAGCATGAGGTCACGATCGCGCGGTCCGTTCCGGTTCAGCCAGGCGGCAACGACGTTGCCACCGCGCGCCGTGATCGCCGTGTAGTAGGGCCACGAGAAAGTCCCCGAGAGGCCCTCGGTATCGTTCAACCGCTTGATCGGGCCGAGGTCGTACGATCCGCTGCCCCCGCCCTTCGAGCACGCGGCGTGCGCGCCCAGAACGGCAACGAGCAACAGACCAGCGCGCACGAAGGACTTGCGGTTCGGTTTCGCGGTCAAGGGTGACACCTCCCTGTGAGCGACGCCGCTTGGAGCCCCGGCTGCGCGAGAATTCGTCTCCCTGCCGGGGAAAAGAGCGTCCCAAAAGCGACACGGGGCCAGGGCTTTCGCCCTGGCCCCGTGGTGCAACCGGCTCTTGCGAACCGATCTGCGGGTGCTCTATTGGAGCAGGCCGGTCAGCTTGTACTTCATGTTCGAGCTGCCGCCGAAGTTGCCGACCGCCTGGCCGTGGATGCCGTAGATGAAGCGGCCGGTGTCGTCACCGATGTCCGGCGTGAAGTTCACCATGCGCAGGATGCCGGAGGACAGCAGCGAGATGGTGTCCGGAATCAGAGCGCCGTCACCCGGCTTCAGGCTGGTGAACTCGGCGCATCGGACGTTCGCCTCGGGCAGCGAGGTCGGGATCTCGAGGTTGTCGTAGTACACGAGGTCGACACGGGTGTTGGCGGTGTTCGGGCCAACCTCGTGCCCAGCGGTCGCGCCGCTGCCCGACTTCTCCTTCAGCGAGAGCAGGACGACCGTCGAGTCGTCGAGCGTCTCCGGGTTGAACGTCTGGATCGAGAAGCGATCGTAGTCCGCCCCCGGCAGCTCGGTGAAGTCGCCGAAGGAGTCGGTGCCGAGGCCGATCGCGTCGTTACCGAACGAGGCCTGCGACTCGACGCTCGCGAAGGTGTAGGTGCCGACGATCGCGTCGTCGATCAGGAAGTTGTCGCGGACCGACGAGTCGCTGCAGATCTCGTCCGTCGCGTACGCCGTCACGACGACGAAACCACGCTTGCCGCTCAGGTTGATCTTCGGGCCGATCGGGCTGTTGCTGGCGTCGATCGCCGAGACGTCCGCCGGGCTCACGACGACCGTGTCGTTCAGCGTGAGGCAGACGTACACGTCGGCGAGGTGGCTGCAGTCCTCGCTCCAGTAGGACCAGTGCGTGGTCACACCGGCGAGGAAGCCGCCAGCCGTGGGCGAAACGCCCGAGATGTTGCTGACCAGGAAGAACGTCAAGTGACCGTCCGTCTCGTCGAACGGCATCACGAGAGCGTTCGCGGGCTGGGTGTAGCTCGTGTACGGGTCATCGATCAGTGCGTGGCTCTTGCCGGCGCCGAGCACTCCAACGGCCAACGCAACCGCGGCCACCCCTAGCTTTCGAATACCTCTCATAATCCCCTCTCTCCTTTCGCTGGACCGCTCAGTAGCTGAGCTATCAACAGACTCCACCCGCAGCCTGGCTGCCGATGCGACACTTACGAGCTGACTGCGGCGCAACCCGACTGCTTCGTCTCACCAACCGGCGACGTGCGTGTGGCGCGTCGCTGATCCCCAACCTCGAAACTCGTCCCTTTGCCTGACGCAGGGAAGGATGTCCCGATAGCTTACCGGGCCCCGCCGAGTCAACCGAACCGACACAAAAACCGACCATATTCCTGCTGCTGACGGACCCATCCTCCGGTCGTCAGCTGTCCAGACGGATGTACCAGCGTCCGTCGCGGGCCACCCATTTCTGGGACTCCTCCATCTCCTTGCGGAGCATGGTGGTGCCGCCCTTGGGATTGAGCACCGGAATCATGGCATCGATCCTGGCCACGACCTGCCCTCCTCCCCCCTCCTGCTCTTCTGCCGACACCACCGTGAAGTTCAGCACGTCGAAGGACGCATCGCGGCGCTTCAGGAATACCTCTCGCTTGAGCTTCCCGTGCAGCTCCGGATCCAGCAAGCCTTCGTAGATAGCGACCCAATCGCGCTTCTGCTTGAGCTCGAGGTAATTTCGGGCCCGTGCCTGCAGGTCCTGTTTCTCCTGCTCCCGGGCCGTCTGGCAGCCTGCCAGGGCCAGTCCGAACAGCATGGAGAGCGCAAGGAGCGCCCCCACGGACTGCCCGACGACCCGGCTGGCGACGAGCGGCGCTCCTCTACGCACGCCCACCCCCGACCGCCTCCTGAACTGCCGCCTGCGTACCGTCATGCCGCCATACGTGCGGTAGCCGACAGACTCCCCAATCCGTCTTCGGGTTCACGACCGAAAACGGCGCCTCCCCCTCCCTCACATCGAGCATGATCAACGGCCTGCGGCCGTCGATCGTGGCCACGTTGCAGTGATACGACCCACCAAACAGCGTAAACTCCGGAAAGTGCAGCGCAATGTAGAACTCGTCGGCGCCGATCGCCTGCGGCCGGACATCGTCGAGCTCCGTGGATGCGACGTAGCACACCACCCCGTCACTGCGAACGAGACCGACCGCACAGCCCGGCTCGACGTCGCTCTCCGGCGCCCGGCGAAGCCAGACCCGGACCGTGACGGCGTCGCCGGTCTCGACCTGCGTCGCAGGCAGCCCTGCTGCGTCGACGACCTCGACCCGGCTGACCGCCAGGACCGACGGCGCGTCGGCGGCGCCGGTATGCCCGCTCAGCAACCTCGTCCGGGCGCGATCCGCATAGAGATCGCACACCTCCGCCGACCCGCCGGCGGCCGCGACGCGACCGCGATCGATCCACAGCGCCTGCCGGCACAGCTTCTTCACCTGGTAGAGGTTGTGCGAGCAGAAGATCAGCGTTCCACCGGCCTGCACGAAGCGTGCGATCCGCTCCGTGCACTTGAGCTGGAAGCGCTGGTCGCCCACGGCCAAGGCCTCGTCCACGATCAGCACGTCGGGCTCGGCGGATGTTGCGATCGAGAACGCGAGACGGAGGAACATCCCCGAAGAATAGGTCCGAACCGGCTGATCGATGAACGCCCCCAGCTCCGAGAACTCGACGATCTCGTCGACCCGGCCGGCGACCTCAGCACGGCTCATCCCCTGCGCCACCCCCACCAGGTGGATGTTCTCCCGTCCGCTGAACTCCGGGTGGAATCCCGCCCCGAGCTCCAGGATCGCGCTCCGCCGCCCCGCGACGACGAGCTCGCCGGCGTTCGGCGTCGCCGCTCCGGCGAGCAAAGCCAGCAAGGTGGTCTTGCCGGCACCGTTGTCGCCGACGAGGCCCAGCGCCCCGCCCGCCTCGACCTCGAACGAGGCGTCCCGGATCGCCCAGAACAGCTCGTGCCGCTGCTTGCCGTCGAGCCATTCCCGGGCCCGGTCGAACGGCCGGCGGTAGCGGCGATAGGCCTTGCCGAGCCCGATCGCGGACACGCTCCTCATACGAGATCCGCGATCTCGGCGCGCCCGCGGGCCAGGGCTCGTGCGCCGCCGGCGAGCGCCAGCAGGGCCGCCGTCGCGCTCCACGCCAGGGCCAGCCAGGGAACCGGGCCGCCTAGCGCAAACGCCCGAAATGTCTCCACAATTCCGCACAACGGGTTGACCAGCAGCAACCGCTGAAGGGTCTCCGGCGCGGTGTTCAGCGTGTAGACGATGGGCGTCAAATAGAACCATGCCTGTAGGGCGGCCACGACCACCTGGGCCGTATCGCGGAAATAGACGTGTGACACCCCCAGAATCCAACCGATCCCGATCATCAGAGCGAGCTGCAAGGCGAACGGTATGACGCACAGCGCCACGGCGGGCCGGACGGGCACCCCGAGGACCGGCATCAGCAGGGTCAGCAGGGCCAGCGCCGCCACCTGCTGCACGGCCGCCGCGACGGCCGCCTGAGCCACGAGCACGCCGGGCCGGAAGGCCATCCGCTTGATCATCACCCCGTTGTCGACGAGGGCGGTCGTGCCTCGGGCGATGGCCTCCTGGAAACCGATCCAGGGGAACAGGCCCCACGCGAGCACCACCGGGAACGGCACGTCACCGGGGGTCGCCAGGCGAACGTCGAGCACGAACGAGAACACGATCGTCAGGATGGCGATCTGCAGCAGCGGGCCGGCGAGCGACCACACGAGCCCGACCGACGATCCGACGTAACGGGCACGCAGGTCGCGCAGCACGAGCGTCGCGAGCAGGCTGCGCTCGCGCCACAGCTCTCCGATCGGGCCAGCCGCGATCGGCACCGCGCCCTGCGGCTGCTGATCTACAGCCCGCACTCGGCCTTCGCGTCGGGGCAGCAGTCGTTGCGATCCGCGTCGCGGCAGCCCGCGTCACAGCGGCACGCGAGGTCCCGGTGTCCGCAGAACCCGTCGAGCTCCGGACAGCAGCGCCCCGCGCACGACGTCGCCGCTCCGCAGCGGCAGTCGTTGACGCAGACCTCGCCGGCGTCGCACGCATCAGCGGCGTCGTCGCTGCCGGGATCGCATTCCTCCGCGCCCTCCTTCACGCCGTCGCCGCAAAGTGGCGGTACGACGCATTGCACGCTCACCGTTCGCGACGCCTCGGTCTCGTTGCCCGCGGCGTCGGTGAGGTCGAGCGTGTACTCGAGCCGTCCGGCAGTACCCTTCAACCCGTTGCAGCCGATGAAGACCTCGAACCCGCCCTCGGGCCGACCCGCGCCGTCGACGTCGTACTCGATCTCGACCCCGGCGCGGCTCAGCACGGCACTGGTCACGTCGCCGTCCGGGTCGGTGAACCTGCCGCGTACGGGATGTCGGACGTACGTGTCGATCGTCGACGGCGGGGCGGTGAGCGATGCGATCGACGGTGGCTGGTCGCCGCCGGTGCAGCCGATCGGGACACAGCTGCCGCAGTCGAGCGTTCCACCGCTGAAGCCGAGCGACTCACAGGTGGGCGCCGGGGAGGTCGCGGGATCGCACACCTCGCTGCCCTCGACGCTTCCGTTCCCGCAGAACTGGCCCGCGAGCGTCCTCTCGCCGCAACGATCCCCGCCCGCCCCGATCGGCGCGACGCAGATACCCGAGCAGCCCGCGTCGCCGGCCAGGGGGTCGCAGCCGTCGCGCGGGTCGTCGACGCAGCAGCGGTCGCGCGGGCAGGTCCCGCCGTCGACGCCGCCGCAGACCTCGACCCCACGGAGGCGCCCCGGGGGATTCGCGTGGCAGAAGCAGTTCGGGCTGCCGGCCGAGATCGGCAGGCTCACGCCGCGCGCCTTGCGGAGGATCCCGTCGTCGGGGTCGTCATCCGGCAGGCCGACGTCGAAGGTGCAGGCGTCGCCGCACGCGGCCGGGATCGCTGCGGCGGACTCGGTTCCAGTTCGCAGGCAGTAGGGCGACACGGGCGACACGAAGCATCGGCAGACGCGGTCCACCTCGGTGAGCCGGCCGCGGACGTTCTCGCACAGGCCGATGCGGTCGACGATGCACTCGCCGCCCTCGTCGCAGGACGTCGAGCCGCTGCCCCAATACCCCTCGGAGGCGATCGACGGTACGCTCGCCGTGCTGCCGAGGACGACCAGCGTCTCGTCCGACGAGGGCGGCGTACCGCGCCCGGCCGCAGGCAGAAAGAACCCCGCCGGAATCGCGATGTCGTCGGTGATGGGTCTCCAGCCGGACGCGCACTCCTCCGCCGTCGTCGTGCAGCCGTCGCTGCCCAAGCAGCTGAAGCGCAGCTCGGCGTCGGCATCCTCGAGCGTGCCCGGCGAGTCCGAGCGGAGCAGGCAGTACACGAAGGCCAGTGGCTCCCCGATGGCGAAGGTATTGCCGAGCACCGACGTCGCCTTGAAGCCACCTGCGCGGGTGTCGTCGCGCACGACGTTGAACGCGATCGACCAGCGCCGTCCGGCGCGATCCCGCACCACGAGATGGTTCAGCAGATCGGGCGTGAGCGTGACGGCGGCGAGGCCGTCGACCTGGGCCGCCGCGTCGCGGGGCGCCACCGACGCGACCGACTTCCCGATGCGGCTCCACAGGGCACCGAGAAGGCGCGCCGCGCGCCGCC
>VGTK01000107.1 GCA_016874715.1 Deltaproteobacteria bacterium | reverse complement strand
CGCTTCACGCCTGGGCGCGTGGCGCTGCGGCCGCTTCACGCCTGGGCGCGTGGCGCTGCGGCCGCTTCAGCCCTTGGCGTCCTCGCCCGGCGCCCTGCGCGACATCACGTTCATCGCGGTCGCGACCATGCCGGCGACATCGGTCAGGTTCGCCGGCACGATCAGCGAGTTGCCGGTCTTCGCGAGCTCGCCGAAGCGCTCGATGTACTGCTCGGCGACGCGCAGCTGCACCGCCTCGGTGCCGCCCGGCACGTTGATCGCGTCTGCGACCTTGCGAATGCCCTCCGCCGTCGCGACTGCGATCGCGAGGATCGCGGACGACTGACCCTCGGCCTCGTTGATCTGCTGCTGGCGGTGCGCCTCGGACTGCTTGATGACCTGCTGCTTCTCGCCCTCGGCGGCGTTGATCGCGGCGTCGCGCTGGCCCTCGGAGCTCAGGATGACCGCGCGCTTCTCGCGCTCGGCGCGCATCTGCTTCTCCATCGCGGCGAGCACGTCCTGCGGCGGCGTGATGTTCTTGATCTCGTAGCGCAGGACCTTGATGCCCCAGGGCTCGGACGCCTTGTCGAGCTCCTGCACGACCTGGATGTTGATGTGCGCGCGCTCCTCGAAGGTCTTGTCGAGGTCGATCTTGCCGATCTCCGAGCGCAGCGTGGTCTGCGCGAGCTGGCTGATCGCGAACAGCGGGTCGGCCACGCCGTACGACGCGCGCTCGGGGTTCAGCACCTGGAGGTAGATCACGCCGTCGACGTGCACCTGCACGTTGTCGCGCGTGATGCACACCTGCTCGGGAATGTCGGCCGCCGCCTCCTTGAGCGAGTGGCGGTAGCGGATCACGTCGACGAACGGCACCAGAATGTGGAAGCCCGCGCCGAGCGTGCTGTGGTACTTGCCGAGCCGCTCCACGACGAACGCACTCTGCTGCGGGACCACGACCGCGGTCTTCCCGATGATGATCGCGATCAGCACCGCCAGGACCAGGACGACCGTCAGCAAGCCGCTCATTCGAACATCCTCCCGCGCCTCCGCTGCGTGACGCGCGTCACGGCTGCGGGCGAACCCACAGCGTCAGACCATCGAGGCGCTCGACACGGCAGCGCTGGCCGCGCACGAGTCGCGTCGTCTCGTGGCTGCGCACGGTCCACACCGTGCCGCGCAGCTCCGCCCGCCCGACCCCGCCCGCCTCGAGGTCCTCGGTGAGCGTCGCGGTGTCGCCGACGTAGGTCTCCGTACCCACCGTGCTCGCGTGGCTGCGTGTGAAGTGCCGCAGCAGGCGACCGCGGAACGCGACCAGCGATCCGACCGAGAACGCCGAGAACAGCAGCCACTCGAGCCACGGCTCGCCGACCGCGCCGACGCCGGCCAGCAGCCCGACGACGACCGCGCCGACCCCGAAGAAGATCACGAAGAAGCTGCCGGGCAGCATGATCTCGACGACCAGCAGCGCCGCGCCGAACAGCATCCAGTACCACCACGGCATGGGCGGGCGCCTACACCACCCCGGGCCGGGGCGTCAACGCGAGGTCGGCGCACGCATCGCCGCACGGGCGCCGCCCGGTGCACGGGCCGCCGCACGGGACTCGCGGATGGATCTTCGTCACGACCATGCTCGTCGCCGAGGATGGCAGGTCGCGCCGTCGAGGCAATGCCCCGCGTCCTTCGCGACGCCGACCGTGCACCGGGTGACGGGCTTGCTATGCCCTTTACGCCGTGACGTCCGCCGCGCCCACGCGCGCCCGTCCTGGCGGCCTCCGCCTCGCCGCGGCCCTGCTCGCGTGCCTGGTGCTCGCCGCGCCGGGCGCTGCCCAGGAGGCCACGCCCGCGTCCGCGCCCGCCCCGAGCCCGACGCCCGTGGTCGTCCCGATTCCGGAGATCGCGTCCAGCGCCGAGGAGACCGCGACGCGCCTGCGCGCCATCGGCGCGGGGCTGCAGCCGAGCGCCGACGTGCAGACGATCGACGCCGACTTGACCAGGCTCTCCACACGCATCGACGCGCGCGCGCGCGACCACACCGCGGCCCTCGCCTCCGGCCCGGTGCTGCGCGGGCTCGCCCAGATGGTCACCAGCTGGCAGACCGAGCGCAGCACGCTCGCCGGCTGGGGCGACACGCTCACCTGGTACGCCAACGAGCAGGAGAAGCAGATCCAGGAGCTCGCGGCGCTCACCGACAGCTGGAATGCGACGCTCGACCAGGCGCGCGCCGCGAACGTGCCGCAGGCCGTCGCCGAGCGCATCCAGGCGACCCTCGCGTCGATCAAGGACACACGGCGCGACGTCGAGAAGCACCGCGAGCGAATCCTGGCGCTGCAGGACCGCGTCGCACGCGAGGCCTCGACCTGCGACGAGATGATCGAGCGCATCTCCGACTTCCGCAAGCAGGAGGTCGGCCGGGTCTTCGTGCGCGACACGCAGCCGTTCCTGGGCGCGCTGTTCGAGCAGCAGCGCGTCGGTGCGACCGGCAACAGCATCCGCAACGCGCTGCGCGACGAGGTCGCGACGGTACCGGAGTTCGCGCGGCGCGCGGCGCCGTCGCTGCTCCTGCAGGTCGTCCTGCTGTTCGCGCTGTGCGCGATCTTCCGCAAGGCGGAGCAGCGCGCGCGGACGTGGGTCGACCAGGACCGCGAGCTCGAGCGCGCGACGCGCATCTTCGGCTTCCCGTACTCCGCCGCGCTCATCGTCACCCTCACGATCAGCAACTGGCTCTACCCGTGGGCGCCGCACCTGGTCGCGCAGATCCTCGGGGTGCTCGGGCTCGTGCCGGTGGTTCGCATCGTGCGCGCGCTCGTGCAGCCGCGCCTCCGGCCGGCGGTCTACACGCTCGGGTGCTTCTACGTCCTCGATCGCGTGCGCGAGGTCGTCGCTCCGGTGCCGCCGCTCGAGCAGACGATCCTGCTCGCCGAGATGACCATCGGCATCGTCGTGCTGCTGTGGATGCTGCGCCGCGGCGACCTCGCGACGCCGGTCGCACGGGAAGAGGCCGGGGAGCTCCGCACCGCGGACGACGAGACCACCGCGAGCAGCACGCTCCGCACCGGGGCGAGGGTGGTGCTCGCGGCGTTCGTGATCGCGCTCGCGAGCGGGCTTCTGGGCTACATGCGCCTCGCCCACCTCGCTGGCGGCGGCACGCTCATCGCGGCGTACCTCGCGACGGCGCTGTTCGCGTGCGTCAGCGCGCTCGACGGACTCGTCGCCTACGCGCTGCGCGCGCGACCGCTGCGCCTCCTGCGCTCGGTGCGCCGCCATCGCCCGTTGCTGCAGACGCAGGCTTGGCGCGTGCTGCGCTGGGCCGGGGTCTTCCTCTGGATCATCGGCTCGCTGTTCCGGTTCCAGATCCTCGACCCGATCACCGAGCGGGCCGCCGCGGCTCTCACCACGACGGTCACCGTCGGTGCGATCAGCGTCAGCCTCGGCGACCTGGTCGCGTTCGCGATCACGGTCTGGCTGTCGCCCCTGCTGTCGCGCTTCGTGCGCTTCGTGCTCGACGAGGACGTGTTTCCGACGATCGAGCTGCCGCGCGGCGTACCCTACGCGATCTCGAGCCTGATCCACTACGTGATCCTCGCCGCCTGCACCCTGCTCGCGTTCGCCGCGATGGGGCTCGACCTGAACCGCTTCACGATCCTCGCGGGCACGCTCGGCCTCGGCGTCGGCTTCGGCCTGCAGAACATCGTCAACAACTTCGTGTCGGGCCTCATCCTGCTCTTCGAGCGCCCGGTCCAGGTCGGCGACATGGTGCAGATCGCCGGCATGAGCGGGGTCGGCGAGGTGCGCCGCATCGGCATCCGGTCGAGCACGGTCCGCCTGCTCGACGGCTCCGAGGTCATCGTCCCCAACAGCAACCTGATCGCCGAGCCGGTGACCAACTGGACGCTCACCGACAGCCTGCGCCGGGTCGAGCTCAAGGTCGGCGTCGCCTACGGCAACGACCCGGAGCGCGTCCTCGAGCTGCTGCGCGGCGTGCTCGCCGCCAACCCGCGGCTCGTCGCGTCGCCGACCCCGGTAGCGTTCTTCACCGGCTTCGGCGACAGCTCCCTCGACTTCGTCCTGTACGGCTGGACCAACCACATGGACCAGGCGCTGTCGATCCGCAGCGAGCTTGGGATCGCGCTCTACCGCGCGCTGGCGGACGCCAGCATCGAGATCCCGTTTCCGCAGCGCGACCTGCGTCTGCGTGCGGTGGACCCCGAGGCCGTGCGGACGCTGCTGCCCGGCGCGAAGCCGGAGTGACGCGTGCGTCGGCTTCGCCGACGGCGCAGGACGACGCCGCGCGTGCTTCGTCCAACGCGGCCCAGCGCTAGCCCGGGAAGCGCTTCGCGATCCAGTCCGCGACCAGCTGCATCGCCTCGCGCCGGTGGCCCTCGAGGTAGTGTGGCGCGCCCTTCATCTCGTGATAGGCGACGTCGCCGCTGCCCGCCGAGTCGCGGATCGCACGCGCCTGCCGGATGCGGATCTCGGTGTCCGCGGTCGGGTGCACGACGAGCGTCGCCACCTTCACGTGCGGGATCGTGTCCGCGAGGCGAGCCTTCGACGACAGGCTCGACCACGTCGACAGCCAGCCGCGCGGCGTCATCACGCGGCCGAGGCCGCCGCGTCCGTAGTTCGCGTCGAACGGGTCGGGAAACGCGAACAGCGAGCCCATCGGACGGTCGTCGGGATCGATCGACGGATCGAGGTACGCGGGATCGGCGAGCGTCCGGTAGATCGTCATGTACGGCGTGTGGACCTGACGGCGGCGCGCGCGGCGCCAGGCGTCGGAGCCACGCTCGGCCCTACGCACCGCACCCGATGCCTCCTTCGCCGACGCGAGTGCCTCCTTCGCGATCGCGTCGACGCGTGCGATGCGCGCCTCCTGCGCCGCGCGGCACGTCGCGAGCCAGCCGCGGTCGTAGCGCGACGGCTCGGGCCACGGACGCCAGCCGTTCGCCGGGTCGTACATGTCGAGCTCCGGCACGACCGACAGCGGGTCGTTCTCGTCGGCGACCGAGGGGTCGATCACCTGCCCCATGAACACGCCCTCGCCGGGTGCGCCGCGACGCCGACCCACGCGTCGCCGCAGCCGGTCTCCGCCTGCGCGAGCGCCATCAGCGAGCCGCCGCCGCTGTTGCCGAGCAGCACCACCGCCGCGGCGCCGCGACGCCGCATCTCCGCGACCGCCGCCTGCACGTCGACGACGCACTTCTCGTGCAGGCAGTCGGTGTCGTTGTTCAGGTAGCGCGTGCAGAAGCCGAGCACGGCGTAGCCTGCGGCGGCGAGCAGCGGGCAGGCGTAGTGCACCGAGAAGTCGCCCCGCGGGTGCGCGAGGACGACGGCGGTCTTCCAGCGGCCGCCGGGCGGCGTCCACAGGATGCCGCGCACCAGCGCGAGGTCCTCGGTGACGAGGCGGATCTCCTCGCGGCCGATCTCGACCGCGGGCGCGTCCTCGGGGAGCGGCCAGTAGCTGATGCCGACGGGACGCGGCTGCGCGAGCACGTCAGTCGTCCGTCGCTGCGTCCGCACCCGCCGCCGCGCCGGCGTCGTCTGCCGCGTCGTCGCCGGCGATGGCGCTCTTCATCTTCTCGCCCGCCGATTCGATGCCCTTGCCGATGGTCACGCCGAGCTGCTTGACGGCGTTCTTCGCGGCGTCGCTCGCGGCACCGAAGCGCGCCCCGTACCAGCTCTTGCGGAGCTCGCTCGCGCGCGCCGACAGCGCGTCGGCCTTCGCGAACGCCTCGTCCTTCGCGTTGCCGGTCCTGGTCCCGGCATCGGCGCGAAGCTCCGCGACCTCGGCGTCGAGCTTCGCGAAGGACGCCTCGATGCGCGCTTGCCGCGCGTCGGACGGCTCCTTCCGGTAGGCCTCGATCTGCGCCTCGATCTCGGCGGGAATGTCGGTCGGGCGCGAGCACGCGGCCGGCAGCGCGGCGAGCGCGGCCAGCGCGAGGGCGACCAGGGCCGACGAACGGTGGCGACGACGATGGTGGTCGAGCATGGCGATTCCCTAGCACCTGCCGGCCGGGCGGCGATAGCGCCCGACCGCCGGTCCGCTATGCTGCGGGCCGTCTTGCCATGCGTGTCCACCTCATCGACGGCACCTACGAGCTCTTCCGCCACTACTTCGCGGTGCCGGCGCACATGGACCAGAGCGGTAGCGACGTCGGCGCGCTGCGCGGCGTCGTCGGCTCGATCCTGAACCTGCTCGAGTCGGGCGCGACCCACCTCGGCGTCGCGACCGACCACGTCGTCGAGTCGTTCCGCAACGACCTCTACCCCGGCTACAAGACCGGTGACGGCATCGAGCCGGCGCTGCGCGCGCAGTTCGGGCCGCTCGAGGAGGCGCTCGAGGCGCTCGGCGTGGCGGTCTGGCCGATGGTCGAGCTCGAGGCGGACGACGCGCTCGCGTCCGCGGCCGCGGTCGCCGACCGCGATCCGCGCGTCGAGCAGGTGCTGATGTGCACGCCGGACAAGGACCTGGCGCAGTGCGTGCGCGACCGTCGCGTCGTGCAGGTCGACCGCCGCCGCGACCTGACCCGCGACGAGATGGGCGTGATCGACAAGTACGGCGTGCCGCCCGCCTCGATCCCGGATCTGCTGGCGCTGGTCGGCGACACCGCCGACGGCTTCCCGGGCATCCCCGGCTGGGGGATGCGCTCCGCGGCGGCGGTGCTCACGCGATGGGCGCACGTCGAGTGCATCCCGGACGACCCCGCGGCCTGGGACCTGACGCTGCGCGGCGCGGCGCGCCTCGCGGAAAACCTCGCGCGACAGCGCTCCGACGCCATGCTCTTCAAGGACCTCGCCACGCTGCGCACGACCGCACAGGTCGGCGACGTGGACGCCTGGCGCTGGCGCGGACCCAGGACCTTCTTCCCGGCGCTGTGCAAGCGGCTGCGCAGCGAGTCGCTCGCGCGCCGCGCCGACGAGATCGCGGCCGGCGCCGGGCTCGCCTGACGCAGCCACGCGGCGCGGCGCTCGAACGGCACGCCACGGATGTTGTAGGAACGCCGGAGTGGACGGCTCGGAAGCGACCCCCTTCGTCGGCCGCGAACGGGAGCTCACGGTGCTGCGCGCGATGCTCGTGGACGCGCTCGCCGGCCGCCGCCGGGTCGCGCTCCTGGCGGACGGCTCGAGCTGCGCTTCCTCGACGGCTTACTCCCGAAACGCGGCGACTCGTTCGCGCTCGTGCAGGCCGACGGCGGCCGCGAGGGGGTCTTCGACGAGATCGTCGTGCGCGACGTCGCCCCCGGCTTCGACGCCGTGGTGTTCGACGACGGCGACGGCGGGCTCCGCCTGACGGCGCTCGCGGACGCGCAGGCAGGCCAGGGCTCGACCGTGCTGCTCGAGTCGCCGGGCTCGCCCGGTAGATGTGCGGGCGGCGCGAGCGGCGCGACCTGCTCGCCTACGTGATCGGCGCCGCGGTGGCCGGCACGATCCTCGTCCTGCCGTACACCGGGCGGGCCCTGCTGCAGCTCCTGTTCCCCGTGCTGCCACCGCTCGACGCGCCGTTCTTCCTGCTGCCGATCGCGTTCGGCGCCTGGAACGTGCTGTGGGCACGGCGCGGCGCGCAGCCCGACGCGCCCCGCTGGGGGGCGCTGCTCGCCGTCCTGGTCGCGGCGGGCGCCAACACGCTGCTGGCGCTGCGCGGCGCGTGGGGTGCTTCGCTGCTGCTGCTCTTCCTCTGGGTGCCGACCGTCTACGCGCTCGTCTGGACCTTCGTCGTGGCACCGCTGAACCGCGCGCTCGATGTCGAGCCGTGAGCCGCCGGCGCCGGCGAGGCCTCACTCGCGCCGTGAGATGTGCAGGCCGACCAGGCGCGCCACCGTGACGGCGATGAACAGCTGTCCGACGATCGCCTCGACGACGACCAGGCCGCTCGCGGCGGGGCCGGTCACCCGGATGTCGCCGTAGCCCACCGTGGTCAGGGTGACGTAGCTGAAGTAGACCATCGCGGGTCCGATGTCGCTGCCCGAAAGCCGCCAGCCGTCCGGGATCTCGAACGAGCCCGGGCTGTGGTGCTCGAGCAGCAGGAAGCCAGCCGCCCAGATCAGGCCGAGCAACATGTAGACGCAGGCGGCGCCGGCGATCGTGTCGAGCGTCACTTCCCGGCGCGCCAGCACCGCCAGGAGGATGCGCACCGTGACGTAGCTGACGAACAGTATGCGAATGCAGAGCTCGGAGGTGTATGCGGCCGGGCTCGTCCAGAAGCTCGAGATCACCAGCGCGCCGAGCGCGAACAGGAACAGCGCCGCGGTGACGCGGCGCGCGCCGACCGCCCACAGTGCAGCGCCGAGCACCGCCGCCATGGCGAGCCGCGCGACCAGGTAGCCCGAGGCCATCAGCAGCGGAGCGAGCACGATTTCGACCAGCATCGCGACCAGCAGCGTCCCGTAGCGGGGCAGACGGTCGATCGTGAGCGGGACGTTTCGCATGCGCAGCCGTCGATCTAGGCGGGTCCCGTTTCCACCGCGCGGGCGGCGGACGAGGCTTGGCGGCGCTCGAACAGCTGGTGCACGAGGACGTAGAAGACCGAAACGAAGGGAATCGCAAGCAGCGTCGAGGCGAGCATGCCGCCGAACACCACCGTGCCGATCGCCTGCTGGCTCGCCGCACCCGCGCCGCTCGCGGTGAGCAGCGGTACGACGCCGAGGATGAACGCGATCGACGTCATCAGGATCGGCCGGAAGCGGCGTCGCGTCGCCTCGACCACCGCGTCGGGGATCGACTTCCCGTCCGCGCGCAGCTCGCGCGCGAACTCGACGATCAGGATCGCGTTCTTCGCCGCCAGCGCGATGATCAGCACCAGGCCGATCTGCGTGTAGAGGTCGACCGGGAAGCGGCGCACCAGCAGTGCGACGATCACGCCGACGATGGCGATCGGCACCACCAGCACGACGGTGGTCGGGTCGCTCCAGCTCTCGTACTGCGCCGCCAGCACCAGGAACACGAGGAAGATCGACAGGCCGAAGATCAGGTAGATCTGATTGCCGACGAGCAGCTCCTGGTAGGAGAGGCCGCTCCAGTCGTACGCCATGCCGGTCGGCAGCAGCTTCGCCGCCCACTCGTCCATCATGTCCATCGCCTGGCCCGAGCTGTACTTCGGCGTCGGGATGCCGACGATGGTCGCCGCGGGGTAGAGGTCGTAGCGCGTCACCAGCTCGGCGCCGAGCGTGCGGCGGACCTTCAGCAGCGCGCCGAGCGGCACCATCTGGCGGTCCCGGTTCTGCACGTACAGGCGCCCGATGTCGTCGAT
The DNA here is from genome assembly GCA_016874715.1 of Deltaproteobacteria bacterium. Classification (GTDB taxonomy): domain Bacteria; phylum Desulfobacterota; class Binatia; order UBA12015; family UBA12015; genus VGTK01. Next base: position 10,709 of record VGTK01000107.1, on the reverse strand, counting down.
GCCGCGGCGGTCGTCGGCGCCGGCCTGCATGCGCACCTGGAAGCTCTGGTTGAACTTGTTGAATTGATTGACGTAGGTCGAGCCGAGGTAGGTCTGCAAGGTCGCGAAGACGTCGTTCACCTCGACGCCGAGCGACTCTGCCATCGTGCGGTCGATGTCGAGGTAGAGCTGCGGGCTGGTCGCGCTGAACGTCGTGAAGCCGGTGCGCAGAAAGCCCTGGTCGTCCTTCGCCGTGGCGAGCATCTCGTCGACCGCCTTCTGCAGCTCGGCGAGCCCGGAGCTCGTGCGGTCCTCGATCATCATCGTGAAGCCGAACGCGACGCCGAGGCCCGGGATCGGTGACGGCGGCAGCACCGCGAAGCTCGCGCGCTCGATCGACTGCAGGCGATGATGCAGGTCGCCGATGATCGACATCTGCGTGCTGCCGGGCGGGCGCTTGCCGAAGTCGTCGAAGATCGCGAACGCGGTGATGACGTTCGAGAGCTTCGCGGAGTCGAGCGCGGAATAGCCGCCGATCGTGACCCAGCCCTTGATGCCGGGCGTGTCCTTCAGCACGGCGTCCATCTGCGCCGACACCGCGCGCACGCGCGGCTGCGCCGCACCTTCCTGCAGCTCGGCGACCACCACGCAGTAGCCCTGGTCCTCGAGCGGCATCAGCGCCGACGGCCACTTCGCGAAGCCGAAGACGGCGGTGCCCACCAGCACGACGAACACGCCGGCCGACACGCGCGGGTGGCGCACCATGCGCTCGACGACGCCCATGTAGCGCCGCTCGAGCGCGTCGTAGACCCGGTTGAAGCCGCGGTAGAAGCGGTTCGGCACGTGGTCCTTCGGGATCGGGCGCAGAAACTGCGCGCACTGCGTCGGCTTGAGCGTGAGCGCGTTCATGGCGCTGATGATTGCGGTCGCCGCGATGACCAGCGCGAACTGGCGGAACATCTGTCCGGTGATGCCCGGCATGAACGAGGCCGGCAGGAAGACGGCGGTGAGCACCAGCGTGATGCCGATCACCGGGCCGGTCAGCTCCTTCATCGCCTCGATCGCCGCGTCCTTCGGCGTGAGCCCGCGCTCGATGTGGTGCGATGCGTTCTCGACGATGACGATCGCGTCGTCGACCACGATGCCGACCGCCAGGATCAGCGCGAACAAGGTCATCAGGTTGACCGTGAAGCCGAGCAGCGCCATCGCGGCGAAGGCCCCGATGATGGTCACCGGCACGGTGGTCGCCGGCACCAGCATCGCGCGCATGTTCTGCAGGAAGAGCATGATGACGATCAGCACCAGCACGCCCGCGAGCACGAGCGTCGTGTAGACCGCGTCGATCGACTGGCCGATGAAGACCGTGGTGTCGTAGAGCGACTGCGTCTTCATCCCCTCCGGGAAGGACTTCGCCATCTCGGCGACCAGCTCGCGCGTCGCGACGCCGACGTCGAGCGCGTTCGCGCCGGGCAGCGCGTACACCGCGATGTGCGCCGCCTTCCTGCCGCTGAGCCCCGAGAACACCGAGAACACCTGCTGGCCGAGCTGCACGGTGGCGACGTCGCGCACGCGCACGATCGCGGCGCTCGGCGACTGGTCGCGCGCCTGCTCGAGGCCGGTCGCCTCCGCCGACGGCGCCTTGCTCTTGACGATGATGTTCTCGAACTCCTCGACGGTGGACAGCCGTCCGAGCGTGTTGACGGTGAACTGGAACACCTGGTCGCCCGGCACCGGCGGCCCGCCGAGCTGACCCGCGGCGACCTGGACGTTCTGCGCCTGGATCGCGTTCTGCACGTCGAGCACGGTGAGCCCGAACGCCTCGAGCTTCTGCGGGTCGAGCCAGACGCGCATGCTGTAGGGCCCGGCGCCCATGACGGTCACCTCGCCGACGCCCGGCAGACGCGCGATCGGGTTCTGCAGGTTGATGATCGCGTAGTTCGCGAGGAAGGTCTCGTCGTAGCGGTCGTCTTCGGAGTACAGGCTCTCGATCAGCAGGATGTTGGTCGCGACCTTGCGGACGTTCACGCCCTGCGCCTGCACCTGGGTCGGCAGCTGAGCCAGCGCCGAGCTGGCGGCGTTCTGCACCAGCGGCAGCGCCACGTCGAGGTCGGTGCCGATCGCGAAGGTGACGGTGAGCGTGTAGCTGCCGTCGCTGCCGCTGGTCGACTGCATGTAGATCGAGTCCTGCACGCCGTTGATCTGCTGCTCGATCGGGATGCCGACGGTCTTCGCGACGATCTCGGCCGACGCGCCGGGGTAGTTGGTCGACACCTGGATCGTCGGCGGCACGATGTTCGGGTACTCCGACACCGGCAGGGTGAGCATGCACACCACGCCGAGCACGATCGTCATGATCGCGATGACGTTCGCGAGGATCGGCCGCTCGATGAAGAACTTCGACATGCGCGCCGCTCAGCCCCCGGCGGCCGGCGCCGTCTGCGCGTCGACCTTGCGGCCCGGGATGGCGCGCTGCAGCCCCGCGACGATCACCCGGTCGCTCGCGGCGAGCCCGTCCTTGACGACGATGCGCTCGCCGAGCTGCATGCCGGTCGTCACCGGACGCCGCGCGACGACGCCGTCCGCGCCGACCACCAGCACGTACTCGCCCTGCTGGTCGAAGGCGATCGCCTCGCCGGGCACGGTGAGCGCCGCGTGCGGTGCCGCGGACGGGATGCGCACGCGGACGAAGAGCCCCGGCAGGATCGCCGGCTCCGGATTCGGGAACACCGCGCGCGCCTGCAGCGTGCCGGTGGTGCTGGTGATGGTGAGCGCCGCGAAGTCGAGGCGTCCCCGGTGCGGGAAGTCCTGCTCGTCGAGCAGACCGTAGAAGGCCGGAATCTCCTTCTTCTCCATCTCCTCGCGCCCGCCGCCCTTGTGCTCGGCGCGGATGCTCAGCAGGTCGCGCTCGGAGATCGTGAAGTAGACGTAGAGCGGGTCGAGCCGGTCGATCGTCGCGAGCGACGTCGGCTGTGCCGCGCCGCCGACGACGTTGCCCGGATCGACGAGATGCCGGCCCATGCGGCCGTCGAAGGGCGCGGTGATCTTCGTGTAGCCGAGGTTCAGCTTCGCGAGCTCGATCTGCGCCTGCGCGCCGAGGATGCCCGCCTGCGCGGAGTCGAGCTCGTACTGCCAGCGGTCGACCTCGGTCGCCGGCGCGGAGTCCTCCTTGACGAGCTGCGTGTAGCGCGCGAGCTCGGTCTTCGCGTGCACCAGCGCCGCCTGCTGGGCCGCGAGCTGCGCCTGCGCCTGCTGCAGCTGCGCCTGGTACTGCGTCTGCTGGATGGTGAACAGCAGGTCGCCCTGCTTGACGGCGGCGCCGTCGGTGAAGTGGAGCTGCTCGAGGTAGCCCTCGACGCGCGCGACCAGCGTGACCGAGTCGGTGGCCGCGGTGTTGCCGGTGAACTCGCGGTAGTCGGTCACCTGCTGCGTGACGGGGGTCGCGACCGTGACCTTCGGCGGCGCGTCGGGCGCGGGCGCGCTCGAGCCGCAGCCGGCGGCGGCGAGTGTCGCGATCGTCGCGGCGAGCACGGCGCGCACGACGAGCGTCGGGAGCTGGGCGCGCGCGCGCGTCTGCGGCGCGTGCGGGCGTCGGTTCGGGGCGTCTCGGGTCGGCATCATGGCACCATCTCTTGCATCACTCGTCGGATCGCTCGTCGCGGCGCTACCACTCGGGCAGCCCCGGAGCTGGGCTCACGTCCTCGGCGGCCGGCAGGCCGGGCGCCTCGGGCTGCAGCAGGTCGGGCGTGAGCCAGGTGCCCCAGTCGGTGCGCTCCGCCATCTCGGTGCGCGTCGCCTCGGGGACGAAGTCGTTGCCCTCGCGGATCTGCCAGCCGCCGCCGAGCGCGCGATAGGCGGCGATCAGGCCGAGCGCCACGTTGCCGCGCGCCGAGGCGAGGTCGCTCTGCGCCGCGTACAGGTTCTGCTCGGCGACCAGCACCGTGGTGAAGTCCGCGGTGCCCTCCTTGTACTGGTTCAGCGCGATGGTCAGCGCGCCCTCGGCGGCGACCGTGCTCTCCTCGAGGTAGGTGCCCTGCTCGCGCGACTTGACGAAGGCGACGAGCCCGTTCTCGACGTCCTTCTGCGCCGTCAGCACCGCGTTCTGGTAGTCGACCAGCAGCGCCTGCAGCTTCGCGTCCTGCACGCGGACGTTGTTGGTGATCTGCCCGTAGTTGAGCACGTTCCACTGCACCGCAGGCCCGATCGAGTGGCTGACGCTGCGCCCGGTGAAGACGTCCGACAGGCTGCCCGTGCCGATGTCCGACGCGACCGTACCGACGTTGCCGATCAGCGACAGCGCCGGCAGCAGGTCGGCCTTGGCGAAGCCGATCTGCGCGCTCTGCGCGGCGGCGTCGAGCTCGGCCTTGCGCACGTCGGGACGGCGGCGCAGCAGGTCGGCGGGAATGCCCGCCGCCACCTCCGGCGGCGCCACCGGGATGCGCGACGGTCCGACGAGCATGGCGTCGGCGCCGCCCGGCGGCAGGCCGAGCAGGACGCACAGCGCGTTCTTCGCTTGACGGAGCTCGATGGTCAGCGCCGGAATCGAGGCGCGCGTCTGCCCGAGCACGTTCTCCGCCTGGTAGACGTCGCGCTTGCTGACGACGCCGGCGCGGAAGCGGTTGCGCGCGATCGCGAGTGCTGCCTCCTGCTTGCCGACGTTGTCCTCGGCGATCTCGAGCTGCGCCTCGACCGTGCGGATCTTGACGTAGGTGCTCGCGACGTCGCCGAGCAGCGTGACCAGCACGTCGTCGTAAGCCGCGACCGAGGCGAGGAAGGCCGCGTCGGCCGACTCGATGCCGCGGCGGATCTTGCCCCACAGGTCCAGCTCCCACGCCGCCTGCGCGCCGAACAGCGCCTGCTGGTAGGTGTTGTCGTTCAGGTCGTACGGGACGGTGAGCGGGATGCGGTCGTAGGAGTACTTGGCGCTCACCGACTGCTGCTGCGGCCAGAACTCGCCGAGCGCCACGCCGAGCTGCGCGCGCGCTTCCAGCACGCGCACGCCCGCCGCGAGCAAGGTCAGGTTCTGGCGGTAGGCCGTCTCGACGAGCTCGGTGAGGACTGGATCGTCGAACGCGCGCCACCAGTCGCGCTGCAGCCGCTCGCCGGCGCCGGCCTGCGCGGGGTCGAGCCCGGGGACGCCGGTGTCGGTCCAGTGGCTCGCGAGCTTCGCGTCGGGCCGGACGTAGTCGGGCCCGATCATGCAGCCGCCGAGGCCCGCGCTCCCGGCGAGAACGAGCATACCGAGGAGGAGTAGCTTCCGCATCACGTGGCAGCTTGAATATCAGGTCTCGGAGCCCGCCGCGACTGCGGCGGGCCGCTCGGGCGCGGGGGCGGTGGAGCGGACATCGCTCGTGCGTTGGCGGCTGGTGGGGGCGGGCGCTTTAGCGGCGGCGGGAATGCGCGCGGGACCGAACGCTGCTCGTGAGAGGGGTCCGCTCGAGCGGACATGCGACTGCGCGCGTGTGTCGCAGCGCGGTCGCCGAACTCGTTCGAGGGTTCGATCGGGGGGCGGTGGCGTTGCGGTCGCGGCGGTCCTCGAATTGCTGGGCGGCGGGGCACCGGGGGCTTCCGCCTGACGTTCCAGATCAAGCCGAAGGACGACAAGCCGGTGGAGCTGCGCGCCTACCTCGAGCGCGGCGGCGACGTGCTGAGCGAGACCTGGTCGTACGTCTGGCTCAACTGACCCTCGCCACGCCGGGCCGCGGGCGCCGCAAGGCGATCGCGAGCCCGGCGGGCGCGGAGTCGTTCAGCCGGACGAAGAAGCGCCGCCAGCGGTCGATGCCGTACCAGCCGACGACGCCGAGCGGCCGGTGGCCGCGGCGCGCCGAGCGCCGGCGCTGGCTGGCGTTCTCCGCGAGCTGCAGCGACAGCACGCGGCGCCGGCCGGCGGCGCGGACGTGGTCCTTGAGAAGCTCGGTGCGCCACGAGCCGACGTCGTGCCCGCGCAGCTCCGGCAGCGTGAACGCGTCGTACGCGTACGCCTCCTCCGGCCCGAGCTCGAGATCGCACTCGAGATACGCGATCGGGACGACGTCCGTGCCGAGCCACACCGACGAGACGAGGCGTCCGTCGAGCAGCGCGACGAAGCATCGGTCGCCGCGCTCGAGCCGCGCGCGCGTCTCGTCGCGCGACGTGTCCGGCCGCAGCGCCGCGTACGCGTCGAGATCGTCGCGCGACGCGTCGAGCACGCGCACCGCGATGCCCGCGGAGGCCGCCTCGGCCCGCGGCGGATCGGGCGCGAGCGGCACCTCGAACAACCCGAGCCGGCGGTAGAGGCGCAGCTCCTGCAGCACCTTGACGCCGACCTCGGCGAGGCCGCCGTCGCGCAGCGACGAGCGGACCTGCCCGAGCCTCGTCCGCGGTCGGGCCGTCACGCCGGGTCAGACGGTCTCGATGACCATCGCCATCCCCATGCCACCGCCGGCGCACATCGATACGAGACCGAGGCGCTTGCCGCGCCGGCGCAGCTCGTGGACCATCGTCACGACCATGCGCGCGCCGGTCGCGGCGATCGGGTGGCCGAGGCTGCAGCCGCTGCCGTTCACGTTGCAGATCTCCTGCGGGATGCCGAGCGCGCGCGTCGCGGCGACCGGCACCGAGCAGAACGCCTCGTTGATCTCGAACAGGTCGATGTCGCCCTGCTTCAGGCCCGCACGCGCGATCGCCTTCGGGATCGCGTCGATCGGCGCCATGCCGGTGCGCGCCGGCGCCACGCCGACCGACGCCCACGAGCGGATCTTCGCGAGCGGCGCGAAGCCGTTCGACGCGGCGTAGTCGGGATCCGTCATCAGCACCGCGGCGGCGGCGTCGTTGAGGCCGGCCGCGTTGCCCGCGGTCACGGTGAAGCCGGGGATCTCCGGGTGCAGGGCCTTCAGCTCGGCGAGGCCCTCGAGGGTCATGCCGCGCCGCGGGTGCTCGTCGGTGTCGAACACGCCGCCCGACGTCTCGACCGGCACGATCTGCTCCTTGAAGGCGCCCGAGTCGATGCTCTCGATCGCGCGGGCGTGGCTGTAGACCGCCCACTCGTCGACGTCCCTGCGAGTGAGCTTCGCCTCGACGGCGGTGTTGTGGCCGACGGTGAGCGACATGTCGAAGGCCGGCGCGTCGGGCGTCTCGGGGTGCGACGGCGACATCCACGGCGACGGGTCGGCGCCCGGCGCGAGACGCTTGGTGAGCATCGGCATCGTGCTCAGGCTCTCGGTGCCGCCCGCGACGACGACGCGGTCCATGCCGGCCGCGATCGAGCCCGCGCCGATCGAGATCGCCGCGAGGCCGGCCGCGCAGTGGCGGTTGTCGGCGAGCCCGGGCACCTGCTCGAGGCCGAGCACCACCGCGGTGTGGCGCGCGATCACGCCGCCGCCCTGCAGGCTCTCGGCGAGGACGATGTCGTCGATCTCCTTCGGGTCCACCTTCGAGCGCTCGACGACGCCCTTCACCGCCACCTCGGCGAGCTGGAACGCGTCCTTCCCGACCAGCGAGCCCTTGCGGGCGCGGCCGATGGGCGTGCGGACGGCGGTGACGATCACGGGGCTCTTCATGTCGCGGGCTCCTTGGCTGCGGTGGGCGGGGAAACGAGCCAGCCGTACATCAGGAGCCGGCGGGTGAACAACCCGCGCCACGACGCCGCGCGCTTGCACCGCGCGCGTCGTTCCCGGTACCGCTCGCCAGCCGATACCGCCGCTGCTGACCTGGCTCGACCACGCGGGCTTTCTGCTCGAGCACGGCGACGTCCGCCTCGCGACCGATCCGTGGGGCGTCGGCGACGCCTTCCTGCACGGCTGGTGCCGTCATTCCGCGCTTGGCTCCCTCCGCCCGATGCCGCGCAGCTCGAGCGCGTCGAGACGCTGCCATCCCTGACTCCGAGGCCTCCGAGGGCCCGCCGAGCGGCCTCCCAGGGTCCCGCCGAGGGCCTGAGAAGCAGATCCGCACCAAGGTGGAGAACGGCCTCGAACGTTCGATGACGTACAATCGGGCCTTTATGGCGCCTATCATCCTATGCTCTGATGTGGACAGCATGTGCGGCGGATTCGGGATCAGCAGCGGGACTGGATTGGTCCAGCTGGCCGGGAGGTAACGGAGTGGCAGAGAGAGACGACACGGGCAGGCCCAACGTCCTCGACAACGTCGAGACGATCCTCGCGCAGCTCGGTCGCCCGCGGCGGCCCGGAAGCCACTTCCGCGAGGTCAGCCTCGGACAGGGCAGGTTGCTGTCCGTCGACGTGTTCCAGTCAGGATCCGATCGTGGTCACGTTCGCGTTCACCTTCACGGCGCGATCGTGCGGCCCACGAGTCCGCCACCGGCCGTACCGAGCGCCACGGAACCGGGTTGTTCCGCGTGCCGGAACGCTCCCGATCCACCGTACTTTGCGGGCACCGGGCGGAGGGAGCCAAGCGCGGAATGTCCGATAAGGCTGACGTTATGACAAAATCGCGGCTTTGTGCTTCCTGGCCGCCTCCAGAGCGTCCGATGATCGGCGGCTCGGCCGTGGACGCGTGACCTCCGCGATGCGTCGTGTCTTTGGCCTGATGGTCGTGGGCCTCCTCGTTGCGACCGCGGCGCTCGCCGAGCTGCGACCCGGCGGCCCGCTCGGCCTGCACCGCTGCGGCGACGGTTGGTGCGGGCGACTGACGCGCCCACTCGATCCGGCCGGCGACGTGCCCGGCACCATCGCCATCACCTTCACGCTCATCCCGCAGCGTGACCCCGCCCGCCCCAACGCCGGCACGATCGTCGCCGCCGAGGGCGGCCCGGGATACTCGACGCAGGGATCGCGCTACGACTATGCGGCGCTCTTCGAACCGCTGCTGGACGACCGTCATCTCCTGCTGATGGACAATCGCGGCACAGGAGCGTCCGGCACGCTGCGATGCCGGGCGCTGCAACGAGACCCGCTCTACGCCGCCGACGACGTCGAAGCCTGCGGCCGACAGCTCGGACCAGAAGCGGCGCTGTTCGGCAGCGCGCTCGCCGCCGACGACCTGGCCGCACTGCTCGATGCACTGGAGCTCGGTCCGGTGGACCTCTACGGCGACAGCTACGGCACCTTCTTCGGCCAGGTATTCGCCGGCCGTCACCCGGCACGACTGCGTCGGATGGTCCTCGACGGCGCGTTCGCCGCGCGCGGCGGCGACCCGTGGTATCCGGAGGCGACGGCGCAGGCGAACGCCGGCTTCGACGCCGTCTGCGCGCGCAATCCCGTCTGTGCGGCACGCGGCGGTACGTCGAGCGCGCGCATCGCCGCGTTGCTCGCGTCGCTCCGCACGGCACCCGCGAGTGGCATGGCCCCCGACGGCGACGGGCGACGACGGCAGGTCACCGCTGACGCGCGCGCGCTCGCGTTCGTGATGCTGTCGAACGCGTCGGGGCCGGTCGTCTACCGTGATCTCGACGCTGCGGCACGCGCCTGGTCCGGCGGCGATCACGCGCCGTTCTTGCGACTCGTGGCCGAGAACGAGACTGGTTCCGCCAGCGCCGGCTCGCGCACGACGTCGCGCCAGTTCAGCAGCGCGCTCTTCGTCGCCGTCAGCTGCGCCGACTATCCGCAGATCTTCGACGCCACGCTGCCGGCCTCGGAGCGGGCCGCGGGGGCCGACGCGGCGATCCAGGCGAAACAGCGCGACGAGCCCGACGTCTACGCGCCCTTCACGATCGACGAGATGCTGTCGGTGCCGCAGGACTACAGCGTGGTGCGTCTCTGCGTCCCCTGGCCGACACCGCCGCTGGCCCATCCGCCGGGCCAACCGGTGCCGCCGGAGGCGGACTTCCCCGCGATCCCGGTGCTGGTGCTGTCGGGTGAGCTCGACTCGCTGACGCCGGTGGCGCAGGCCGAGCGTGCAGCGGCGCTCTTCCCGAGCGCGCGTTCGCTGCTCGTGCGGAATTCCTTCCACGTCACCGCGCTCGGCGATCTCGACGGCTGCGCGTCGGAGCTGGTGCGCCGCTTCCTCGCCACCGGCGACGCCGGTGACACGTCGTGCGTGGATCGAGTGCCCGACTATCGACTGGTGCCCGACTTCGCGCGCCGCGCAGCTGACCTGCCGCCGATGACGCCGGCTCTCGGCCACGAGGGCGACGAGGCCGATCTCCGTCGCATGCACGCCGGGCTGCAGACGGTCGCCGACGTCGTCGCGCGCTGGTGGGTCAACTACGACGGCAGCGGCGCCGGGCTGCGCGGCGGACGCTTCCGCGTGACGTCGACCGCCGACGGCGCACGCTTCCGGCTCCGCGGCGTCCGCTGGACCGAGGACCTCGAGGTCAGCGGCAAGATCGAGTGGCGCATCGCCACCGACGACGTGCAGGCGGAGCTGGTGCTACGCGGTGCCGGGCTCGGTGCGGGAACGCTCCACGTCGAGTGGTCGGGGCGCGCACCGGGCGTGTCGGCACGCGCGAGCGGGCGCTTCGACGATCGCGCGGTGGCCGCCACCTCGCCAGCTCCCTGAAGAGCGCTACGGCATCTCTGCGAGCGCGAACAGCGCCGCTTCGATGCGCGCCATCGCCTTCAGCCGCGCCGGCGTGTCGTCGGTGTTGATGAGGACAATGACGCCGTGGCCGGTCGACGGATCGAAGAACATGTCGGTGGTCACGCCGTAGTCGCTGCCGTTGTGGCCGACGACGGTGCGCGCGCCGACGGTGTCGTAGTACCAGGACAGACCCTGCGTCGGGTCGATGTCCGGGAACTGCACGCTGAGCGCCTCGGCGACGGTCGCGGCCTCGAGAATCTGCGCGCCGTCGTACG
>VGTK01000106.1 GCA_016874715.1 Deltaproteobacteria bacterium | reverse complement strand
TGCGATGGGCGACGGCCGGTGCGGCAAGTGCGGGGGCGCGCCGACGCGCGTGCACGCGACGCACGCCACGCCGCCCGGCAGCAGGAGCAGGTGCAGGTCCAGGCGCGCATCGGCGCGCAGCACGATGGCCCCCAGGCGAGGTGCGGGCGTCGCTGCTGCCACGCCCGCCGCCATGTCGAGGTCGAGCAGCACGTCGTACGGGGGGTCGTCCGCGGATTCCGCAGCGCCGGCAATCTCCACCACCGCATCCGGCGCGCGTCGGTCGGGCGCGGGAAGCGGAAGCGTGCGTGCGTCGGCACTGCCGGGAACGGGCGCGTCCACCGCGACCACGCCGAGGCCCGCGCCGACCAGGTAGCTGGTGCACGCTTCGGGCGCCGCACCGGTGCCGATCACGCGCACGCGCGCCGTGCACAGCGCCACCTGTCCGGTGCCGCCGACCTCGCGCAGGATGATCTGCCTGCTGTAGACCTCGATCTGCTCGTCGGAGAGGCGCACCGCGGCGCCCTCAGGCGAGACGCAGGTCGGGGTTCGCGAGGTCCGCTGCGGGACCGCGCGGGAAGCGCGGTGTGCGCTGGCTCCATCCCTGCCAGAGGTTGGTGCTGAGGTACTTGTCGCCGAAGTCCGGGAAGACGACGACGATGTCGCCGTGCGAGATCGTGCGTGCCACCTGCAGCGCCGCCCAGCACGCGGCACCGGCCGACTGTCCCACCAGCAGGCCCTCCTCGCGACCGATGCGGTACACCATCTCGTACGCATCGTCGGTCGGGGCAGGGATCTTCCCGTCGAGCTCGCCCTCGCGATAGATCCCCGGCACGATCGAGCTCGCCATGTGCTTCAGGCCCTCGAGACCGTGGAACGCGTCGTCGGGCTCGACCGCCAGGATCTGCACGGCCGGGTTGCGCTCCTTCAGGTAGCGCCCGGTTCCCATGATCGTCCCGCTCGTTCCGATGCCAGCCAGGAAGTGGGTGACGCGGCCTTGCGTCTGCGCCCAGACCTCCGGCCCCGTCGTGGAGTAGTGCGCGAGTGGATTCGCTTCGTTGAAGTACTGGTCGGGCTTGAAGTAGCGGTCCGGCTGGTCGGCGATGATCTGCCGGCACAGGCGGATCGCCCCATCCGAGCCCTCGAGCGGGTCGCTGTCGATGGGCTTCGCGCCGTACGCCTCGATGATCTGCCGCCGCTCGACGCTGACGTTCGCAGGAATGACCAGCTCGACGGGGAAGCCGAGCGCCGCGCCGATCATCGCCAGTGCGATTCCGGTGTTCCCCGACGTCGAGTCGATGATGACCTTGTCGCGCGTGAGCTTCCCGGACTTCAGTCCCTCCTGCAGCATGCGGAGGGCGGGGCGGTCCTTGACCGAGCCGCCCGGATTGAAGCCCTCGAGCTTCGCCCAGATGCGGACGTCGCGCGGGACGTCGCGTGTCACCTGTGTCAAGCGTAGAAGAGGTGTGCGCCCGACCAGTGACGCGACGTCGTCCGCGCGCAGCAGCGCCCCGTGCACGGACTCGAGGGAGGTCGCGTGGGTCAGGCGGCGCCCCCGGCGATGGCCGGCACGATCGAGATCTCGTCGCCGTCCTTCAACTTGGTGTCGAGCTGCTGCAGGAAGCGGATGTCCTCGCCGTTGAGGTACAGGTTGACGAAGCGCCGAACCCGGCCCTGCTCGTCGCAGATGCGCTCGCGGATTCCGGCATGGCGCTTCTCGAGGTCCTCGATCAGGGCGCCGACGGTCGTACCGTTGCCGCTCACCGTCTCGGAACCGGCGCTGAACTTGCGCAGCGGTGTCGGCACTTTCACGTTCACAGGCATCGGACAAGACCTCCTTGGTTGTTGCGGATATTGGCTGCCGGGGTTCGGCTACGCAAGCGAGCGGACGCCGGGCGGGGACGCGGTGCGCGCCGCGTCGCAGGCCGGGCAGCGCGGGTTCGGGCGCACTGCGACCGTCCGCCAGCGGACCCGTACGCCGTCGAGGATGGCCAGCCGATTCGCCAGCTCCGGAGCCTCGCCCGACAGGATCCGTCGGGCCTCGGCGGCGGCGGCGAACCCGATCGCTCCGACCACCGGGCCCAGGATGCCGGACTGCTGACACGTCGGCATGTCGTCCTCGCCGGGCAGCTCCGGGAACAGGCAGCGCAGGCACGCGCTGCGCCCGGGCAGGATGGTGAAGAGCTGGCCGTCGAGCCCGACGGCTCCCGCGTGCACCAGAGGGATGCCCAGGGTGAGGGCTGCGTCGTTCAGCATCGACTTGCTCGGCAGCCCGTCGGTTCCGTCGATGATCACGCCGTGCCCGGCAAGGATCCGCGCCGCGTTGCCGGAATCGACCCGTGCGCGGATCGTCGCGACGCGCATCCCGGGCCGGAGTGCGCGCAGCCGTCGAGCGGCCGCCTCCACCTTCGGCGTTCCCACGTCGGTGACGTCGAAGAGCGGCTGGCGCGGCAGGTTCGAGACCTCGACGAGGTCGTCGTCGATCAGCGTCAGCGCATTCGCGCCGGAGGCGGCGAGGGCGGCGGCGGCCGGTGCGCCGAGACCACCGACGCCGACGATCGCCACGTCGTGACCACCGACGCCGACGATCGCCACGTCGTGACCACCGACGCCGACGATCGCCACGTCGTGACCACCGACGCCGACGATCGACGCGCCGCTCACAGCGGCTTCGCGGCGCTCTTGCCGGAGGGCGGCGGGGTGATCGGCGTGATCTGGCTCGCCACCGCGTTCGGCGCGATGCGGTTGCGGAGCGCGAGCCCGGCGCTGCCCTGCGTGCGCGCCGGTATCGTCTCGGGGTTCGCCGACGCCTCCGCGTGTGCGGCGTCGGCGAGCTGGGCGACGTCGTCGTCGCCGGCGCTGTGCGCGTCGGCCGCGATCACGGAGAGCGCGTCGACCGCGGCCTGGGTCTCGGGGTACGTCGCCAGCAGCGCGCCGGCGCGCGTCCGGGTCGCCGAATGGTTTCCCCTTCTCGCGTAGAACTCCGCCACGTAGAGCTCGCGCGACGCGAGGTGCTCGCGCACGGATTTCAGCTCCTCCTTCGCGCGCTTCGCGTAGTCGGAGTTCGGGTAGCGCAGGATCACGCTCTCGAGGCGTGCATGCGCGCTCGCCGCGGCATTGAGGTCGCGGTCGATGGTGTCCATCTGGCCGACGTAGGCCATGCCGATCTGGAACTCGACCTCGGCGAGCCGCGGGCTCGTCGGGTGCATGCGCTGGAAGTCGATGTAGGTAGCGATCGCCTCGGCGTAGGCGCCGTTGGCGAAGTGCGCCTCGGCGATGCGCAGCTCGACGTCCTCGGCGCGCGGATCGAGCGGGTAGTGGTCGAGCAGGTACTTGTAGGTCTGGATCGAGATCCCGTAGTTGCCGTCGACGTAATCCTGCGTCGCCGTTCGGTACAGCTCGTCGGGCGGTGCGACCTGCACCTTGTCGGCGCTGCAGCCGCTCGCGGTCGCCAGAGCGAGCACCACGAACGTTCCGAGAACGCTCCGCGTTGGAGTGGGTCGGCGCATGCGTTAGACGGTAGTGGATGCTCGGCGCGTCCGTCAAACCTGCGCCCACGCCAGCTGCGCCCACGGAACCTGCGCCGACGCGTGCAGGTCGCGGCGAGCTGCTGGGGATGTGGTCGAGCACGCGGATGGTCGTCCTGACCGCCATGTCCGCGTCGCTGTACGCGGCGGTCCTGATCCCGTTCAAGGTGATCCCGCTGATCCCGGGGATCACCGAGCTCAGGCCGGCCAACGCGGTGCCGGTGGTGTGCTCGTTCCTGTTCGGGCCGGCGGCAGGCTGGGGAGCTGCGATCGGCAACGCGATCGGCGACACCTTTGGCGGCCTCGGACCCGGCGACGTCTTCGGATTCGCGGGCAACCTCCTGTACGGCGTCGCGCCGTACCGGGTCTGGCGTGCGCTCGGCGGCGGTCGGCCAGTGCCCTCGACCCCGCTCGACTGGTTGCGCTTCTCCGTGAGCCTCGTCGCCGGCGCCGCGTGCTGCGCGCTGGTCGTCGGGTGGGGCCTGAACCTGCTCGGCTTCGTCCCGTTTCCCTTGCTGGGCAACGTCGTGCTGCTGAACAACGTGATCGCGGCCGGGATCCTCGCCCCCCTCGTGCTGCGGCAGGTCTACCCGCGGGTCGAGCGCGCGCAGCTGCTGTTCACCGACGTCATGCCGACCCGCCGGCCCGGCCCGCTCCGCGCGCGCATCGGCCTCGGGTTGCTGCTGGTCGGCGTCGTGGGTGGGCTCGTCGCGGGGAATCTGGCCGCGACGGGAGCCTGGCAGCCGGCATGGGTCGAGCTCAGCAACTCGCCGACGCGCGCGCCCGAGGTGGGCTTCGGCGTCGCCCCGTTCGTGGCGCTCGCGGCGGCGGGGCTCCTGCTGCTGTGAGCGATCCGCTCGCCGCCGGCGTGCCGTCCGATCCGCTGCTGGAGCTGCGCCGCTTCCGCTGCCGCTACCCCGGGGCGGCGGCACCCGTGCTCGATGGCGTCGACTTCGCGGTTCGGTCCGGCGAGATGGTCGCGGTCATGGGCGCGAGCGGGGCGGGCAAGTCGACGCTGCTGAAGTGCTTGACCGGGGTCGTCCCGTCGTTCGTGCGCGCCGAGATCGCCGGCGAGCGCGTCGCGTTCGGGCGCGATCTCGGGACGGTCGAGCCCGGCGCGCTCGCGGGTCGCGTCGGTATCGTGTTCCAGGACTTCGAGGCGCAGCTCTTCTCGACCAACTGCGCGCTCGAGGTGGGCTTCGCGCCGCAGCAGCTCGGGCTGCCGCGCGAGGTGATCGCGGCGCGCTCGCACGACGCGCTCGCGCGCGTCGGCCTCGCAGGCTTCGCCGCGCGCGACCCCGCGACGCTGTCGGGCGGGGAAAAGCAGCGTCTCGCGATCGCCGGGATTCTGGCGCTCGAGCCGCAGGTCGTGCTGCTCGACGAGCCGACCACCGACATCGATCCCGATGGCAAGCGCGCCGTGCTCGACCTGCTGCGTGCGCTGCGCGCCGCGGGCGTCGCGATCGTGCTCGTCGAGCACGAGATCCGGGCCGCGGAGGCGGCCGATCGTCTGGTGCTGCTGCGGGACGGACGGATCGCGGCGCAGGGCGACGCCGCCGCGCTGCTCGGCGACGTCGCGCTGCTCGACGCGTGCGGCGTGCGGCCGCGCGACCTCGACGTGGTCCGTCACCAGCTGGCCCTGTCCGAACGCCTCGCGACGCTCGACGATGCCGAGCGCATCCTGCGCGCGCACGGGCTCGTTCCGGCCCCCGAGGCACCGGCCCGCGCGGACGCGCCGGCGCCAGCCGGGCGCGGTGGGCCGATCCTCGCGGTCGAGAACGTCCGCTTCTCGTACGAAAGCGGCCGCGTCGCCCTCGACGACGTGTCGCTCGCGATCGAGGAAGGCGAGTACGTCGCGCTGATCGGGCAGAACGGATCGGGGAAGACCACGCTCGCGAAGCATCTCAACGGGCTTCTGGCCCCGACGTCCGGAGCGGTCTACCTCGCCGGCCGCGACCTGCGTCGCCTCGGTCTGGGCGACGTCGCACGCGAGGTCGGCTTCGTCTTCCAGGATCCCGATCACCAGCTGTTCTGCGCCAGCGTCGAGGAGGAGGTGGCCTACGGGCCCCGTCACCTGGGGCTCCCTGCGGACGAGGTCGAGGCGCGGGTCGCGCGGGCCCTCGGTGTGTGCGGTCTCGAGGGGAGGCGTGGCACCGATCCCTTCGTGCTGCGCAAGGGCGAGCGCCAGCGCCTCGCGGTCGCGGCGGTCCTTGCAACCGAGCCGCGCGTCCTGATCCTCGACGAGCCCACCACCGGGCTCGACTACCACGAGCAGCGCGCGATCCTGGGCTTGCTCCGCGAGCTGCACGACGCGGGAAGGACGATCGTCGTCATCACGCACGCGCCGTGGGTCGTGGCCGGCCACGCGACCCGCGCGATCCTCATGTCCCGCGGGCGCGTGCTGGTCGACGGTGGTGTGCATCAGCTCTTCCGTGCGACCGCGGCGCTCGAACGGGCGTCGTTCGTGCTGCCGGACGCGACCCTTCTCGGCCTGCGCTTCGGCGCGACCGTGCGCTCGCCCGAGGACCTCGCCGCGTGCGTGCAGAGAGGAGGTGTGTCGTGACGTCGTCGCTCTACCTCGACCGGTCCGGTCCGCTGCACGCGGTTCACCCGCTCGCCAAGCTGTTCGCCGTGGCGGCGTTCTTCCTTGCCGTGTTCTCCCTCGAGCACCCGCTTGCGATCGTGCCGTACGTCGCCGTGCTGCTCGTCGCAGCGCCGCTCGCGCACGCCGGCCCGAACCTCCTGCGCCTGCGCGGACTGCTCGTCGTGATCCCGCTCGGCGCGGTCGTGGTGTGGACGTTCTTCTACCGCGGCCCCGGCGGGGCGGGGCTCTTCCAGCCGAGCCGGATGGGCTTCGTGTTCGGGCTCGGCATGGGGCTCAAGCTGCTGAGCTTCCTGCTGCTCAACGTGCTCCTGCTCTCGACGACTCGCGTCGAGGAGCTCACGGCGGCGTTCACCCGCCTCGGCATGCCGTACCGCGTCGGCTTCGCTCTCACGCTGGCGTTCCGTCTGGTGCCGCTGTTCGTCGACTCGACCGCCACGGTCCTGCAGGCCCAGCGGCTGCGCAGCCTCGGCGCCGAAGCGCGCGGCGTTCGCGCGAGGCTTCGGCAGACGGTGCCGGTGATCATCCCGGTGTTCATGGGGGCGCTCCGGCGAGCGGACCAGATGGCGATCGCGCTCGACATGCGCGGCTTCTCGTTGCCGGGTCGGCGGACGTTTCTGTTGGAGCGCTCGTTCGGCGCGGTCGACGCGGCGGTCGTTCTGGCAGCCCTGGCCGCTCCGGCGACGTCGTGGGCGATGCGCGCGGTCGGATTCGGCCTCATGACCGCCTGACGCCCGCAGACGCTTCGCCGACCGCGAGGACGAGCCGGCCGGTGTGCGTCGCTCGACGGGGGCGAGCCTCTGGGTGCGCGTCGTGCGACGGGGGCGAGCCTGTGGGTGTGCGACGAGGGCGGGCGGGCGTACGTGCGTCGCGCGACGCCGTCTTGACTCCGTCCCACCGTTTCGTACGGAGTGAGGCACGGACGACCTGAGCGTTGAAATGCACAGAGACGTACGATCCAGGCGCCGGGTTGCCATCACCGGTCTCGGTGCGGTCAGCCCGCTCGGCTGCAGCGTGGAGCGCAACTGGGAGGGCCTGCTCGCCGGCCGCTCCGGGATCAGGCCGATCTCGCGCTTCGCCTGCGAGGACTTCCCGACCCGCATCGCCGGCGAGGTCCCGGACTTCTCCCCCGACGACTTCGTCGAGAAGAAGGACCGGAAGAAGATGGACCTGTTCATCCAGTACGCGCTGGGTGCGGCGACGATGGCGATGCGCGACTCCGGCCTCGTGATCGGCGAGGAGAACGCGGGGCGCGTCGGCGTGATCGTGGGCGTCGGGATCGGTGGCCTCGCAACGATCGAGGACACGCACTCGTCGTTTCTCGAGACGCGGCTCAAGCGCCTGTCTCCGTTCTTCATCCCGAAGCTGATCGGCAATCTCGCGCCAGGCCAGATCTCGATCCGCTTCGGCGCAAAGGGCATCAACTACGCGCCGACGAGCGCGTGCGCGTCGGGTGCGCACGGCGTGGGCGAGGCGTTCCGGCTGGTCAGGGACGGCTACCTCGATGCCGCGCTCGCGGGCGGTGCGGAAGCTGCGGTCACGCCGCTCGGCGTCGCCGGGTTCGGGGTGATGCGAGCGCTCTCGACGCGCAACGACGAACCCGAGCGGGCGAGCCGCCCGTTCGACCGCGACCGGGACGGCTTCGTGATCGGCGAGGGGGCGGCGATCCTGGTCCTCGAGGAGATGCAGTCGGCGCTGGCACGTGGTGCCACGATCGTCGCGGAGGTGATCGGCTACGGTGCCAACTCCGACGCGTTCCACATCACGCAGCCCGCACCGGAAGGCGGCGGGGCCGCCGAGTGCATGCGCCTCGCCCTCGCGGACGCGGGCGTCGCGCCGGCCGAGGTCGGCTACGTGAACGCGCACGGCACCTCGACCGAGCACAACGACGCGAACGAGACGCTCGCCATCAAGCACGTGTTCGGCGAGCACGCTGCGAGGCTCGCCGTCAGCTCGACGAAGTCGATGACGGGCCACCTGCTCGGTGCGGCCGGCGGCCTGGAGGCCGTCTACGCCGCGCTCGCGCTGCGCGAGCAGATGCTGCCGCCCACGATCAACTACGAGAGTCCCGATCCGGCCTGCGATCTGGACTACGTGCCGAACCGGGCCCGCGCAGCCTCCTTCGACGTCGCGGTCTCGAACTCGTTCGGCTTCGGTGGCACCAACGCGTGCCTCGTGCTGCGCCGCGCTCCGAGGGGCGGCTGACGTCTCGATCGGCTTCGCCGAGCGCGGTGATCGATGAGACGAGAGGAGTGCGACAACTGAGCTTCGCCGATCTCTTGCGGCGTCGCCTCGTCTTCACGGTCGGGAAGGGGGGCGTCGGCCGGACCACGGTGACGCTCGGCATCGCGCTCGAGGCGGCGCGCCGCGGCCAGCGTGTGCTCGTGGTGGAGATCGAGGGAGCGCGCGGGCTCGAAGCGGCGCTCGCCACGCAGCGCGGGCAGGTGCACCCGCCCGCGTGGCTCGACCGCATCGAGTACATGATGATCGACGGCCGCAAGGCGCTCGAGGAGTACCTCGGGCTCATCGTTCCGGTGCGCAGGCTGCTGAAGACCGTCTTCTCGAGCAACGTGTACCAGTACTTCGTCGCGGCGGCGCCGGGCCTGAAGGAGCTGATGGCCGTCGGCAAGCTGTGGTACGAGGCCGAGCAGCGGAATCCCACCGACGCGACGGGCGCGCCGGGCGCGCACCAGCTGGTGCTCGTCGACGGCCCGGCGACCGGCCACAGCTTGCAGTACCTGCGGATGCCCCGGGCGGCGCTCGAGGCGTTTCCGGCGGGTCTCGTGCACCGTGAGGCGGAGCGCGTGGTCGGGCTGCTGCGCGACCCGGAGGCGACCGGAGTCGTGGTGGTGACGCTCGCCGAGGAGATGCCGACCAACGAGACGTTCGAGATGGTGAGCGGGCTCGACGACCTGGGCATGCATACGGCGACGCTGGTCGTGAACCAGGTCCACGAGGCCCCGTGCACGCGGGCGGAGCTCGACGGCCTGCCGATTCCGGACGTGCAGCCCATCTTCCGGTCGCCCGCATCGCGCGGCCGGGGCAAGGGCGCCGTGCTCGATGCCACGTCCATCCTGGCCGAGATCGTCGCGCGTGCGAGCGAGGAGATCGGCTGGGCGGAGATCAACGCGTCGCACGTACAGCGCCTGCTTGCGCGGATCGATGCACCGCTGGTCAAGCTGCCGTACCTGTTCAACGAGGAGTTCGGCGCAGACGAGGTCGGCCGTCTCGGCGCCATGCTGGCCGAGCAGCTCGACGCGCGGTCGGGCGCCGGGCCCGCGCCGCGCTCGCGCGGCGGGAAGAGCTAGCGTGGCGGCCCGCGGCATCGACGAGATCGCCGAGCTGGTGCGTGGGCACCGGATCGTCGTGTGTGCGGGCTCGGGCGGCGTCGGCAAGACCACGACCGCGGCGACGATCGCGTTGTGGGGGGCGTTGCAGGGACGCAACGCGATCGTGCTCACGATCGACCCGGCACGCCGGCTCGCGGACTCGCTCGGGGTCGGGCCGATCGGCAACACGCCGGTGCGGGTTCCCGACACGGTGCTCGAGACGGCGGGAAGCGACGCCGGCGGCAGCCTCGCCGCGATGATGCTCGACCAGAAGGGCAGCTGGGATGAGCTCGTCGAGCGCCACGTGCCGAACGAGGACGCGCGCCGCAGGATCCTCGACAACCGCTTCTACGAGCAGCTCTCGCAGAGCTTCGCGGGCTCGCAGGAGTACATGGCGGTCGAGCAGCTCGGCGAGCTGGACGCGAGCGGTCGCTACGACCTGATCGTCGTCGACACGCCGCCGACGCAGCACGCGCTCGACTTCCTCGAGGCCCCGGAGCGGTTGCTCGATTTTCTCGACCGGAAGATCGTCAAGTGGTTCGTGCGGCCGTCGTTCTCGGCGGGATGGTCGACGCTGCGCACGATGAACCGCACCGTCGGATTCCTTCTGCACAAGATCGAGGATGCCACCGGTGTCACGGCGCTCGCCGACGTGACCGACTTCTTCAGCGCCATGACCGGACTCTTCGAGGATTTCGAGCCGCGCGTGCAACGCGTGACGCAGCTGCTCCGCGACCCGTCGACGGCGTTTCTGCTCGTGGCCGGGCCGGACGAGCAGGTGCTCGATCAGGCGGACTACCTGGTCGCGCAGATGTCCGCGCGTGGCATGCCGCTCAAGGGGGTCGTCATGAATCGCGTCCATCCGCACCTCGCGATGGGCGACGGTGAGGCGTCGTTCGAGAGCATCCGGGATCTCGTCGCGGAGCAGCTGGCGCGGCTGCGTCCGGCATCCGCTGCCGCACCGCCGGCACGCCGCGTGAAGACCGCACGCCGGCCAGCGGACGCGGCCTCGGGCGCCGCAGACGCGCCGCTCGCCGATCGCCTGGCGCAGAACTTCGTCGTGTACCAGGCGAGGGCGCGCGGTGACGAGGTACGCTCGGAGATCTTCCGGCAGGGGCTGCCGCGCAGCGTGCCGCTCGTCCTGGTGCCGGACCTGCAGAGCGACATCCACGACCTCGCGGGACTGCTGCAGCTGCACCCATTCCTGTTCGCGGGCACGTCCGGCTGACGTTGCCCGCGCGCCGTCAGGCGCCCGCGGCCGCCAGCGGCTCGCCGGCAGCGCGCCCGCGCGCCGCCGGTGTCGCGTCCACGACCCAATCGAGCGTGCCGTAGGCGCCGCAGCGGCATTGATCGCGCCACTCGGACCACACCCGCGCACAGCGAGGGCAGGCGTAGGCGAACGGCCGATGGCCCCCGGTGGCCGCGCGGCCGAGCAGCGTGGCGGCCTCGCGGTCCTGCGCGCGGGCGAGCGCCAGCTCGCCGGCGACCAGGTCGCGTTCGGGCGCGACATCGATGCCGTTGTTGCGCCAGGCCGGGGTATCGCGCACCAGGTCGGCCAGCTCCGCGTCCGCGGCCGGGTGCTTGCCGGCCTGCACCAGGGCGCGCGCCAGGGCGAGTCGCGGTCCGGCGAGGTCGTTGCCGGAGCAGGCATCGCGCAGGATGGGCAGCGCACGGTCGACCTGTCCGGACGCCGCGTGCAGCGCGGTCAGTCGCTCGAGCAGAACGCCCCGGGGTCTGCGGCGGATCGCGTCGCGGTAGAGGCGCTCTGCCGTACGGATGTCGCCGGCCGCGCGTGCTCGGCTCGCAAGCCGCAGGACGGTGGGAACGAACTCCGGGGATTCGCCGAGCAGGCGGCGCAGCGCCCGATCGCCGGAGGTGGCGTCGGGATCGGATTCCGCGGCCCGGTAGCGGAGCGCCGTCAAGTTCTGGATCGCCTCGTCGCGGTGTGCGGGCTGGCGCTCGGCGGCGACCTGGCGTTGAGCGACCGGCACCGCTTCGGCGAAGCGTCCCTCGGCCGCGAGGGCGGCCGTGAGCTCGCCGAGTAGACGCGGGCTCTCCGGGTGCTGCTGCACCGCCTCGCGCAGCCAGTCGATGGCGGCACCGGCGTTGCCGCGCTTCAGCGCGAGACGTCCCAGCTGGTGGAGCAGGCGCGCCTCGCTGCCGACGACGGCGCGCTCGGTCTCGAGGAGCCGGCGCTCGGCCTCGAGCTCGCCCCGCTCGTCATAGGCGTTGGCGAGCGCGAGCACGGCGTCGACGTCGTGCGGGTTCTGCTCGACGTATCGCGCGAGTGCGCGGGTAGCCGCGTCGAGGTCTCCGGACCAGAGCCAGCGGTGGCCGTCCTCGCGCACCCGCAGCAGGGCTTGATGCCGGCGCTCCCGCTGGCGCTGCCGCCAGCCGACGACGCTGCTGGCGCTCGAGCGGAGCGCGCCGCCGGTCAGGATCAGGGCGGCGCCGAGGCCCAGCGTCGCGAGGACGAGCGCCGCCACCGGCAGCTCGACCGAGGACTGGCTGCCGAGGCGCAGCGCGACCGTGTGCGCGTTGTGGTAGAAGAGGTAGCCCACTCCGGCGCCGACGGCGGCGACGAGGACGGCTGCGGCCAGCCGGCGGAACAGCGGACTACCTCGGGCCGTCGGCGGTCTCGCCCGACGCGGTCGCGGCGGCGAGGGCCGTGAGCGACGGCGGGAGCGCGCGGTGCGGCGCTTCGGACCAGAGCCGCTCGAGGTCGTAGAACTCGCGCACCGGGGCGTAGAAGACGTGCACCAGGATGTCGCCGAGGTCGATCAGCACCCACTGTCCGTGGCGCAACCCCTCGACGGCGAGCGGCCGGTAGCCGGATTTGCGGCAGACCTCCTCGACGTGCTCGGCGATCGAGCGCACCTGGGTGTCCGAGCGGCCCGACACGATCAGGAAGTAGTCGGCGATCGAGGTGTGCTCGCGGACGTCGAGCACGACGAGGTCCATGCCCTTCTTGTCGAGCGCGGCTTCGGCACACAGCACGGCGCGGTCCCAGATGGAGTCGGCGGTACCATTGCGCGACGGGGATCTGTTCACGACGGGGGAGCTGCTCCCTTCAGGCGTTTGCGGCCGTCTCGTAGAGGCCGTGCACCCGGATGTAATCGATGACGGGTTGCGGGGTGAGAAACCGGAGCGATCGTCCCGTAGCGACTGCGGCGCGCAGCGCCGAGGCGGAGATGTCGATCGCGGAGACCGGAACGAAGTCGAGACGGTTCCCGCTGAGGTGACGGAAACTACGGATGTCCGCGTCATACCGGAAGGACTCCAGGACGGCAATCGAGCTCGTGGCACGCGCCAGGGCAGCGGGGCCCGGCGCGACCACGTCCGGTGGGCGGGAGGTGACGATCAGGTCGCACTCGGTGGGGAGCTCGAGGAACCGGTGCCAGGTGTGCAGCTCGCGGAAGGCGTCCATGCCGAGCGCGAGGGCGAAGTGGCGGCCCGGATGGCGGCCCTTGAGCAACCGCACGGTGTCGATCGTGTAGGACGGGCCGGGACGCTCGAGCTCGATCGGCTCGACGCGCAGCCCGGGCGTGCCGGCGACGGCCAGCTCGAGCATGCGCAGGCGGTCCGCGGGCGGTGCGACGTCGTGTGCCCCCTTGTGCGGTGGCTGGTGCGCCGGCACCAGCCACACCTCGTCGAGCGCCGCGCTCTCCCGGATCTCCTCGGCGGTGCGCAGGTGACCGAAGTGGACCGGGTTGAAGCTGCCGCCGAAGAGTCCCGTGCGCCTTGGTGTCAGAGCGCTCTCCCGCGCTGCGCTCAGCGCACCTGGCCGTCGCCCTGCACGACGTACTTGTAGGTCGTCAGCTCGCGCAGGCCGAGCGGTCCGCGTGCGTGCAGGCGGTTGGTCGAGATGCCGATCTCGGCACCGAAGCCGAACTCGCCGCCGTCGGTGAAGCGCGTCGACGCGTTGACGTAGACGGCTGCCGCATCGACCTCGCGGGCGAAGCGGCGCGCGGTCGCGCGGTCCTCGGTCACGATCGCCTCGGCGAGGCCGGTCGAGTGCTCGGCGATGTGCTCGATCGCGTCGGCGACGTCGCGCACCACGCGAATCGACAGGACGAGGTCGAGATACTCGGTGTCCCAGTCCGCTGCGCTCGCCGCCCTGGCCTGCGTCAGGATCGCACGCGTGCGCTCGCAGCCGCGCAGCTCGACGCCGCGCGACTCCAGCGCCGACGCGACCTCCGGCAGGAACGATGGCGCGATCTCCTCGTGGACGAGCAGCGTCTCCATCGCGTTGCAGACGCCGGGGCGCGACGCCTTCGCGTTGACGCAGATCGCGACCGCCTGTGCGGCGTTCGCCGCACGGTCGACGAACGTGTGGCAGATGCCCTCGAAGTGCTGGATGACCGGCACGCGCGCCTTCTCGTGGATCGCGTGCAGCAGGCTGGGTCCGCCGCGCGGGATGATCACGTCGATCACGCCGAGGGCACCGAGCATCTCGTCGACCGCCTTGCGGTCGGTGGTGCGCACCAGCTGCACCGCGCCGGACGGCAGACCGGCCTCGGCGAGCGCCTTCTCGGCGACGTCGGCGATCGCCGTGTTGGTCGCGATCGCCTCGGAGCCGCCGCGGAGCAGGACCGCGTTCCCCGACTTGAGGCACAAGCCGGCCGCGTCGGCGGTGACGTTCGGTCGCGACTCGTAGATCACGCCGATCACGCCGAGCGGGACGCGCACCTGCGCGATCTCGAGGCCGCTCGGGCGACGCCAGGTGGTGATCGTCTCGCCGACCGGGTCGGGCAGCTCGGCCATCGCCTCGAGGCCGCGTGCCATCGCGTCGATGCGCTTTCCGTCGAGCGTCAGGCGGTCGCGGAAGGCGGCCGTCGCTTCGTGCAGGGCGCCGAGGTCGCGGCGGTTCGCGGCCAGCAGCGCCGCCTCGCCGTCGCGCAGCAGGCGGGCGAAGGCGCGCAGCGCGGCGTTCTTCTCGTCGGTGGTCGCGAGCCGCAGCGGACGGAGAGCCGCGCGCGCGGCGCGCGCCGGCTCGGCGATGAAGGATGCTCGTTCACTCACGACCGACCTCTCTCCGAATCCCGTGAATCCACCTTGCCGCCGGGCCTCACGCGGAGCGCGCCTCGCCGCGCTCCGCACCCTCGGCGGCCGTCACGACGAGATCGTTCCGGTGCACGATCGCGTCGCCCATCTTGTAGCCGAGGATCTGCTCGACCTCGCTGCTCTTGCGCCCGGCGATGCGCGCCGCCTCGCTCGCGCGGTAGCTGACCAGGCCGCGGGCGAACTCCTGCCCGTCCGGACCGACCAGGCGCACGCAGTCCCCGCTCTCGAAGCGTCCCGACACCTCGAACACGCCCGACGGCAGCAGGCTCCGCCCGCGCTCGGCCACCGCCGCGACGGCGCCTGCGTCGCAGCGCAGGGTGCCCTTGGGCTTGACGGTGAACGCGATCCAGTGCTTGCGGCGCGCGAGGCGGTCGGCGAGGGGCAGCACGAGCGTGCCGACGTCGCTGCGCGGGTCGAGCACGTCGCCGAGAGTTCCCGAGGTGCGCCCGTCGGCGATCACCGCCGCGATGCCGGCCGCCGCGGCCTTCCGCGCGGCGAGGAGCTTCGAGCGCATGCCGCCCGTGCCGAGGGCGTTGCCGCCGCTTGCCAGCTCGAGCGTCGCGCTCTCGACGCGCTCGACGACGGGAATGCGGCGCGCGTCGGGGCTGGTTGCGGGGTTCTCGGTGTGGAGCCCGCCGACGTCGCTGAGGATCACCAGCAGGTCGGCGCCGGCCAGGCTCGCGACCAGGGCGGAGAGGTTGTCGTTGTCGCCGAACTTGAGCTCGTCGACCGACACCGTGTCGTTCTCGTTGACGATCGGCAGGGCGCGACGCGCGTGCAGGGTCGCGAGCGCGTGCTCGGCGTTCAGGTAGCGTCTGCGATTCGCGAGATCGTCGGCGTCGAGCAGGATCTGCGCGACGACGATGCCGTGCGCGGCGAACGCCTTCTGCCACTCGGCCATGAGCTGGATCTGGCCGACGCTCGCGGTGGCCTGTCGCTCGGGAATCGTCCGGGGCTCGGCGCCGCCGAGGATCGTGCGGCCGGCGGCGATCGCCCCGGAGCTGACGACCGTGACCGCGATGTCGCGCGCACGGATCGCCGCGATGTCGGCCGCGAGGCGGGCGAGCGCTGCGGGGTCGAGGCCGGCGGGTCCGGCGAGCAGCGACGAGCCCATCTTCACCACGACGTGGCGCACGCGGCGGAGCAGGGCGGGCTTGACGTCGATCTGCCGTGTCTCAGCCACGCAAGCCATCCTCGGCCCGGTCATCGGCGCAAGCCGTCTGGGCGGCCTCGCGACGCAGCTCGTCGAGCGCGCGCGCGATGGCGCGCACGAGCTCGGGCAGCCCCTCGCCGGTCGCGGCCGAGATGCCGAGCACGGCGTGACCGCGGGCGGCGAGAGCGGCCACGACCTCGGGAAAGCGCTCGCGGGCTTCGGCGAGGTCGAGCTTGTTCGCGGCGACGATCTGCGGCTTCGCCGCGAGCTCGGGGTCGGCGAGCTCCAGCTCGCGGTTGATCACGGCGAAGTCGTGGATCGGATCGCGACCGCTTGCGGGCGACAGGTCCAGCACGTGCAGCAGGAGCGCGGTGCGCGACAGGTGGCGCAGGAAGCGCGTACCGAGGCCCGTACCCTGGTGCGCGCCCTCGATGAGGCCGGGGACGTCGGCGATCACGAACGAGCTGCCCTCGTCGACGCGCACCACGCCGAGCTGCGGCACCAGCGTGGTGAACGGGTAGTCGCCGATCTTCGGCCGCGCGGCCGACAGGCGACCGATGAGCGAGGACTTGCCCGCGTTCGGGAAGCCCAGCACGCCGACGTCGGCCAGAAGCCGGAGCTCCAGCCGGAGCTGGCGCTCCTCGCCGGGCTCGCCCGGGGTGGTGTGGCGCGGAGCCTGGTTGGTCGACGACTTGAAGTGGATGTTGCCGAGGCCGCCGCGTCCGCCTCGCGAGACGACGGCTTCGGCGCCATCGTGGTCGAGGTCGGCGAGCCGCTCGCCGGTATCGGCATCGTGGACGATCGTCCCGACGGGAACGCGGGCGACGAGGTCGTCACCACCGCGGCCGTACTGCTCGCTGCCGCGACCGTGCTCGCCACGTTCGCCGACCAGCCTGGGCCGGTACTTCAGGTCGAGCAGGGTGGTGAGGCCACGGTCGGCGCGCAGGATCACGTGCCCGCCGCGTCCGCCGTCGCCGCCCGAAGGGCCCCCGCGCGGAACGTACTTCTCGCGCCGGAAGGCCATGCAGCCGTTACCGCCCGCGCCACCGATGGCGAGGATCTTGACCTCGTCGATGAACTTCATGGAGCCCGCCTCGAGAGCGGCGAGCCAGGGATCGCGCGGCGGGCTCGCGCTCGGAGGGCGTCAGGCCGAGGCGGACTCTGCCGGTGTCTCGGCGGCCGGAACGATGCTCACCCGGCGACGGTCCTTGCCCATGCGGTCGAACTGCACGGTGCCGTCGATCAGGGCGAAGAGCGTGTAGTCACGGCCCATGCCGACGTTCTTGCCCGGGTGGATCCGCGTGCCGAGCTGGCGGACGATGATGTTGCCCGCACGGGCGTCCTGGCCGCCGTACAGCTTGATGCCGCGACGCTGCCCGGCGCTGTCACGGCCGTTGCGGGTGCTGCCCTGTCCCTTTTTGTGTGCCATCGTGTCTCCCGCGCTCAGCCGACCGAGACGACCTGGACGCCGGTCGTGAGCTGGCGATGACCGTGCCGGCGACGGTAGTTCTTCCGGCGCTTCTTCTTGAAGACCAGGATCTTTCGGGTCTTTTCCTGGCCGATGATCTTCGCGGCCACCGACGCGCCATCGACGAGCGGCGCACCGATCGTCACCTGGTCGCCTTCGCCGCGCAGCAGCACCTCGGGAAAGGTGATCTCGCTCCCGACGTCGCCATCGAGGGCCTCGACCCAGATGACGTCGCCCGGTTCGACCCGGTACTGCTTTCCCCCCGTACGGATGATCGCGTAAGCCATGCTTTGATCCCTTGGCAAGAGTAACCGACTTGGCTACCGAACCAGTGTGCGGGAGTCAACCGAGGGGCGGGTGGAGCGGCGGGTGGTCGTCTACAGCCGCCGGGACTGCTGCCTGTGCGACGAGGCCCTCGAGCAGATCGCGGCCGCGCGCGGCGCTGCCGCCTTCTCGCTCGAGGTGGTCGACGTCGACACCGATCCGGCCCTCGCCGAGCGCTATGGCGACGAGGTCCCGGTGGTCGAGATCGACGGCCGCAAGGCCTTCAAGTACCGGCTGACCACCCGCCAGCTGCTGCGCCGCCTGTCCGGACGCAGGCTCTTCTGAGGCAGGGGAGAGGACGGGGATGCCACGCATCGCGGTCGACGCCATGGGCGGGGACCTCGCGCCCGACGAGATCGTGCGTGGGGTGGCTCAGGCATCGCTCGAATCGGACATCCAGATGGTCCTCGTCGGCGCTTCCGACCGGATCCAGGCCCTGCTCGACGCCGGACCCTACAACCCCGAGCTGATCTCGGTCCGCCACTGCTCCGCCGCGATCGGCATGGCCGAGGACCCGCACGAGGGGCTGCGCACCAAGAAGGACGCGTCGATCAGCGTCGCGGCCCGCATGGTCGCCGCCGGCGAAGCCGACGCGATGGTCACCGCGGGGAACACCGGCGCCGCAGTCCTCGCGGCGGCGAAGAACTTCAAGCTCATCCGGGGCGTGAAGAAGGCGGCGCTGGCGAGCGTGTTTCCACGCCAGACCGAATACCCCGGCCAGGACGCGCTGGGCCTGCTGCTCGACGTCGGCGCGACGATCCGCTGCGACGCGATCGAGCTCACGCAGTTCGCGGTCATGGGGAGCGCGTACGCCCGCCGCGTGTCGAAGGTCGCGCGCCCGCGCGTCGGACTGCTCAACATGGGCAGCGAGGAGTCGAAGGGCGGCGACGTCCTCGTCGAGGCGTACAAGCGCATGAAGGCGCCGCCACAGCTCGACTTCGTGGGCAACGTCGAGGGCAACGACGTCACGACCGGCAAGGCCGACGTGATCGTCGCGGAAGGGCTCCTCGGCAACGTCGTGCTGAAGCTCATCGAGGGCATCGGCGAGGTGGCGACCACCGTCGCGACGCACGCGGCCCAGGACAGCTGGCGCTGGCGCATCGGCATGGCGATGCTGTCGACCGGCATCTCGCGCATCCGGGATCTCGCAGACTTCCGGTCCTACGGCGGGGCGCCGATCCTCGGCTTCGAGAGCATCTGCATCAAGGCGCACGGCCGCTCGACCGCGCCGGCGGTGAAGAACGCCATCAAGGTCGCGGCGAAGGCGGTCCGCGACCGCATCTCGCCCGAGATCGCCGAAGCCATCGCGGAGATCCGGTGACCACCGAGGAGCGGCCGAGGGCAGCGATGCCGCCCACAGCGGCCCCCGATCGCGCGGCGATGCCGCCCGCAGCGGCCCCCGATCGCGCGGCGATGCCGCCCGCAGCGGCCCCCGAACGCGCGGCGATCACGTTTCGCTGGGACCTCGACAAGACCTACCTCCGCACGCAGTTCGAAAGCCTGCGGCAGATGGTGAAGATCCCCTTCGAGGCGGGCAGCGACAAGGTACACCTGCCGGGGGTGCCGCAGCTCATTCGAGGGCTGCGCCGCTGTGCGAAGGACCGCGCCGAGCGGCCCTACGTGTTCTTCCTGTCGGCGAGCCCGCCGCAGATCGGCAACGCGATTCGCCAGAAGCTGGAGCTCGACGGGGTCGAGTACGACGGCATCATGTTCAAGGACCAGCTGCGCCACCTCGTGCGCGGCCGCTGGCGAAGCCTGCGCGAGCACCTCGGCTACAAGCTGGGTGAGCTGCTCGACAGCCGGCGGGCGGGCCCCGCCGCGCGTCGCGAGGTGCTGTTCGGTGACGACTGGGAGAGCGACCCGCTCATCTACTCGATGTACGCCGACATCCTCGCGGGCCGCCTGACCGCCGACGCCACCGACGGGCTGCTGCGCGTGCTCGAGGTCGAGCGCGGTGCGATCGCGCGTGTCGTGCGCGCGGTCGACGCGCTCGCGCAGCACTCCGAGGTCGTGCTGCGCATCTACATCAACCTGGAGCGCCGCACCCCACCCGGGCGTTTCCACGGGTTCGGCTCGCGCCTCGTGCCGGCGTTCAACTACCTGCAGACCGGGGCATCGCTGCACCAGCTCGGGCTGCTCGACGATACGGCGCTCCGCGCGATCGCGAGCGCGCTGGTGGCCGATGCCGGCTACAACGGCGATCGCCTGCGCAACTCGCTCGACGACCTGGTGCGCCGCGGGCACCTGAGGCCGTCCTCGCGCACGCGGGTCATCCGCGTCCTGCAGCGGGCGGGGCTGTCGGGCCCGGCGCCGCACGAGGCGATGGTCCGCGCGCGACTCGCGGCGGCCTTCGAGCGCCTGCAGGCGCGCTGGTCACGCAGCGTCGGGCCGGTCGACGCGCCGGCGATCGACTACGAGAAGATCGTCCGGGAGTGGGCCGACCGCGGCGCCGACGCGTCGAGCCCGAGCGCGAGCTGAGTCGATCGCCGGACCCCACCGGGAGGCGCGCGCGAGCGGGCGAGCGCGCGCGGCGAACCAGAGCGGGCTCA
>VGTK01000105.1 GCA_016874715.1 Deltaproteobacteria bacterium | reverse complement strand
GCCTGCGACGAGCGGCCGCACGTGGCTTTCGTTCGTGACGGTCGACGACCGGCTGGGCGAGGCGGCGCGGCGCCAAGGGTTCTCGGTGCTGTCGCATCCCGATTAGCCGTGGCGCGTGAGCGCTCGCGATGTCGAGCCCGGCGGGAGCCCTTCAGGACGCGGCGCTCGCTGCCGTCGCTCGGGCCCCGGCCGCGGACGCCGCGCCGTCGAGCCCCGCCGCGCGCCGCAGGTCGGCGAACGAGCGCTCGGTGTCGAGCACCAGGTCGTGCAGGTCGGGCACGAGGTCCCAGTCGGCGTTGAAGCCGAACTGCATGCGCCCGTCGTAGGTGAACACCGCGATGCCGAGCGCCTGGTTTGCGAGAAGCGTGACCAGCGGGTTCGCCGACACCATGCGCGAGCCGAGCACGTAGAGCGGGAAGGGCGGTCCCGGCACGTTGGTCACGATCAGGTTCGACGGGTTCATGCTCTGCTCGAGCGCGACCACCGCGCGCAGCGCCGCGGGTCCGCCGAGGTCGGCGACCTTGAAGAGGTACCGTGTCGGATCCGCGTGCGCCTGCTGCTTGAGCTCGCTGGTCGTCGCATGGACGCGGGCGAAGCGCTCGCCTGCGTCGCGCACGTCGAGCGGCAGCGGTGCGAACCACGCAGCGACCTTCGTGCCGCCCTCGTGGTCTCCGGGCAGGCGGATGTTGACCGGAATCGTCGCGAAGAAGTCGAGGACGTCGACGTTCACGCGCCGGCGCCGCAGGAACGTGTGCAGGGCGCCGGTCACGACCGTCAGGACGACGTCGTTCAGCGTGCCGCCGAGAGTGTTCTTGACGGCCTTCGCATCGGCGAGGTCGACGCCCGTCCAGTCGAAGCGGCGGTGCGGTCCGATCGGCCGGTTGAGCGGCGTCTGGGCGGCCCCCTGCCAGGCGAGCCCGCTCACGTGCGCGAGCCCGGCGAGGTTCGCGCGGAGCGAGGCGGCGGTGGTGCGCCAGTCGCGCAGCAGCGGCAGCGTTGCCGCGGCGAGCTCGAACGGCAGCTTCGCGCGGTCCTTCAGCTCGTCGAGGGCGAGCGCCGTGGCCGACGGCATCGGCCGGGGCTGCCACGGCGGTGCCGCCTCGGTCGCGGTCTCGTCCGGGGTCATCTGCATGAGCACGGTCGAGATGTCGACGCCCGACACGCCGTCGATCATGCAGTGGTGCGTCTTGGTGACCAGCGCGAAGCGGCCGTCGGGTAGGCCCTCGACCACCCAGAGCTCCCAGAGCGGACGGCGGCGATCGAGGCGCTGCGAGAGGATGCGTCCCGCGAGACGCTTCAGCTCGCGCTCGTCGCCGGGACGCGGCAGGCGCGTGTGCCGGATGTGGTAGCGGACGTTGAAGTGGTCGTCGTCGACCCAGATCGGGTCTCCCGAGAGCGGCATCGCCGCGAGGCGCTGCCGGTAGCGCGGGATCATGTGCAGGCGCGAGGCGACGTAGGCGCGGAAGCGCTCGACGTCGACGCCGCCGGTGGGGCTGCTCAGCGCGCCGGCCTCGTAGACCGAGAGGCCACCGACGTGCATGTGCGCCGCGGCGTCCTGGTCCTCGTAGACGAGGAAGGACGCGTCCTGCGCCGAGAGTCGTTCGTACCAGGCCATTGCTTCGAGCGCCGCGGCGCGGCAAACCCTCTTCACGAGCGCCGGGGACGTTGTAGGATGTCACGTCGCGCGGATGACGTGAAGCGCGGATTCAGGGGTCGAACCCGATGCCACATTACATCGCCGAGCGACTGCCGGCCGAGGACGCCTCGTACCTCCTGTTCGAGAGCCCCAACGCACACATGCACCTCGCGTGGGTGTGGGTGTTCGAGGGCGGCTCGCTCGCGCGCCCGGACGGCGGCGTCGACATCGAGGCGATCCGCCGGCACGTCGCGGCACGGCTGTTCCGCTTCCCGCGCTTCCGGCAGCGCCTGGCGTGGACGCCGATCGAGGGACGCCCGGCGTGGGTCGACGACGAGGGCTTCAAGCTGCGCTACCACGTGCAGCACGCAGCCGTGCCCGAGCCGGGCGACGAGGCCCGGCTGCGCATCATGGTCTCGTCCATCGTGTCGCAGCCGCTCGACCGCTCGAAGCCGCTCTGGGAGCTCTGGGTGGTCGAGGGCCTGCCCGAGGGACGCTTCGCCGTCGTCACGAAGATCCATCACTGCATGATGGACGGCCGCTCGACGGTGAGCCTGATGAAGGGGCTGCTCGACGCGGTACCGCACGCCGCCCCCGAGGAGGCGGGCGACTGGATTCCGCGCCCGGCGCCCGGACCCGAGGCACTGCTCCGCGACGGCCTCGTCGATCGTGCGAAGGTCGCCCTGCAGGCCGCTCAGGCGTCGGCGCGCTGGCTCGGCGGTGGCGCGTGGCGCGAGGTGGTCGAGATCGGCGGCGAGGTCGTGCGCACGGCGCTGGCGCCGCCGCCGGCGACGCCGTTCAACCGGCCGATCGGGCCGCACCGCATGGTGAGCTGGGTGCAGGCCCCGCTGGTCGAGCTCGAGCGCGCGGCGCTGCGCGCGGGCTGCGGCGTGCAGGAGCTCGCGCTCACCGCCGTCTCCGGCGCGGTGATGCGCCTCCTCGCGCGCATGAGAGCGCGCGTCGCGGGCGACGAGATCCGCGTCGTCGTGCCCGTCGTGACGGTGCCGGGCGACGGGCGTCCGGCAGCGGCGGGAAATCGCACCGCTGCTGCCGTCGTCTCGCTCCCGGTCGCACAGGGCGACGTACGCCGCCGGCTGCGCGCCGTGACGCGGGCCATGGCCGACGCGCGCCGCGAAGGCCGGCTGCAGAACCTCGACTTCCTGCTGCAGGTCGCGGCGCTGGGCGGGCGGCTCGGCCTCGGCGCGGGCCTCGCCGCGCGGCGCCGGCTCTACGGCTGCAACCTGGTGGTTGGCGAGATTCCGGGCCCGAAGAGCGCGGTGCACCTGCTCGACGCCCGCCTCGTCGCGGCCTACCCGCTGGTGCCGTTGCTCGATGACCAGGGCCTCGGCGTCGCGTTCTCGTCGTACGACGGCGGCTACCACGCCGGGATCGCCGCCGACTGGGAGATCGTCCCCGACCTCGAGACCTTCGCGCAGGACCTGCGCGCCGAGCTGATCGCGGTCTGCGACGCCGCCGCGACCATCCCGCGCCCCGTCGCGCGCCGCGTCCGGGCGGACTCGTGAGCACGCCGGCACTTTTTCTTCTGGCGAGCGTCGTCGGGCTCGCGTTCACGGCGAGCGCGCTGTTCCGCGCGCGACGCCTCGCCGCTCTGCAGATACCGTACTTCTTCGCGGCGTGGATGACCGGCGAGCTCGCGCTGCATCACGTCGCGTGGCAGGCGGTCGCGACGCTCGTCTTCGTCGCGTTCGGCGCGCTCGGCGCGTGGCCGGGATGGCTCGGCCTCGGGCTCACGCTGGTCTCGTGGGCGGGCCTCGTCGTGCTTCAGGGACGCTCGGCGCACAGCGCGGAGGTGTTCGCCCGCGCGCTGCGCGACGGGCTCGCGCACGACCCCGACGCGGCGGCGCGCCTGCGCGAGCTGCCGCCACAGGTGCCGTTCCGGCAGATCGCGCGCCCGTTCCGCATGCGCCGCTCCGGCGTCGAGCGCGTCCGCGACATCCCTTACGGGCCGGCCGGGCACCGCAACCACCTCGACGTCTACCGGCCGCGCGAGCGCAGCGGGCCCTGCCCGACGCTGCTGCAGATCCACGGCGGCGGCTGGACGATCGGACGGAAGGACCAGCAGGCGCTGCCGCTGATGAACCGTCTCGCGTCCGACGGCTGGGTCTGCGTCGCGGCGAACTACCGGCTGTCGCCGCGCGCGACGTTCCCGGATCACCTGATCGACGTCAAGCGCGCGCTCGCGTGGATCCGCACGGAGGGGCCGCGGTTCGGCGCCGATCCCGACTTCGTGGTCGTGACCGGCGGCTCCGCGGGCGGACACCTCGCGGCGCTGCTCGCGCTCACCACGAACGACGCGCGCTTCCAGCCGGGCTTCGAGGACGTGGACACGTCGGTTGCGGCCTGCGTGCCGTTCTACGGCGTGTACGACTTCCTCGACCGCAACCAGACGCGCGGCAGCGCGTCGATGGTTCCGTTCCTCGAGCGCGTCGTCATGAAGTGCTCGCCGCAGGGCGAGCGTGCGCGCTGGGACGAAGCGTCGCCGATCGCGCAGGTCCACGCCGGAGCGCCGCCGTTCTTCGTGATCCACGGCACGCACGACGCGCTCGCCTACGTCGAGGAGGCGCGGCACTTCGTCGAGGCGCTGCGCAGCGTGTCGGCGAATCCGGTGCTCTATGCCGAGCTTCCCGGCGCGCAGCACGCGTTCGACCTCTTCCACTCGCGGCGCAGCGCGCACGCGGTGGACGCGGTGGCGTGCTTCCTCGGCTACCTGCACGCGCTCTACGCGCGGCGCGTTGCCGCGTGACGACCGCCGGGCGGGTCACCGGGAGGCCGTGCGGCACCGGCCGCGGACCGGGCGATCCACGGTGAGCATCTCAGGCCCTCACCGGTCGGCGCAGCCCCCCGGCCGGATGGGCACCAGGTCCGTTCCGGCGCCACCGACGTTCCGCGGGACGTTCACGAACGCGCGCACTGTCTATCGGCCGGCTGGTGCGGCGGGTTACCCCGGCCGCACGGTTCCGGTACCGGCCGACCTCGTGAGCGCTCTCAGCCGAGCGGCGCGACGCCGAACAGCGCCCGGTGCAGCCAGAAGGTGAAGGCGAGCCACAGCGCGAGCCCGAAGCCGGTGGCGAGGGCGTCGCGCGCCCAGCTTCCCGCCGCGTACGCGGTGGCCGCGGCACGATCGCGCCGCCGCGCCGCGGTGTAGTCCGCAGCCGCCCACAGGCCGAACGCTCCGAACAGGAACGCGTCGGCGAGCGTGCCGTTGGCGAGCAGGTGGGCTGCGGCCCAGATCGCCACGGCGAGCACCATGGGATGCCCCACCGCACGCTTGACGTGGGTGCCGGGAACGTAGGCTGCGGCAAGAAGGACGAAGGCCGGGACGGTCAGCAGCGCCGCCGCGTGACGTGTCCACAGCGGCGGAGCCCAGAGCACGACGGGCGCCAGGCGAGCCGCCGCGTAGCCCTGGATCACCAGGACGAGCCCCGCGATCGCGAGCAGCGAGTACGCGCCCTTCCAGGCCGGCTCGCCGACGGCCGCGATGCAGCGCGCCCGCCAGCCGTCGGCGAGGATCCGCACCGAGTGGACCCCGAGGAAGAGCACCAGCCCGAGAGCCAGCAGCAACATCCGTCATCCGTAGTGGAAGTGAGAACCGCGGGCCAGGCCCGGATTCCGGAACGCGCGAGATTCCTCGAGTCGGCATTCGCGGCGGCAAGGACGCTTGGGGCTACACGCTCGACGAGCCGTCGCAGGGACGCATCGGCGTCCGGCTGTCCTTCGGCAGCAGGCTCGACTGGCGCGCCGAGGCGTCGGCAAAGACGTCGGGCAGCCCGCCGTCGACCGCGGCGAACGACCGGCAGGACAAGTTCGTCGCGGCATCGAAGACGCCGCCGCCGCCGCCGTCGTCGTGCCCGATCCCGTAGCCGGCGCCGCGGCGCGAGCCTCGTACGTCGCGAATCTCGTGTTGTGGGGCCCGCGCCCGCCGTGATAGCGCGTCGCGAGCGATGTACCGCTACCTCGTCGACGGAGCCCAGCTCGCGGCGCGCTCGGCCGCAACCCCGGCCATGTTCGGCATGCGCTGGATCGCCGACTGGGAACGGCGGACGACCGACTGGCTGATCCCGAGCTGGTCGGACGTGCTCCTGCAGGCGAAGGTCGCGCTCGACGAGATCTTCTTTGCCAGCGAGCTGATGGTCGGCGCGAACATCGGCGCGTTCCTCGACGGCCACCGCGTGCGCTCGGAGGTCGAGAGCGCGATCGACCTGTTCGCCGAGAAGGGCTGGATCGACGAGCCCGAGGGCTACCACCGCACGCCGCCGCCGCTCGAGCCGGGCAGCGTCGCGCGCGAGACGGTGCGCGGTCTGCCCTTCGAGCACCTGACCTTCGACAGCGGCTACGAGCCGTGGGACGGCGAGCCCGGCGCCGAGCGCTGGATGTCGTACGAGGCGAACCAGTTCGGCCACGTGCGGCTGTTCCGCCACCCCGGTCCGCCGCGTCCGTGGCTGGTGTGCATTCCCGCGTACCGCATGGGTCACCTGCAGGTCGACGTCGCCGGCTTCCGCGCGCACTGGCTGCACCGCGACCTGGGACTCAACGTCGCGATTCCCGTGCAGCCGTTCCACGGTCCGCGCACGATCCCCGGTACGCGCGGCGGCGACGGCTACCTGTGCGGCGACTTCGTCGACACGCTGCACGCCCAGGCGCAGATGCTGTGGGACCTCCGACGCTTGACGTCCTGGCTGCGTTCCGAGCACGGCGCGCCCGCGATCGGCATCTACGGCGTGTCGCTCGGCGCCTACACCGCGGCGACGCTCGCCTCGATCGAGGAGGGCTTCGACTGCGTGGTGATCGGCATCCCGGCGGTCGACTTCGTCGAGCTGCTGCACTCGCACATCCCGCCGGCGCTGCTGCGCGGCACGGAGCTGCTGGGCTTTCCGTGGGAGCGTGTCGCGACCATGCTGCGCGTGGTGTCGCCGCTGGCGCTCCGGCTGCGGAGCGAGCGCACGCGCTGCTTCCTCTTCGGCGGTCTGGCCGACACGCTGACACCGCCGCGCCAGACGCTCGCGCTGTGGGAGCACTGGGGACGTCCGCGGCTCGTGCAGTATCGCGGCGGCCACGTGTCGTTCCTGGTCGAGCGCGAGGTCAGCGACCTGCTACTCGAGGCGTTCGTGCGGACGGGGCTCGTCGGGCGCGCGGCGTAGGCGGGATGCCGCACGACCTGATCATCCGCCACGGAACCGTGATCGACGGCACCGGCGCGCCCGGGCGCCGCGCCGACGTCGCGATCGACCGCGATCGGATCTCGGCGATCGGGGATCTCGCCGGCGGCAGTGCGGCGCGCGAGATCGACGCTCGGGGGCTGGTCGTGACGCCCGGCTTCGTCGACCTGCACACCCACCTCGACGCGCAGGTCGCCTGGGATCCGTACCTGACGTCGAGCTCCTGGCACGGTGTCACGACGGTGGTCACGGGGAACTGCGGCGTCACCTTCGCTCCGGTGGCGCGCGACGACCGAGAGTACCTCGCGTCGATGATGGAGAGCGTCGAGGACATCCCGCGCAGGGCCATTCTCGAAGGCCTGCCGTGGGACTGGGAGACCTTCCCCGAGTACCTCGACTCGGTGCAGCGCCTGGCGCCGGCGCTCAACGTCGTCGGCCTCGTCGGACACTGCGCGGTGCGCTGGCAGGTGATGCGCGAGCGCGCGCTGACCGACGAGGCGCCGACGGCCGCCGAGATGGCGCGCATGCGCGAGATCGCGGCGGAGTCGATCGCGGGCGGCGCCGTCGGGTACTCGACGTCGCGGCTGCTCGGCCACGTCGTGCCGGACGGCCGCAAGGTGCCGGGTACGTTCTCGCCGATCGAGGAGTACCTGGCGATCGCCGACGGCATGAACGACGGGGGCGGCGGGCTCTTCCAGGCGGTGCTCGACTTCGACACCAGGTTCGAGCACGAGATCCGTCTTCTGCAAGCCATGGCCGAGCGCTGCGGCGACGTGCTCTACTCGGGCGGCGTCGGCAACGCGCCGGCCGCGAGCGGCGACCGGGCCGCGCTCGACTTCTTCGGCCGCTTCCTCGAGGACACGCGCGCGCGGATCGGACGCATCACGTCGATCGCGATGACGCGGCCGAGCGGCATGCTGGTCGGTCTCGCGCAGGTGTCACCGGTCGCGGGCCGGCACTGGGCGCGGCTGCTTGCGCTGCCGACGATGGCGGAGCGTCTCGCGGCGCTGCGCGACGCCGCGACGCGTGCCGAGCTGATCGCCGAGGGCCAGCGCAAGGGGCTCTGGTTCGACCCGCAGCACGTCTACCCGCTCGGCAACGACGACACGCCCGACTACGGCATCGAGCACGGGCGCTCGGTCGCGGCGCTGGCGGCCGACGCGGGCGTGCACCCGGTCGAGGTGATCGTCGACCGGCTGCTCGTCAGCGAAGGCCGCGAGCTGTTCAACGCGTGGTTCTACAACCGGAACACGCCGTCGCTCGCCGAGTACCTGAAGCTCGACGGCGTCTGTCCGGGGCTCAGCGACGCGGGCGCGCACGCCGGGCAGATCTGCGACGCCGACGCGCAGACGCACTACCTCGCGTACTGGTGCCGCGAGCGCGGGACCGTGGCCCTCGAGGACGCGATCCACCGGTTGAGCGCGCGTCCCGCCGCGGTGCTCGGGCTCGTCGATCGCGGCACGCTCGTGCCCGGCGCGTACGCCGACGTGAACGTGCTCGACCCGGCGGGCTTGCGCTTCGGCTACCCGGAGTACGTGCACGACTTCCCGGACGGGAAGGGGAGGCTGCGCGTGCGGTCGGAGGGCTACGCTGCGACGCTGGTGAACGGCCGCGTGGTCACGGAGCACGGCCGGCACACGGGCGAGCGTCCGGGGCGCGTGCTGCGCGAGTTCGCGCGCGCCTGAGGCGTGACCGCGGCGCGCGTGTGGGCGCGCGTGTGGGCGCGCGTCGCAAGGCACTGGTCCTGCGCGCGGCGCCCGGGACAGGAAGGGACCCTGGTTCGAGATCGCGGACGACCTGCCGCACTCCGCAGGGCCGCCGCGCCGAGGGCGCACGGCTTCGCGGCTCTGCGCTCGTGGACACCGGCGGCGGGTTTGCGTAGATCGGCGGCATGACGGAGCACGCCCCTGCCGCAACCACGTCGTCTCCCTGGGAGCAGGCGCTGGCCACCCTCACCGCACAGGGCGAAGCCTTCGAGTTGGCCGACGGCGAGGTGCGCGGCGTGCCGGTCCGGATGTTCCGCAACGCGCCGCCGTCGCTGCGCGAGTTCGTCGCCGCGGCGCGCGCCAAGGGCGAGGCGACCTGGCTGGTGTACGAGAACGAGCGCTGGTCGTTCGCCGACGGGCTCGCGCGCGTCGACGCGCTCGCGAGCGCGCTGGTATCGCGCTTCGCGGTACAGCCCGGCGACCGCGTCGCGATCGCGATGCGCAACTACCCGGAGTGGATCTTCTCCTACTTCGCGGTGACCGCGATCGGCGCGGTCGCGGTCGGCGTGAACGGCTGGTGGACGACGGAGGAGCTCGACTACGGGCTCCGCGACTGCGGCGCGCGCGTGCTGCTCGCCGACGAGGAGCGCATCGAGCGCGTGACGCCGCTGCTGGGCGCACTCGACCTGAAGCTGGTCGCGGTGCGCTGCGACGCGTCGGTCGCGCTTCCGCCAGGGGCGGAGCGCTACGAGGACGTGGTGGCGCCATTCGCCGGTACGGCGCTGCCCGACGTGAAGGTCGATCCCGATGCCGACGCGATGATCCTCTACACCTCGGGAACGACGGCGCACCCCAAGGGCGTGGTGTCGACGCACCGCGCGATCCTGCAGTCGCTGTTCGCGTTCGCGTGTCGGGCGATCGCGAACGTCGTCGCGCGTCCGCCGAAGGAGCCGCACCCGTACCCGACCAGCTACATCCTGATCGTCCCGCTGTTCCACGTCACGGGCCTCGTGCCGGTGATGCTCGGCGCGACCTTCGGCGGCAGCAAGCTCGTGATGATGTACAAGTGGTCGCCCGAGCGTGCTCTGGAGCTGATCGAGCGCGAGCGCGTGACGACCTTCGTCGGCGTGCCGACGCAGTCGCACGACCTCCTCGAGTCGCCGAAGTTCGCGACCACCGACACGTCGAGCCTGCAGTCGGTCGGCGGTGGCGGCGCCGCGGCACCGACGGCGCTCGTCAAGCGCATCGAGTCGAGCTTCAAGCGCGGTCGTCCGAACATCGGCTACGGCATGACCGAGACCAACGCCTTCGGGCCGGGAAACACCGGCGACGACTACGTGCGCAAGCCCGCGAGCACGGGACGCGTGGTGCCGATCTGCGAGATCCGCGTGATGGATCAGGTGAGCGGAGCCACTGCCGCGACCGGGGAGGTCGGCGAGGTCTGCTTCCGCGGACCGCACCTGTTCAGGGGATACTGGAACAAGCCGAAGGAGACCGCGGAGGTGCTCGGCGAGGACGGCTGGCTGCGCACCGGCGACCTGGGCTACCTCGACGACGAGGGCTTCCTCTTCCTCGTCGACCGCGCGAAGGACATCGTGCTTCGCGCGGGCGAGAACATCTCGTGCTCCGAGGTGGAGAACGTCGTGTACGCGTTTCCCGACACCTACGAGTGTGCGGCGTTCGGCCTGCCGCACGAGCGCCTCGGCGAGGAGCTCGCGGTGGCGGTGTACCCGAAGCCAGGGCGTGCGCTCGATCCGGAGGCGCTCAAGAAGCACGTCGGCGAGCACCTCGCGGCGTTCAAGGTGCCGTCGCGGGTGTTCGTGTTCGACGAGCCGCTGCCGCGCAACGCGAGCGGCAAGCTGCTGCGGCGCGCGCTGCGCGACCAGCTGGCTGCGGCGGCGGGGGCGTGAGGCCGCTCGTGTCGTGACACGCTGCGGCGAGCAGGAATCGGAACGGAAGAGCCGGACGCTTTGCGTCCGTGGGAAGGGCCGATGGCTCCGCTTCGCGATGGGCTTGTGGGGGCACCCGCGGCACGCGCGCATCGCTGGCACGCCGGCTGCAAACGGCTGAACGGTTTCCGCTGCCGTGGCACGAGGCCGCGGCGTCGAGGAGGTCCGACATGTCGACGACGACCGCTGACGGCCACGTCCACCTGAGTCAGGAGGAGCGCGACGCGCTCCGCGCGAAGTACCGCCGGGAGCGCGACAAGCGCATGCGTTCCGACGGCAACGATCAGTACATCGAGCCGACGGGTCGCTACGCGCACTTCGTGGAAGACCCGTACACGCCGAAGGTCGAGCGCAAGCCGGTCACGGACGAGGTCACCGTCGCGTTCATCGGTGGCGGCTTCGCGGGTCTCTGCACCGGCGCGCGCATGAAGCAGGCCGGCATCGAGGACTTCCACATCATCGAGGGCGGCGGCGACTTCGGCGGTGTCTGGTACTGGAACCGGTACCCCGGCGCGATGTGCGACACGGCGGCGATGGTCTACCTGCCGCTGGTGGAGGAGGTCGGCACGCGGCCGACCATGAAGTACGTGCTCGCGCCCGAGATCTGGCGCCACGCGCTACGCATCGCCGAGGTCTTCGAGCTGCGCAAGAACGCGCTCTTCTCGACCAACATCACGCAGCTCGAGTGGGACGACGCGGACTCGCGCTGGATCGTCCACACCGACCGCGGTGACCGGATCCGCGCGCGCTTCGTCGCGATGGGCTTGGGCCCGCTGCACAAGCCGAAGCTGCCCGGCATCCCCGGCATCGAGAGCTTCGCGGGACACGCCTTCCACACCAGCCGCTGGGACTACGGCTGGACCGGCGGCACGCCGGACGGTGCCCCGATGACGAAGCTCGCGGACAAGCGGGTCGGCATCATCGGCACGGGTGCGACGGCGGTGCAGTGCATCCCGCCGCTCGGTCGCGACGCGAAGGAGCTCTTCGTCTTCCAGCGCACGCCGTCGTCGATCGACGTGCGCAACAACCACCCGCTCGACGAGGCGTGGTTCGAGTCGCTGAAGCCCGGCTGGCAGAAGGAGTGGCTGATGAACTTCGCCACCCTGCAGACGGGCGGCTTCGCCGAGGAGGACCTGGTCAAGGACG
This sequence comes from Deltaproteobacteria bacterium, assembly GCA_016874715.1. Lineage (GTDB taxonomy): Bacteria > Desulfobacterota > Binatia > UBA12015 > UBA12015 > VGTK01. Next base: position 8,558 of record VGTK01000105.1, on the reverse strand, counting down.
GCTGGACCGACATCGCGATCCGCGTGCGCGACCGGGTCGTGCGCGACCTCGGTGCGAGCGGCAGCATCCTCGACATGGCCACGATCCAGAAGGCCTTCGAGGACAGCGACGACGAGAAGATGACCGAGATCCGCGCCCGCGTCGACGCCATCGTCAAGGATCCGAAGACGGCGGCGCTGCTGAAGCCCTGGTACCGCCAGCTGTGCAAGCGCCCGTGCTTCCACGACGAGTACCTGCAGGCGTTCAACCGCCCGGGCGTCCACCTGGTCGACACGGACGGAAAGGGCGTGGAGCGCATCGACGAGAAGGGCGCGTGGGTCAACGGTGTCCACTACGACCTCGACTGCCTGGTGTTCGCGTCGGGCTTCGAGTTCGCGACCGACTTCACGCGCCGCGCCGGCTTCGAGACCGTCGGTCGCGGCGGCGAGAAGCTGTCCGATCACTGGCAGGACGGCATGCGCACGCTGCACGGCATCCACGTGCACGGCTTCCCGAACCTGTTCGTCGTCGGTCTCGTGCAGGGCGGCGGCCTGATCTCGAACATCACGCACAACCTGGTCGAGGCCGGCACGACGATCACGGCGATCGTCAAGCATGCACGCGAGACCGGGCAGGAGCAAGTCGAGGTCACTCCCGACGCCGAGAGCGCCTGGACGCAGCAGATCGCCGACGCTCCGCAGAGCTTCCTCGGCAACCCCGAATGCACGCCCGGGTACTACAACAACGAGGGGCGGGAGATGACCCGGCGCGACAAGCTGAACGTCGGCAGCTACCCGCTCGGGCCGGTCGCGTATTTCCAGTACATCGACGACTGGCGGAAGTCGGGGAAGTTCGCCGGACTGACGTTCCGCAGGGCGCACGCGCCGGCGGCGAAGGCGAGCTGACCGTTCGCCCGCCTTCGCTCGACTCCGGGGCGTCACGGCGGTAGCGAGGCACCATGCTGCAGATGAACGTGAAGCCCGTCCCGACGCTCGATCCGCGGATCAACGAGATCCGCACGCTGACCGCGCAGATCGTCAACAAGGAGATCCTGCCCAACGAGCGCAAGCTCTGGGTCGCGCGCTCCGACGGCGCCACGGAGGAGCAGCGGGCGGAGGCGCGCGAGCTGCGCGAGGGCGTCAAGGAGAAGGTGAAGAAGGAGGGGCTCTGGGCGCCGCACCTGCCGCCCGAGTACGGCGGGTCGGGGCTCAACTTCCTCGAGCACGCGTACATGAACGAGATCCTCGCCTACAGCATGGGCGCGGCCTCGCTGTTCGGCGTCGTGGCGCCGAACTCCGGCAACCAGAAGATCCTGCTCAAGTACGGCACCGAGGAGCAGAAGAAGAAGTGGCTCGTGCCTCTCACCGAGGGCAGGATGGAGTCCGGCTTCTCGATGACCGAGCCCGAGTCGGCGGGATCCGACCCGCGTTCCATCAAGACCACCGCGCGCCGCGACGGCGACCAGTGGGTGATCAACGGCCGCAAGTGGTTCACCTCGAACGGCTTCCGCGCGGACTTCTTCATCGTCATGTGCCGCACCGAGGGAGCGGGCAAGGACAACGGCCGCATGACGCAGATCATCGTGCCGAAGAGCACTCCGGGCCTGAAGATCGTTCGCGGCATCGAGGTGTGGGGCCGGCACAGCGACCACTGCGAGATCACCTACGACGACGTACGCGTGCCGCTCGAGAACGCGCTCGGTCGCGCCGGGTCCGGGCACGAGGCGGCGCAGGAGCGCCTCGGCGCGGGCCGCGTCTACCACTGCATGAACTCGGTCGGTCAGATGTGGCGCGCGTTCGACCTGATGGTCGAGCGCGCGACGATGCGCGAGGTGCACGGCGGCAAGCTCGAGACCAAGCAGTTCATCCAGGGCTTCATCGCCGACTCGTACATCGACATTCAAGCCGCGCGCCTGATGACGATCCACTGCGCGGAGAAGATGGACGGCGGCGGCGACCCGCGCACCGACATCTCGGCGCTCAAGATCTTCGTGCCGGCCGCGTACGAGCGCGTCGTCGATCGCGCGATCCAGGTGTGGGGGGCGGCCGGCGTGTCGGGCGACCTGCCGCTGGCGGCGATGTACCAGGGCGCGCGCACGCTGCGCCTCGCCGACGGTCCGGACGAGGTGCACCGCATCCTGATCGCGAAGAACGTGCTCACCCGCTACCACGCGGGCGAGAGCTGGGACTTCGGGAGCTAGCGCGCGGTGTCCGGAGGCAAGACGGCGAGCCCTTCGAGCTTTGCGGCGTCGCGAAGCTTCCGGTCGAACGCGACGAGCTCCACTGGCCCGCGCGTCGTTGCCTGCAGCAGCAGGCAGCTCGCGAGGTGGATCGCGTCGGCTGCTCGGAGCGGATGACGGCGGACCAGATCGCGTGCCCGTGACGTCACGCGGGACGCGACCTCGATGACCGGGATGCGGGAGAGGTCGCTGATCAGCGCCTCGAGCGCGAGCTCGTGGTCGCCCGTCGTGCAGACCCCTTCGCGCTTGCGACGCGACAGCGCCGAGGCGACCCCGACCTCGCTGAGTCTGCTCGTCGTGAGGCCTTCCGGCTCGAGGCCGCGAACGACGTCCCCGTCGGCTTCCGTCACGTAGCGCTTCGCGAGGGCGCTCGAGTCGACATAGCGCAAGCTCAGAAGCGGTCCTCGCGGTCCTCCAGGATCGCGTCCGACAACGTGGCGCCGCCCCTCAGGCGGATGGGATGGGGCGGTCTCAATCCGCCGGGACGCGACGGAAGCGTCACCACTCCCTCCGCGACCAGGCGCGCGAGGCCCGGGTTCTCGACCGCCGGCGCCAGCGGACGGAGCTCGGCGACCGGCTTGCCTCGCTCGGTGACCACGACGGTAGCGCCCCGCTGAACGCTGCGCAGGACCGCTCCGAGGTGTGATCGCAGCTCGCTCGCGCCGACGGACTTCGCTCGTCTCATGCGCGAGTTCTCGCTGCCGGGCGCGGAGCAGTCAATGTCGTACGCGACAAATCCTACGCGAAGCACCCGCCGTCGACGCGCACCTCCGCGCCCGTCACGTGGCGAGCGTCGTCGCTTGCGAGCATGGCGACGACGCCGGCGACGTCGGCCGGATCCCCGGAACCCTTGGGTGCCATGACGCGCTTGACGAGCTTCCAGTCGCCGCCCTCGGGCATCTGGAACTGCGAGAAGATCGGCGTGGCGATGTCGCAGGGCAGTACGGCGTTCGCTCGCACGCCGTGCTTGACGTAGTCGATCGCGATCGACCTGGTGAGCGCCAGGACGCCGCCCTTCGAGGCCGCGTAGGCGCCCGCGTAGGGCTGCCCGTGGACGGCGGCGGTCGAGGCGACGTTCACCACGTTGCCCCGCGAAGCCATGAGATGGGGCAGGGCCGCGCGGCACATGAAGAACGTGCCGGTCAGGTTGACCGCCAGGACACGGTTCCAGTCGGCGGTGGCGAGCTCGTGCAGGTGGTCGGCGCGCAGGATGGCGGCGACGTTGACCAGCGCGTCGAGTCGTCCAAAGCGTCCGACGCAGTCGGCGACAGTCTCCGCGACCTCCGATTCGTTGCTTACGTCGCAGCGCCGCGTCGCGACGGTGCAGCCGTCGTTCGCGAGCTTCTTCTCGAGCTCGGCGAGCGGCTCGTCCTGGACGTCGACGGCGTAGAGCAGGGCGCCCTCCGCCGCGAGGCGCTCGGCGACGCCGCGGCCGATACCGGAGGCGGCGCCGGTGACGAGAGTGACACGGTCCTGGAATCGCTTCATGTGTGGCAGGGTAGGCAGCCCGGCATCGTCGATCAAACGTGCGACCCGCGACGGGCTGCGCGGGGCGCCGGCCGTGTGCTAGGCACGGCCGGATGCCCCGCGAGTCCGGCGAGAAGATGATCACGGTCAACCGCAAGGCGCGGCACGACTACTTCATCGAGGAAACCGTCGAGGCGGGGATCATGCTGCTCGGCGCCGAGGTCAAGTCGCTGCGCGACGGCAAGGTCAACCTCAAGGACTCGTACGCGAAGATCACCAAGGGCGGCGAGGCCTATCTCGTCGGCGTGCACATCACGCCCTACGGCTACGCGGCGCGCGACATCCCCGACCCGGAGCGGCAGCGCAAGCTGCTCCTGCACCGGCGCGAGATCGACCGTCTCGCCGGCAAGACCCGCGAGCGCGGCTTCACGCTGGTGCCGACCAAGCTCTACTTCAAGAACGGTGTCGCCAAGGTCGAGATCGGGCTCGCGCGCGGCAAGGAGCACCACGACAAGCGGCAGGACCTGAAGGCCGCGGAGAGCAAGCGCGAGATCGACCGGGTGATGAAGTCGCGCAACCGGACGCGGTCGTAGGCCGAGCCGGGCTGGCCGATCATCGCAGAACTCTTCCAGAACCGGGTGCTGGTCTGCCAGAAGCCGCTGGCTGCAGGTGGCGGAACCCCGGCTGTCCCCGGCGACAAGGGCGATCGCACGGCCGATCGCGTGCTCGGTCAGGGGTCACTGACCTCGGGCGCCGGCTGCAACCAGTACAACGGCATACCGGCGCGGAGCGCGCAGAGCCTGTGCGGACCGTCCGATGTGGCACTCGACCTCGACGGCGCCCTGTGGGTGGTCGACGCGAGCAACCACCGGCTGCTGCGCCACGGCCAGCCGCTGTCCGGGGACGACACCGCGGACACCGTCATCGGCCCGCCGGAGTTCACGACCAGCGGGACGCGATGTCCCGACGTGCTGCGCTCGGCCTCGGGCTTCTGCTTCCCGGACGCGATCGCCTGCGACCCCGCCGGCAACCTGTGGACGTCGGAGGCGGGCGGCAACCGGGTTCTCCGCTTCGACACAAACTGATCACGCAGGCTCCCTGCGGGTTTCGCTGCGGCGTTTCTGCGCCGTGCTGCGGCGCCGAAAGAGCCGTTCGCGCCGGGTGCCACAGGTGCCAAAGGTCGACCCGCGCCGTCGCCGGCGCATCCGTCGCCGGGAAGCCGTGCGCGCCCCGAAGGCATCGTCGCCGAGCCGATGGAGTCGGTGGACCAGGCAACTGAGCGATCGCGCGACGAGGCCGCGGCGAAGGCACCCGGCGGGTCGCTGCGCGAGCGGCCTCGAGCGCGCATCTTCTTCGCGCGTGGAGCAAGGGGGGGTGGCGTAGGCTGCCCCCCGGCCTTATAGTCCGAACGTCGTTCACCTGGGGGCGACCTGGATTCGACGGAGGTTACAGAGTCGGAGGTGGCACGCCGAGGTTCCGGTTGGCCTCGTTAAACAGCCGGACTGCTTAACCGCAGACAACGATCAGTACCTCCTCGCGGCTTAAGTCCGTGAGGCGTTCGCCCGGTCCTCTCCTGCGGGGTCGAAGCGAATGTCATCAATGCGGGATCGGTCATGGGCTGCAGCTTGGAGGCTCGTGACTCAAATCTCCCAGGCTGGTCTCGAAGGAGCCCGCTCATCGGCGCCGACGGGATGACGACAAAAGGTGAGCTAAGCGTGTAGAGGCTTTCGATCGAGTGCTTTCGGACGGGGGTTCAATTCCCCCCGCCTCCACTGTTGCAATGAATTCGAACCGTCGTCGGAGGCCTCGGCTAGCAGGTCGAGGACCTCGACGGCGGTTTCGGCACGGTAGCACGAGCGACCAAGCTCCGGCGTGACCGGGGTCAGCTTCACCGTCCCGAGGACTCTGCGGAGGAGCAAGGCGGAGCGCTCCGTCGCCGACCCGAGAAGCCCGTCGAGCTTCTGCAGCCGGTGCGCGATCCACTCCGCGGGCGGCGCCCGGAGGACCGACTTCGCGGTGGCCTCGAGGGCAGCGAGTTCTTCGGTCAGGTCCCGTGCCCGGAGCTCGGCGTTCTCGAGGGCCTGCCCGAGCGCCGGCGTGCCCTTGCCGTCGCCGATGAAGCCGATGAAGTTGGCGATCCGACGCTCCTCCGCTGCGAGGGCGGACCGCTTGTCGCGGATGATCTCGGGCAGGTGTCCGTGCAGGCGGCGGACCTCGACCTCGACGCGGCGCAGGACGTACGCGATCGCCTCGCGATCGCAGACCTGTTCGCGCAGGGTGGCGAGCAGGATCCGCTCGACGAGCCAGGATCCGGCTCATGGTGGAAGGCGTCCAGCCGTGGGCGGACACGCGGCGGCCGGGGATTCCCTCGGCGTTCAGGTCCTCGACGATGGCGGTGACCGCCTTCCCGGTTGCGAACTCGAGAAAGATCCGTCGCACGATCTCCGCTTCGGGCGCGTAGACCGCCGCGCGGTAGCCTTCGGGACGCGGACGGCCACGACGATCGAGGCGCATCTTGCCGACGGGCTGCGACGTGTTCTACGCCGAGTTCCGCTTCGACGGCGTCCGCAATCCTCTCCCGCGCAGACAGCCTCGACAGCGACGACCTCACGCAGTCGCTCGAGAGCGGGGCGGCTGCGAAGCGCACCCGACTTCGCCTCGTCCTGGAAGATGTGCGCCGGGTCGACCGAGAATCCCCGCGCGACGGCGACCTCGAGGCCGGCACGAACCTGGTCGTCGATGCTCTCGGGCGCTGGTTGCGCGACGAGTAGCGCGCAGATCGCAGGCTTCATCCGGCGTGCGTCGCGGCGTTCCGAAGGGCAAGGTCCTGCCGACGGTCGCCATCGATCCCGAGCTGCGCGAGGCGGCGAGGGAGGCTCCGCAGAAGGAAGAGGTGACGCTGACCGTGTTCGTCGCTCGAGCTCTGCGGGAGCGGATCGCGCAGGCACCTTCTCGACCCGCGCGTCGCACGCAACGCCGCTGACGAGGTCCGCGGTCGGTCCCCGGGGGCGGGCATCAGCTCTCGACCGATGCGGGCGGCGCAAACGCACACTCGAACGGCCCGACGAATCTACGCTCCGGTGACCAGTCGGTGACGGCGAAGACCACCCTGTCGAACGAATCGCCAACCCGGTCTTCCAGCTCTTCCCGGAAGAGCCGCGCGATCAGCGCCGGATCATTCCCGAAGGCGCCGCAGCCCCAGGCTCCAAGCACGAGGGCTCGGCAGTCGTGGGCCGCGGCGACCTGCAGCACGCGCCGGAGGCGACGTCGCATGACAGGCTCGATCTCGTCCGCTCGTTGCGGGCAGTACTTCCGGACGCCATTGGCCTGAACCGCCGGTGACGTGATGATGCCGCAGTTCCAGGAGGCATCGAGGAGGGCCCCCGCGTCTCCGCGGAAGACCGGCACGGCGGGCGTGTGGATCACGAAGTCGTCGTAGAAGGGGTCTGGGCGGTCGCGTAGCTCTGCATACATTCTTCGACCGTCGAGGCATGCGTAGAGTCCCGAGGACCGTGCGAGGTACTCCTCCTGCGCCCTTGCGCCGCGGAGAAACCCTCCACCTGGATGCGTCGCGGCGGCGAAATTCAGGGCGGTCGGCTGGTGACCCGCATCGAGAAGGCGGCGCGCGGCCGCAAGAGTGGTCTCGCACGTCACCTCGATGACGGGCCCGGTGGTTCCTCGTCGAGCTGCGGCCGGGACCGAATCGTCCGGCCCGTACTCGACGGTGCCGGAGCGCGCAGCCTCGAGATCGGACGCGATCGATACCGTCGAACCCGAGGGCGCCGTGTACTGACCGAGTCGCGCGATCTCGACCGCCTGGTGGCCGAGCCGCGCGGCGCTGTCTCTCGGGATGTCGAGAAAGCGCTTCGTCGTCAGGATGTCGCGGACCGCCATCAGCGTGAATCCGAGCAGGTTCCTTCCGCGCCACTGCGACGGGTCGTGTGCCCGAGGATCGTCATCGGACAGACCGATCCCCCAGATCGCGTCCTTCGGGCTTGCCTCGATGAGGACGTCGGTTCCGGTTCCGAGCAGGAAGCTCTCGAGTCGGCGGTCCTGCCCGAACTTGGCGAGGTTGCCGCGGAGCACGATGTCCTCGCGTCGCGCCTCCCAGATGCTCGCCACGAACCGGGCCACCTTCTTGCCGAGAGCCTTCGCCTCCTCCGGCGCAGATGTGCGCAGGATCCGGTCGAGGGCGTCGTCGTCGCGGAAGAGCCGCGCCTTCTCGGCCATCATGAACTGCTCGGCGTTCGCGTAGGGAACCCCTTGCACATCGAAGGACGCCGGATACCACTGGCTCAGGCACTCGTTCGCTGGCCGCCGAGAGCTCGGGGATGTGCCCACGACCCGGAAGAACCGGGGGCGTAGGGGCTGGCCGGCGGCGAGGACCTGCACCAGGCGTTCCCTGGAATACGGAGAGTGCTTCGTTGTTGCGCGTGTCGGTATCGGACCCGAATCACGGTTTGCGCGACGCGTCGCTCGACGCAAATTTCGACCACGAGCCCGCTGAGCCTTCGATCGAGCCCACCTCGTCGTCGACCGTGAAGTCACAATCGCGATCAGAGGCCACGAATGGAAAGGCCTTCGTCGAGCCCGCCGGCTTCAGTCCCGCAAGCTCGTACAGGCGCAGCGCGTCACGGTCGGAGAGATCCTGCAGGATCGTCCGCAGCCGGCGCCCTTCGCGAACAGCCGCCCGAGCTTCCATCTGCACTCGATGCGCGACGGCTCGGGTCGTGCGGGGCGGTCGGATCCTGCGGGTGGGAGATGTCCTTCGGTGACACGGCGGATTCGGGTCCTGACGGACGACGCGCGTATCATCGAGGAGCGAGCGAGGAAAAGAGGCGAGACGTGCCGTGCGCCGTCTCTCGGCGTCAGA
>VGTK01000104.1 GCA_016874715.1 Deltaproteobacteria bacterium | reverse complement strand
CACTTCAGCGCGCTGTCCGACGGCATGGTCGCGCGCGCGCCGCCGCGGTCGCCGTCTCGGCGGCGGCGAGCCGCAGCCAGAGCTCCGACGACTGGTGCACCACCTGGAACAGCAGCTCGTCGCGGTGCACGCGCTCGTCGGCCGGCCTCTGGAGCGCCAGCAGCTCGTCGGTGCGGAGGTAGCGCTCGTAGTCGCTCGCCGGCGCATTCTCGTGACCGCGCGCCGCGACTTCAACCGTCGCAGCGCGCTCGATGCCGCTACGCGGCCGCCCGGGACGAGGTGGCGAGCCGCACCGGCAGCGACGCGAGGCCGCGCAGCACCAGCGACCGCTTCCACGGTCCTGCGGTGCCGGTCGCCGCGATCTCCGGGTAGCGCTCGAAGAGCGCGCCGAGCGCGTGCCGTCCCTCGAGGCGCGCGAGCTGCGCGCCGAGGCAGAAGTGGACGCCGTGGCCGAACGCGAGGTGCGGGTTGTCCTCGCGTCCGAGGTCGAGCTCGTCCGGACGCCGGAACACCGCCGGGTCGCGGTTCGCGGCGCCAAGCAGCAGGCCGACGATCTGTCCCTTGCGCACGCGCCGCCCGCCGATCTCGAGGTCCTCGGACGCGACGCGGTCGGTCGCCTGGATCGGGCTGTCGTAGCGCAGCAGCTCCTCGACGGCGCGGCGCGACGCTTCCGGTCCGTCGCGCAGGACGTGGCGCTGCGCGGGGTGGTTCAGCAGGGCCAGCGTGCCGTTGCCGATCAGGTTGGTGGTGGTCTCGTTGCCCGCGACGAGCAGCAGCACGCACAGCGAGTCGAGCTCGGCTTCCGACAGCACGTCGCCCTGGTCGCCCGCCTGGACGAGGCCCGAGACCAGGTCGTCGCACGGCTGGCTGCGGCGCGCGGCGAACACGCGGTGCATGACCGCGCGCAGCTCGTCGAACGCGCGCTCGAGAGCCGCCGGGTCGGCCTCGGACTGGATCGGGTCGAGGAGGCCGACGAAGTCGTTCGACCACGCCTTCAGGTGGGTGCGGTCTTCCTCCGGGATGCCGAGCAGGTCGGCGATCACCGCCAGCGGCAGCGGGTCGGCGAGGTCGCGGATGACGTCGGGATCGGGCTTGCGCTCCATCGCGTCGAGCAGCGCCGAGACGCGCGCCGCGATGCCGTCCGAGAGCCGCTCGACGACGCGCGGCGTGAACGCGCGGCTGACGAGCCGCCGCACGCGCGTGTGGTCGGGTGCGTCGAGCATGAGCAGGCTCCGCACCACCGCCTGCCCGAAGTCCGGGCGCATCGAGTCGAACACCGCGAAGTCCTGCGCGACCTTGGCTTGACGGCGGTCGCAGATCATCCGCGGGTCGGCGAGGACGCGCGTGACGTCGTCGTGCCGGCTCAGGATGAAGCCGCGCAGCGCGCGGCTGTAGTATACCGGCGCCTCGCTCTGTAGCCGGCGGTAGACGCGGTACGGGTCCTTCCGGAAGTCCGGGTGGAAGGGGTTGTAGCGGCCGATCGCCGGCGACAGCAGCCGCACCGGCCACTCGGCCCGCACCATCCAGCGCAGCGCGCGCAGAACGTCCATGGGGAGAAACCTACCGGCCTCGGGGAATTGCGTCCAACGACATTGCCCGGCTCGAGAAGTGCCACTAGGTTGGCCGGGGTAGTCGAGTGCTGCCCACGAAGGAGGGCGCGATGCAGCCAGCGTACACAGCCGTCATCAAGCAAGACGGTGAGTGGTGGATCGGGTGGATCGAGGAGGTCCCCGGCGTCAACTGCCAGGAGCGCACCCGTGAGGAGCTCGTGGAGTCACTGCGCGTCTCCCTGGGGGAGGCGATCGCGTTCAACCGAGAGGAAGCGCGTAACGCTGCCGGCACGGATTTCGAGGAGCTCTCCATCGCGGTCTGAAGCGCCGTGATCTGCTCCAGCACCTCACCAGGCATCGGTGCGAACTGCTTCGCGAGGGGAGCAGGCACTCGTGGTGGCGCAACGTCGTCACCGGCAGGCGCAGCGCCGTGCCTCGTCACTCCGAGATCAGCAACCAGCTCGCTCGAAAGGTCTGTCGAGACCTGGGCGTTCCGGAACCGGAACGGTTCTAGCTGCTGCGTGCACCTGCCGCGCTTCGCTCGCGGCTGATGCCGTCGACGCCCGGCGCGCGATCTCTCACCCCGGCGTCGCGGGCATCGACGAGCCGGCGGGGCAGTACTCGACGAGGTAGCCGCGCTGCGCGCTCGACGGACACGAGCACTGCTTGTCGTCGATCGGGTACTGGTAGGCGTCGCTGCAGTCGGCCGTGAAGCACTGCAGGCCCGTCACCTGCGTGTTCGCGCTGGTGAACGAGCACGGCTGGTTGGTCGTCCACTGGATCGGGACGTTGAAGAAGATGTTGGCGGCGGCGCTCACGCAATTGTTCGGTGCGCCGGTGGGGCACAGGTTCGGCGGCGTCGTCGGCCCCGTGCCGTAGTCGGTGCTGAGGTCCGGGTAGTCGTTGCCGCCGCTGCCGGCCGGCGTGAACTCCCACAGCGTGCCGAACGTGCCGTCCTGGACCATGCCGGGGCCGCAGCAGTTCATCTGCTGCGCGCAGATGCTGCGCCCGCTCAGGTTCGGGTTGCAGTAGGCCGCGTACACGTCGTTCGGGCTGTCCCACATGGAGCCTTCGCGCTGCACGGTGCCGGGCGCGCCGCCGAGCGCCGTCCAGCCGTCGCAGAAAGCGGCCGGACACTGCGCGTCGCCGGTGTCGGGGTAGGGGATGATCACGTTCTGGTCGTTCTGATTGAACTGCACGATCGGGATCGACACCGAGTCGCCGCCCTTCTCGAGCTTCCGAACCGCCGGGCCGCTCGAGTGGAACGACAGCGGCACGGCGCACGAGTTCTTGAACGTCACGCTGCCGGCGACGATCGCCGACGTGCCGACGTCGGGAGCGAGTCCGACCGATTTCGTTCCGGAGCTGTCGCCGCACGCCGCGGCCAGCATCAGCACCGCCGCCGCCGCCGCGAGCCGCCCCGTTCGTCCGATCGTTCCGTTTCGTCGCGTCATCATGGCCTCCCCGCCGTCCGACGACGGGTCATCGGACGGCGGGCGACGTTTCCGTAGTGGCCCGGCCGCGCGCCGGCGCGGCGTACGCGCTCAGCCGCGCGGGCGCGGCGACGGCTCGACCAGCGGTACGCAGTCCGAGCCGCAGGCGGACGAGGGATCCGGTGCCGCGGCGGCGCGGTGCAGGACGGCCTTCGTCGGCGCGATCAGGATGCGTCGGGAGTCGGCACCGCCGGACCCGTCCGCGGGTGACGCCGTGCCGTCGACGATCAGGCTGTAGTCGTCCGGGGTGCGCAGCGGGAACACCAGCGACACGGCAGGACGCGTCGCCGCGTTCGCCGCCGTGCGGCGTCCCACCTCGGCGGCGAGCCGGTCGCCGTCCCACGCCAGCCCGACGTGCACCGCGTGCGGGCGCCCGTCGTCGGACACGGATAGCAGGTACGCGGACGACGGGCGCTCCGCGAGCGCCGCGCGCAGCTCGCCGAGCGCGACCGGGACGCTCATCGCGTCACCTCGCCCCGCTCGCGCGGCGGCGGCGTGAAGCGTCCGGCGAGGACGTCACCCTTCGTCGGCATCCGCATCAGCTCGCCGGAACCGGCGGCTCCGCGTACGACGCCGACTCCGTGATCACGTCGTCCGGCGTCGCGAGGACGTCGCGGTAGGCCTTCTCGGGGTACGCGAGGTGCGGCTTCGCGGGATCGTACGGCGGCTGCGCGACGGGGCTCGGGCCGGAGTACGGCGCCGGCGCCTTGAAGCGCTCCGCCTCCTCGGCCGAGATGCCGGCCTTCGCGAGCACCGCGGGGTCGATCCAGCGGGCGGGCTCGACGGGGGCGTCGGACGTCGCGACCTCGAGCGTCATGCGGTCGGGGCCCGCGAAGTAAATCGACGTGCACATGCCGTGGTCGATCGGGCCGACGACGTTGACGCCGTGGCTGCGGATGCGGTCGCGCATCGCGAGCAGCTCGGCCTCGTCGGCGGCGCGAAACGCGAGGTGCTGCAGCGTGCCCGCCGCGCACGGCGCGGCGCCCGAGCCCGAGTGCGTGACGCCGAGCTCGATCGGGATGCGGTCGACGCCGGGCAGCTGCACCAGCGAGAAGTAGCCGAAGTCGTTCATGCGCAGGAACGCGTGCAGGCCGCCGGGGACGCCGTGCATGTCGAACAGCGCGACCAGCGGGAAGCCGACGACCTCCGAGAAGAAGGCGATGTGCTTGCGGATGTCGCCGCACATGATCGCGATGTGGTGGATTCCGTTCGGCTGCTGGCTCATCGCCGTGCCCTCCTGGTCGTCTTCTTCTTGACTTCCGCCCCGTCCGCGAGCAGGCCCGCGAAGAGCCCGTCGAGGACGAGCTCCTCGTGTGCCGCACGTCCGCGCGGCGTGTCCGGATCGATTCCGAAGTTCACCTCGAGCAGCGGACGCAGGTTGACGATCCCGACCGCACCCGCCTGCAGCGTCACGACGACCTGCTCGGGCGGGAACGGCTTCAGCTCGCCGTCCGCGATGGCCTTGCGGACCAGCGCCGCGAGACGCCGGTTGCGCGCGCCGAGCAGGTGCTCGTTCAGCCACACGAGGCGCTCGCCGCCCGCCATGCCCTCGAGCGCGACGATCCGTCCGAGCGCCGGGTGCTTCCAGCTGATCTGCAGGAAGAGGCGCATCGCCATGCGCAGCTGGACGATCGCTGCTGCGTCCTGCGCCGCGGCGAGCAGGCGCTCCTCCTCGGCGATGACGTTCGCGAGCCCGAGCATCGCCGCGCGCCACAGCTGGTCCTTGTCGCCGAAGTGGTGGTGCAGCGTCGCCTGCGACACGCCGGCTTCCTCGGCGATCCCCGCCATGGTCACGCGCTCGAAGCCGAGGCGCGAGAACTGGTCGAGCGCGACCTCACGGATGCGGGCGGCGGTGCGCTCGCCCTTGCCGAGCGGCAGGACCGTCGCGGTGCTCGACAGCGCCATCGCGTTTCGGATACACGCTTCTGACCGGCTACTCAAGAATTTCTGATTCCGCGATCAGGTGTCACCGGAGGGAACCCCATGGCGGTGGTGCGAGAGGCGTACGGCTTCGTGCACGAGGACAAGAGCCCGCTGAAGGACGTCTACGGCGGCCCGTCCGGGATGGTCTTCGTCGAGTGCATGCGCATCCGTCCGGCGGACGGCGACTCGAAGACCGTGATCCTGTTCTCGCACCCGATCGGCGGTGGCTCGTTCCTGCCGCTGGTGACCGCGCTCGCGCACGGTGGGCACCACGTCGTCTACTGCAACCCGCGCTATCGCGGGAACGACACCGCGCTGATCCTCGAGAAGTGCCTGCTCGACCTCGGCGCGTGCGTCAAGGACCTGAAGCAGCGCTTCGGCTACGAGAAGGTGCTGCTCGGCGGCTGGTCGGGCGGCGGCTCGCTGTCGCTCTTCTACCAGGACCAGGCGGAGCACCCGACGATCACGACGACACCGGCGGGCGATCCTGCGGACATCGTCGGCGCGAAGCTCGAGCCGGCGGACGGCATCCTGCTGCTCGCGGCGCACATCAGCCGCTCGGTCACGCTCACCGAGTGGATGGACCCGTCGATCCACGACGAGGACCGTCCCTTCGACCGCGACCCCGAGCTGAACATCTACGACCCGGGATGTCCGCAGAAGCCGCCGTACACGCCGGCGTTCGTCGAGCGCTTCCGCGCGGCGCAGATCGCGCGCAACCGGCGCATCACGGCGCGCGTCAAGCAGACGCTCGCGGAGCTCAGGGGCGCGGGCGACGAGAACATGGAGCGTCCGTTCGTCGTCTACGGCACGATGTGCGACGTGCGCTGGACCGACCCGACGCAGGATCCGTCCGACCGCCGGCCGCACACCTGCTATCTCGGCGAGCCGCGCATCGCGAACGACGGTCCGGTCGGACTGGCACGCTTCACGACGCTGCGCTCGTGGCTCTCGCAGTGGAGCTACGACGACAGCCGCGCCGACGGGCTCGGCAACGCGTCGCGCATCTCGTGCCCCGTGCTGGTGATCAACAACCGCGCCGACCTCGCCTGCACGCCGAGTCACGCGCAGCGGCTGTTCGACGCGGTCGCGAGCGCGGACAAGGAGATCGTGCAGGTCGACGGCGCCGACCACTACTACATCGAGCGTCCCGACCTGCTGCCGACCGCGGTCGCGACCGTCGGCGGCTGGATCGCGCGGCACGGCTTCTGAGCGGTGACCGGAGCCCGGCTGTGACGACACGCCCGACGAGCACGAACGAGATTCTCGCGCGCATCGACGCGATGGTGCCACGCCTCGCCGAGCGCGCCGCCGAGGCCGAAGCGCTGCGCCGCCTGCCCGACGCGACGCTGCGCGAGGCGGACGAGGCCGGCTTCCTCGCGATGCTCACGCCGCGGCGCTGGGGCGGAGCGGGCGCCGCGGTCGCGGACTTTCTCGAGGCGACGCGGCGTCTCGCGCACGGCTGCGCGTCGAGCGCGTGGACGCTGTCGTTCCTGAGCCTGCACGCCTGGCTGCTGTGCCGCTTCGACCCGCGCCTGCAGGAGGAGCTGTTCGCGAACGGCGCGACCCCGCTCGCGCCTGCGCCGCTCGCGCCGACCGGTGTCGCGCAGCGCTGTGACGGCGGCTTCCGCCTGCGTGGCCGCTGGGAGTGGGCGACGGGCGTCCTGCACGCCGACTGGGTGATGGTCGCGGGCCTCGACCGCGAGGCGGGACCGCGCTTCTGCGTGCTGCCGCGCGCCGAGGTCGAGGTCGAGGACGTGTGGCACGTCTCGGGCATGGCCGCGACGGGCTCGAACGCGGTCGTCGTGCGCGAGGTGCTCGTGCCGGAGCACCGCACGCTCGAGATGTGGCGCATCAAGATGGGCCAGACGCCGGGCGAAGCCCTGCACGCGGGCACCAACGTCGGCTGGCCGATGGTGCAGACGCTGGTGCTCGTCGCAGCCACCCCCGCACTCGGCGCAGCCGAAGCGGCGCTCGAGGCGTTCCGCGCGCGGATGATCGCGAAGATGCAGTCCTACGGCGTGCAGAAGCAGATCGAGGTCCCGGCGACGCATCTCCGCTGCGGCGAGGCGCTCGCGACGGTGCGCGCCGCGCGTCTCGTGTGGCAGGACGCGATCCGCACGCTCGAGCGCATCGGACCGCTCGGCGTGAACGCGCCCGTCGACGACCTCGCGGCGATCCGGCTCGCCGCGGCCGACGTCGTGCGGCTCGCGAACCAGGCGGTGAACGGACTCGCCGCCGCGGCGGGCGCGAGCGCGTCCTTCCTGTCCTCGCCGCTGCAGCGTCAGCTGCGCGACCTGCAGGTGATGCGCGGTCACGTCATGTTCGACTTCGACCGCGCGGCGCAGGCCGCGGGGAAGGTCGCGCTCGGCGTCGAGACGATCCCGACCGACCTGCTCTGAGGCATCGCGAGTCGAGCGGGCGATCGGGGCTTGTCCATCCGGACGCAATGGCCGAGGCTCGGGTCATCTCGCTCGACTGGGGGGATCATGCGCCTGACGGGAAGGGTCGTCGACGATCCGGGAAGGCCGCTCGCGGACCTGACGGTGCGTGCCTACGACAAGGACATCGTCTTCGACGACGAGCTCGGCACCACCACCACGGGTGCGGACGGCACGTTCCGGATCGACTTCACGGAGCTGCAGTACACGATGTCCGCGCGCGATCCGGATCTCTACATCCGCATCTTCGACTCCTCGGGTGACAAGCTGCTGTTCTCTTCGGAGAGCGAGATCCGCCGAACCAAGACCATCGAGGAGCACTACGACGTGGCGATTCCGCGGTCGATGCTCTCCTGATACCGGCTCCCGAACCGGATCATCGCGGGATCGTGTGGGTCACCGCCTTCGCCGTGCGCGTCTCTCGCGAGCGCCGCGTGATCGACGTGCACGACCGGCTCGAGCGGCAGTCCCGCCGCGTCGGGACCGCCCTCGCCGGCGGCGAGCGCTCGGGGCGGCCTTTCCCGAGCTGCCCTCGACGTCGCGGAGGCCGAGGATGTAGAAGGCCGTGGGTCACGCCCGTCGATCGACTTCTCCGCCCAAAGACCGTCATGCGAATCGGGTCATTCGCGCCTTCCCGGGCTGCACTCCATCGGGGTGATCGACGCTTCGTCGTGGCGGCGATCGCGTCCAGGGCTGGCAAGCTGCTCTGCGACCCGCGTGAACTCGGCGGGTTCGCCGTCTGCTACCCGCTGCGGGCATCCAGCGGCGATCCGGTGCTCGCGTACGATTCCGGCGTCGTGCTCTCCGTGTGGATCGCGGCGCTGGCGATGTTGCACGGTAACCTGCGGACACCGCTCGCCTCGCTGTTCGTCGAACGGTTGGTCCCGCGGCGGCGGTGGGTCGATGCTGCCGGGTTGACGCTGCTCATCGGGTCCCGCCGTGTCGACGTCGTGGGTGAGTTCGAGCCCGCCGTCGTGCTCGCGCGTCGCGAGGTCGACGTCTCGTGACGGAGCGCGAGCACGAGTCTTCGCCCGACGCGAGGGGGACGGTGTCGGCCGCCGGGTCGATCGCGTCGCGTCCGGTCGGCGCGGATGATCCGGCGCGCGTCGTGACGCGGTGGAGGCCTCACGTCGCCTGCGAAGCGGTCGTCTACGCGCTGGTGGCGCTCTGGTGGCTGTGGCCGCTGCCGCTGCACCTCGCCGATCACGCGATCTACCCGCGCTCCGAGATGCCCGAGGTTGCCGCCGACTACCACCTGATCGTGTGGGCACTCGCCTGGGACACGCACGCCTTGCTGACCCACCCGGGCGGGCTGTTCGACGCCAACATCTTCTTCCCCGCGCCGCGCGCGCTCGCGTTCTCGGAGCACTTCCTGGGCTACGTGCCGCTGTTCGCGCCGACCTACCTCGTCACCGGCAACCCGGTGCTGGCGGCGAACGTGCTGCTGCTGCTGACGTATCCCGCGTGCGGGCTCGCCATGGCGGCCCTGGCGCGGCGTTTCGTGTCGCCGCCGGCAGCTCTCGCGGCGGGCCTGCTGTTCGCGTTCTGCGGCATCCGCTACGACAACCTCTACCACTTCCACCAGCTCGGGACGTTCTGGCTGCCGGCGGCGCTGCTCTTCACCGATCGCTGGCTCGAGCGGGCGCGCAAGCGCGACGCCGCCGCACTCGGCGTCTGCTTCGCGCTGCAGCTGCTGAGCTCCTACTACCTCGGCTACGCGCTCGTCGTGCTGTACGGCGTGGCGCTGCCGGTCCTGCTGTGGCGGTGGTCCGGCGCGCTGGAGCGGCGGCGGCTCGTCGGGCTCGCGGCGGCGATCGTCCTCGGCGCGCTCCCCGCCGCGATCGCGAGCCTGCCGTATCTCGAGATGCAGCGCCTCGGGCTCGTGCCGGCGGCGGGCGGGGCGCAGGTGGCGTCGCTGTTCACCATGGATCCGCGCGTCACCATGCTGCAGATCCAGCGCTACTTGACGGCGGATGGCATCGGCCCGGTCGGCTGGCTGCTCGCGCTGCTCGCGCTCCTCGTAGGCTGGCGGACGGGGCGCCACGCGCGCGTGCTCGGGCTCGTCGCCGGCCTCTCCGGCCTGCTGCTGGCCGCTGGTCCGCGCGTGTACGTGCTGCAACGACGGCTGTGGTCACCCTACGGGTTGCTGCAGCGCTGGCTGCCCGGGTTCGCTGCGATCCGGCTGCCCTTCCGCTTCCTCGTCGTGGCCCAGCTCGGCTGGGCTCTGCTGGCCGCGCTGGGTCTCGAGCAGGTGCTCGCCCGCCTGCCGCGCCGCCTCCGCTGGCCCACCGGCATCGCGATCAGCGGTCTCGCGCTGCTCGTGCTCGCACCGTCGCGCGCGCCGCACACGCTGCACCACGTGCCGTCGGGTGCCGGCGCGCCGCCGGTCTACCACTGGTTGCGCGACCACGGGCAGGCCGGCGCCGTGCTCGAGGTCCCCAACGGCGACGCAGCGGTCGCCAGCCGGCGCATGCTCCTCGGCACGACCCACTGGCTCCCGATGCTCGACGGCTACAGCGCCTATCCTCCGCTGACGCGGAACTTTCTTCGCCGGATCGCTGCCGGGCTGCCGGAGGAGAGCGCGCTGCAGGGCCTGGTCGACGTCGTCGCCGTGCGCTGGGTCGTCGTTCACCTCGACGAGCTCGAGCCCGCTGCGCGACGGCGCTGGGAGGCGATCCGCGTGCCCGGCCTGCGGCTGGTCGAGCGCTTCGGTGACGACCTGCTGTTCGCGGTCGAGCGGCCGGTGGTGAACGATCACCGGGCCCGGCTGGTCAGCACCCAGGTGACGTTGAGCGGTGTGCCGCTCGCTCCCGTCGCGCGCGACTGTCGCGGCCGGCTGCAGGTCGCTCTGCTCGAGCAGCGTGTGCTCTGGGCGCCGGGGAGCAAGCTTCCCCTCGCCGTGCAGATCGACAATGCGAGCGCGCTCGCCTGGCCGGGCACGGGCTTCTACCCACGCTACCTGGTGAAGCTGCGCGCACGGTTCGAGAGCGACGCGGGCGTCGAGGAGCTCTCTTCCGAGCTGCCGCTGTGGGCCGACGTGCCGCGCGGCGAGAGCATCGCGGTCCTGGCCGAGGTCGACGTTCCGTCTCGCCCGGGCAGCTACCGGCTCGTGCTCGACCTGGTGCAGGACGGGGTTCCGTTCGCGAGCTGCGGTCTCGAGACCGCGCGGCTCGCGGTGCAGGTCGCCTCGCCCGGCCAGCCGGCGAGATCGCCGCGCCGATCATGAGCCGCGTCGACCTACCGGCCAGCCCCGAGCAGCGATGGTCTGGCGGTGCGAACGCGCCGCCGTCGGCCCGGGGGCGCGCTGCGAGCACGCTCGTGATCGTCGCCATCCTGGCGGTCGCGATTGCGCTGCGTTGCTGGCGACTCTCCTGGGGCCTCGACGAAGAGATCTTCTTCCCGGACGAGAAGGACATCTGGGGCACGTACTTCTTCGCGTTTCGCCAGCCGTCCCTCGAGGCGCTGTTCGGACACACGCTGAACTACCCGCCGCTCTACGGCTACGGCGTGGGCACCGGGACGGCGCTCGCTTACGCGCTGGGCCTCCTCGGTCCCGAGCGCGACGTCCCGGGCGCGATCCTGATCGCGCGCGGTGTGTCGGTCGCGGCGAGCGTGTGCACGGTGCTGCTGGTGTGGCGGATCGGCTGCCGCTGGTTCGGCTCCCGGGCCGGAGCCATCGCAGCGGCGCTGCTCGCGGTCACCCCGTTCGAGGTGATCCAGACGCACTATGCGAGCGTCGATCCGCTGCTGGGCGCCTGGACCGCGCTGACGCTGCTCTTCGCCTGTCGGCTCGCGGCCGAGGGGACGTCCGGGCTCGCCGTCGTGTCCGGCGTCGCCGCCGGCCTCACGCTGGCGACGAAGTACCCCGGTGCCGCGCTCGCCGCAGCGCCGGCCTGGGCCATTCTCGAGCGGGCCTGGCGCGAGCGCTCGGTCCGTCGGCTCCTCGTGCTGGGCGCGCTGGCCCTCGCGGGGTACGTCGCGGCCGTGGTGCTGGCGTGCCCGCCCTGCACCTTCGAGAGCGCACGGCTCGTGCGCGAGGTCTCCTGGCTGCGCCATCTCGCGACGTCGGGCTGGGCTCCGGCGAACGGCTTCATCGTGCCCTGGCTCGGCTGGTATGGGCAGCCCTATCTCTACCATCTCGTCGCGGCGCTGCCGTTTGCGCTCGGCTGGCCGCTCTACGTGAGCGCGCTCGGCGGAGTCGTCGTTGCGCTCCGCCGCCGCAGCGTCGCCGATCGGGTGATCCTGGCCAGCCTGCTGGCGTACTTCTTCGTCATGGGACGGACCTCGCTCGCCTATCCGCGCTACCTGATCCCGCTCTTCGCCGGGCTCGCGATCCTCGCCGGACGCGCCCTGGCCGAGCTGCCGTCACGCCGCGGGCTGCGAGCCGGCTGCGTCGCCGTGGTGCTCGCCTACTCGTTCCTCTCCACGGTGTCGCACGTGCGGCGCTTCTCGTACGATCAGCAGCACGAGGTCGCGCGGCTCCTGGGCAGGGTGGCCGCTGCGCGACCGGGACGTCCCCTGCGCGTCGGCGTCCCGAAGAGCTTCGGCAACTACTACGCGCTCGACCGTCCGCTCGGCGCGGTCGGCATCGTCCCGCAGTGGAGCGGAGACGGAGCGTGGCTCGCCGAGCACCCGGACGCGTTCATCCTCCCCGAGTGGCTGCGCATCAGCATCGCACGCGATCGCAACGAGGCGGCGGCACGCGACCTCGCCGCGCTCGAGTCCGGGGCCGCCGGCTACGTCGAGGCCTTGCGCGTGGGGTCGAGCTATCTCGACGCGGATCTGTACACGTGGCTCGACCCGGCGTTCGCAGGCGACCTGTACATCGGCGAGATCGGCTTCCGGGTCTACGTCCGTCAGCCGCTGCTCGAGCGTCTGCAGCCGCCCGCGCCGGGGTGACGGGTCCGTGGGCTGCGCCCACCAAGACGAGACGGACCCGGTAGAACGTTCGCGGGTCAGGCGGCGACGATCGCCAGCTCGGCCGCGACCGCCTCGCGGATGGCCTGCACGGCGTGGCCGTTCACGCGCGCCTTGGTCGCGACGAAGCTCGGCATGTCGAGTGCGAGCAGCCGCTCGACCTCTGCATGGATGGCGGCGTCCGCCTGGCCTGCGGCGACGATGCGGTCCACGTATCCGAAGTTGCGTGCCTCGTCCGGCGGGAAGAGGGCGCCCGTGGTGAGACGCGCGAAGCCGGGCGCCGTCAGGCGTTGCCGCGCCAGCTCGATCGCGAAGTGCGGCATCGTGAGCCCGATCGCCACTTCGTTCATGCCGATGCGCCACGGCCCGTCGATGCAGAAGCGCACGTCGGACGACATCATGAGGAAAGCGCCGGCGGGATAGGCATGGCCCGTGCAGACGGTGAGGACCGGACGCGGGAACGACAGCAGCCGCACGATCACGTCGGCGCCGGCGCGGAGCATGGCGACCGTTTCCGCGGGACCCTTCCGGAAGGTCTTCAGATCGAATCCCGCGGAGAACATGCCGTCACGCCCGCGCACGACGACGACCGCACCCGCAGCCTCCGCCGCGTCGAGCGCCCCCGCGATCTCGCCGAGCATCTCTACCGAGAGCGCGTTCACCTTGCCGTCGTCGAGCGTCAGCCACGCGACCCCGCTCGCGATCTCGATTCTCGGCCGTTCGCCCATCGGATCTTCTCTCCTGGCATAATATCTGCCACCATGTAGACCGATCGTCATAATTCACGCAAGGGGGTGACCATGGGCGACGCCACGACGCACAAGCAGAACCTGGTCCGCACGGCGATGCGGCTCTTCCGCCGGCAGGGCTACGCGTCGACGGGCCTGCAGCAGATCGTCGCCGAGAGCGGTGCCCCGAAGGGCTCGCTCTACCACTACTTCCGGGACGGCAAGGAGGCGCTCGGCGAGGCGGCGGTGACCCTCGCGGGGGGCCTGATGCGCGAGATGCTCGAAGGCCATGCGGCGAAGCACCCCGACCCGGTGCCGTTCCTGCGTGCGTACTGCAGGACGATGGCCGGCTGGATGAAGGAGTCGGACTTCCGGTCAGGATGTCCGGTCGCGACCACGCTGCTCGAGACGGCGCCGGCGTCGGCCGCGATCACCGCCGCGGGAGCGCGGGCGATCGACGGCTGGATCGACGTCATCGGCGGGGTCTATGAGCGCGCAGGCACCGAGCGGCGCGAGGCGCACACGAAGGCGCAGCTCGTCGTCGCGGCGATGGAGGGTGCGTTGCTCCTGGCGCGCGTCCGGCGGTCGACGCGCCCGATCCTCGACGTCGCGAGGCTCGCGAGTACGTGTCCCACATCGATCCGCGCGTCGTGCTGATCGATGGGCAACGAGGTGCCGACGACAGGATCGATCTCGACCTCGGTGTGACCTCGAAGGCGGCGTACGAGAGGGATCGCGTGGCCTCGGATCACTTCGTCGAGGATCGATCCCGAGCCGGCGCGCTCTTGCCACCGGTCGCCCACGCCGCGAGCCTCGCAGCGCCCCACGTGTTCGCGACCCGGTCGCGGTCGAGCCAGGCCTTCTCCGCGTTGCGCGCCGCGTAGTCCACGCGCTGCAGCTCGTCGGCGCGGTGCGCGTCGCTGGTGAGCACGATCGGGAACTTTCGCGCGCGAGCGCGGCGCAGCGTCTCGACCGAGAGATCGAGGCGCGGCAGCCCGCCGTTGATCTCGAGCGCCGTGCCGGTCTGCTCGGCGGCGTCGAACACGGCGTCGAGGTCGAGCTCGATGGGCGGGCGCGCGCCGATCATGCGCGCCGAGAGGTGCCCGATCATGCGCACCGACGGGTCCTGCATGGCCCTGACGACCCGCTTGGTCTGCGTTGCGCGGTCGAGGTCGAAGTGGTCGTGGATCGACGCGAGGCACCAGTCGAAGGTCGCGCGGAACCCGGGGTCCCAGTCGAGCTCGCCGTGGCGGTCGATGTTGAGCTCGACGCCGTGCAGCAGCACGAGCTTCATGCCGAGCTTCTCGCGCATGGCGCGGATCGCGTCGCGCTGCGCGAGCAGCACGTCGCGTCCGACGCCCGACACCGTGCGCTCCGCGTGCTCGGTGATCGCCAGCACGCGCACGCCGCGCGCCAGCGCCGCGTCGACGACCTCGTCGAGCGACGAGCGTCCGTCGCCGGACACCGACGTGTGGCAGTGGAAGTCGCCGATCACGTCGCCGAGCGGGGCCGGCAGCAGGCCCTTCTCCGCGGCCTCGATCTCGCCCTGGTCCTCGCGCAGCACGGGCGGGATCCACGGCAGGCCCAGGGCCTCGTAGATCTGCGCCTCGGTCTCGCTCGCGACGACGTCGCCGCCGTCGACCTTCGACAGCGCGTACTCGTTGAGCGTGAGCCCGCGCGCGAGCGCGCGCTGCCGGAGCTTGATGTTGTGGCCCTTCGAGCCGGTGAAGTAGAGCAGCGCCGCGCCGAGCTGGCGCGGCGTGACGACGCGCAGGTCGACCTGCGTGCCACGCCTGGTGACGATGCTGGTCTTCGCGGCCCCGCGTCCGAGCACGCGGTCGACCAGCGTCGTCATGCCGGTGAGAGCTTCCATCACCGGCTCGGGATCGGTCGCCGCGACCACGACGTCGACGTCGCCGATGGTCTCGGAGAAGCGGCGCAGCGAGCCGCAGTACTCGGCGTGCAGCACGCCCTTCACCTCGCGCAGGTGCGCGACGATGCGGTTCGCGAGCGGTAGCGCGACCGCGATCGGCGTACGGCCGACGTCGCCCTGCTCGTCGAGGCGGGCCAGCGCCTGCGCGAGCTTGACCTCGGACTTCGCACCGAAGCCCGGCAGCTCGCGCAGCTTGTGTCCGGCGAGCGCGTGGCGCAGGTCGTCGACCGACTCGATGCGCAGCTCGGCACGCAGCTTCTTCACGGCCTTGGGGCCGAGCCCCGGGATGCGCAGCAGCGCGAGCACCGTCGACGGGTGCTTCGCGCGCAGCGCCTCGAGCTTCTCGACTCGCCCGGTCTCGAGCAGCTCGCGGATCTTCTCCGAGGTGCTCTTGCCGATGCCCTCGATCTTCTGGAGGTCCTTCGCGGTCAGCGTGCCGAGGTCGTTCGCCTGCGCCGCGACGGCCTGCGCCGCGCTCTCGTACGCGCGCACGCGGAACGACTGCGGGTCGCCCTCGTCGAGCATGGTCAGCTCGGCGAGGTCGCGCAGCATGTCGAGCACGTCCTGCTTCGTGTCGGCCATGGATCAGGTGTAGCCTCGGACCCGGTGGCCAAGGAAGAGGCGAGAGTTCTCGAGGTCGCGGGCCGCGAGGTGCGCATCAGCAACCCGGGCAAGCCGTACTTCTCGAAGGAGCTGCGGCTCACCAAGCTCGAGCTGGTCGCGTACTACCTGTCGGTCGCGGACGGCGCGCTGAACGGCATCCGCGACCGCCCGATCGTGCTCAAGCGCTTCGTCGACGGCGCGCACGCCGAGGCCTTCTACCAGAAGCGCGCACCCGAGAGCCGTCCCGAGTGGATCCGCACCGTGACGCTGTCGTTCCCGTCGGGGCGTACGGCGGAGGAGGTCGTGGTCGACGACGCGGCCGGCCTCGCGTGGATCGTGAACCTCGGCTGCATCGAGCTGCACCCGCACCCGGTGCGGAGCGCCGACCTCGACCACCCGGACGAGCTGCGCGTCGACCTCGACCCGACGCCCGGCGTCGCCTGGGACGACGTGCGTCGCGTGGCGCTCGAGGTGCGGGCGCTGCTCGAGGAGCTCGGCCTCACGGGCTGGCCGAAGACCAGCGGCTCGCGGGGGATGCACGTCAACGTCCGCATCGAGCCGCGCTGGGCGTTCACCGAGGTGCGGCGCGCGGCGCTCGCGCTGTCGCGCGAGATCGAGCGCCGCGCGCCCGCCATCGCGACCTCGAAGTGGTGGAAGGAGGAGCGCCACGGCGTGTTCCTCGACTACAACCAGAACGCGAAGGACCGCACGACGTGCTCGGCGTACTCCGTGCGGCCGCTGCTCGACGGACGCGTGTCGACGCCGCTCACCTGGGACGAGGTGCCGGACTGCGACGCCGCGGACTTCACCGTCGCGAGCGTGCCCGCGCGCTTCGCGGCGATCGGTGATCCGCACGCGGCGATCGACGCGTCGCCCGGCTCGCTGGAGAAGCTGCTCGCGCTCGCGGAGCGCGACGAGGCGTCGGGGCTCGGTGACGCGCCGTGGCCACCGCACTACCGGAAGATGGCCGGCGAGGGCGCGCGCGTCGCACCGTCGCGGGCGCGGAAGCCGAAGGCGCAGGCCGGCGGCGCTGCGCCCGGTGGTGCCGCGTCCGGCGCGGTGCGGACGCGGCCTACGGCGTCGCGCGTCCGCGCGTCGCTCGTCACGGTTGCGAGCTCGGCGGACAAGGAGGCCGCGCTGGCCGGGCTCGAGCGCTGGAAGCAGCGCCACCCCGAAGCCGCGCGCCACGTCGCGGTCGCGGACGTGCTGGTCGACTCGATGCGCGGCCGCTCGGCGAACTGGACGCGCGTGCGCGTCAACCTGCGCCACGTGCCCGAGGCGCTGCGTCCACCGCAGGAGACGCCGGACCCCGACGATGCGCCGTCGCGCTAGCGCGGGGCGACCCCGCGCGCCGTCCGTGCCCGCGCCGCACATCACGTCGTCCGGTGCGATCTCGAGCTGCCCGTGCGCCCGCGGGTGGCCGCCGAGTGCGCACCCGGGAGCGCCGCACGCCGAGTTCCTCTTCCCGTGCGTTTCGGGATAGGGTCCACAGGATGCTCCGGATCGGTGTGTTCGTGCTGGCGGTTCTCGTGCTCGCGGGCTTGGCCGGGCACGCCGTCGCGGAGGACGCCGTGCTCGAGTTCGCGCGCGACGGCGCGGTCGTGCGACGGCTCGACCGTGCAGCGCTCGAGAAGGGCTGCGGCGTCGCGACGGTCGAGCTCGAGGATCCGTACTACGGCCGGCGCATGGCTTACGTCGCGTGCCCGCTCGCGAAGGTCCTCGAGATGGGCTTCGGCGAGGCGTCGCAGCAGCTCGCCGCGCACGACTACCTGCTGCGTGCGCGCGACGGCTACGTGAAGCCCGCGACCGGCAGGCGTCTGATGGAGCCGGGCGGCGGGCTCGCGCTCGCCGACGCGCGGCGGGAGAAGGCCGGCGAAGCCGGCTGGGCGCCGATCGACCGCAAGCAGGTCGACCCGGCACCGTTCTACGTCGTCTGGTCGCAGCCCGGGCAGCAGGACACGAACGTCTACCCGTGGCCGTACCAGCTCGTGCGCATCGAGGTCGGCTCGATCGCCGCGGCGTACCCGGAGATCGTGCCGAGGACCGCCGCCGCGGGCTCGGAGGCGTGGCGCGGCTTCGACACCTTCAAGGGCGAGTGCGTCGCCTGCCACGCGATCAACGGGCAGGGCGGCAAGGTCGGGCCCGAGCTGAACGTGCCGCAGAGCATCGTCGAGTACCGGCCGGCCGAGCAGATCAAGGCCTACGTGTACGACCCCGAGACGTTCCGGCACACCAGCATGCCGGCGCACCGGCACCTGACGCCGGCGCAGCTCGACGAGCTGGTCGCCTACTTCCGCGCGATGAGCACGCTGAAGCGCGATCCCGGGCGCCTGCCGTGAGCGCCGGCCGTGACGAGGGCTCCAGGCGCCACGCGCTCACCGGGCAGGTGCTGCACCGCGGCGTCGTCCCGCTCGACACGACGCACGGTCCGTTCGCGGCGCACGTCCTGCAGAACGTCGCGACCGGCAGCTTCGCGTTCGCGGTCGCGCGCGGCGACGTGCGCGACCGTGCGCCGCTCCTGGCGCGCATCCACTCGTCGTGCGTCACCAGCGAGACGTTCGGCGGCTGCGATTGCGACTGCGTCGAGCAGCTCGACCTGGCGCTCGCGCGCATCGCCGAGGAGGAGCGCGGCGTCGTCTTCTACCTGATGCAGGAAGGCCGCGGCTCGGGCTTCACCGCCAAGGCGCGCGACCGCATGCTGGTGCAGGCGAGCCGCGACCGCCTGACGACCTTCGAGGCCTACGCGCGCATGGGCCTCGGTCACGACCAGCGGCGCTACGACGAGATCGGGCACGCCTGCGCGCTGCTCGGCGTCACGGCGCCGCTGGTGCTCCTGACCAACAACCCCGACAAGCTCGCGGCGCTGTCCGACCTCGAGCTCGAGGTCGCGGGCAGCGCGCGCCTGCGCCATCCCGCGTCGCCGTACAACCAGCACTACCTCGCCGCCAAGTCGCGCTCCGGGCACGCGCTCGAGGATCCCAGCGGCGGGCCCGACGCGGCCGAGCTGCCGGAGCCGGTGACCGAGTTCTCGCCCTACGCGCTGCCCGGCGCGCCGCGCTTCGTGCACCTCGCGACCTATCTCCTGCCGGTGCGCCTGCGCGGCGAGCCCGCCCCCGGCGGGCCGTACTGGTTCCGCGTGCACGCGTACTTCGACCTGACCGACGGTCGCGAGCGTGTCGTGCTCGCGTACGGCCCGCACGACGCGGCGTCGCCGCTGGTGCGCGTGCAGCGCGAATCGCTGCTCGAGCGCTTCCCGCTCGCGACGGGGGCCGTGCACAAGCCGCTCTGGCACGAGAGCGTACGGCGGATGGTCGGCCACGGCGCGGGCTACGCGGCGTTCGTTCCGGTCGCGGGCTTCGACCCGGAGCTGCGCGAGCGCCCGGCGAACGACGACGCCGCGGCGGTGTTGCTGGCGCACCACCTGCGCGGACGCACCGCGAGCGTCCTGTCCGACGGGACGCTCGATGCGCCGGGCGGGTCGGCGGATGCGGGCGACGGGACGACGCAGGCGCTGCGCAGGCTCGGCGTCGTGGTGGCCGCCGCACGGCCGCTCCGCGCCACCAGCGGCGCCTCGCTGCACTGAGGCCGCGCGTTGACCCGGGAATCCGACAGCCGGCGTGCCGGGCAGCGGCTCCTCGCCGAGCGTCTCGCGGCGACGCCGGCGCTCGTCCGGGCGACGCTCGCCGGCCCCGCGCCGCTCCTGCCGTGGCATCCGGGGCGCGTGCGGCGTGTGGTCGCGACCGGCGTCGGTGCGTCGGCGGCGCACGCGCGCCTGCTGGTCGCACTGCTCGAGGAGGCGGGGCTCGCGGCGCGCTTCGCTGCGCTGACGTCGTTCGCGGCCCCGCCGCCCGAGGACGCCTCCGCCGACGCGATCGTGGTCTTCTCGCAGGGCCTGTCGCCCAACGCGCGCCTCGCACTCGAGCGATCGGAGCGCTGGGCGGGTGTTCTCGTCGTCACCGCGGTGCCGGCGACACCGGCGGAGGGCGGGGAGCCGGAGGATGCCGCAGCGCCACCCTCCGGCGGGATCGGCGAGCGGCAGGCGGCGCTCGATGCCGTCGTCGCGCGCGGCGGCGGCGTGTATCGCGTGCCCGCGGCCGAGGAGTACGGCACGCTCTTGCGCGTCAGCGGGCCGCTGGTCGGCGCCGCGGCGGCGATCGTCCTCGCGCGCACGATCGTGCGCGGCGCGGGCGGCACGACCGCCGGCCTGCTCGCCGTAGACGGCGCGTCGGCGGACGATGCCTGCGCGGCCATCGACGCCGCGATCGCGGGCGCGGTGCGGGAGCACCCGGCACTCGACGCGCGTGCTCTCGGCCCCGGGTGCGGCGTGCTCGCGTCGGGCACCTACGGCGAGGTGCTGGGCAACGTGCAGGCGACCGTGCAGGAGGGGCTGCTGGTGCCGGCGCCGCCGGTGTGGGATCTGCTCGGCTTCGCGCACGGGCCGTTCCAGGAGGTCGTCATGCGCGACGCGACGCTGCTCGCGCTGACGGGTGCCGGCGCGCCGGGCGAGGCGGCGCTGCTCGACCGGCTCGAGAGCATGCTCGTGCCCGGGCGTCACCGGCTCGCGCGCCTGCGCGCGACGCTGCCCGGGGCGCTGGCACTGCTCGAGCACCAGGCGCTGGTCGCGGCTCTCGTGCTGCGTGCGATCGAGGAGCGGAACATCGACCAGGTGGAGTTCCCCGGACGCGGTGCGGACCGCGTGCTGTACGACGTGACGTCGCTCGCGAGCGATCCGGCCCCCCGGGCGTCTGCGCCGCGTGCGGCGACGGCCGGGCAGGGGGCCGAGACCGCGCACCCGGCCGTGACCGGGCACGGGGCCGCACCCG
>VGTK01000103.1 GCA_016874715.1 Deltaproteobacteria bacterium | reverse complement strand
CGTCGGCATCCTCGCGTCCGGGACGGAGGCCGACGACGCCGTGCGCGAGCGGCTCGGACGCGTGGCGCGACGGGATCCCGAGCCCGACGTGCGCGCCGTCGCGGTGCCGGCGCTGCGCAAGCTTGCCGGTGCGGCGAGCCGCGACGTGGTGGTCGCGGTGCTCGACGATCCGAGCCCGGCCGTGCGCCGCAAGGCGATCACCGCCTGCACGGGACTGTGCACCGACGAGGCGGCGCTCGCGCGGCTCGTCGCGCTCGCGCTCGGCGACGAGCCGCTGTCGAACGCGCTGCAGGCGAAGCGGGTTCTGTGGAGCTTGACGGCGGACGGGAGCGACGCAGCCGTGGTCGCGAAGGTGCGCGCCGCCTCGATCGCCGCGGCGCGCGACGCGGCACCTGCGGGGGCCGCGGAGCGTCGCACGCTGCTCGCGGCGCTGCTGCTCGCCGAGATCGGCGACGACGCGCGTCTCGCCGACGTCGCCCGCGCGACGGGGACGGATCAGCCGGTCGAGCTCCGCGGCCACGCGATCCACGCACTCGGCCGGCTCGGCGGCGCGGAGCACGTCGCGCTCCTCGCCGGTCTGCAGCAGGACGCCGCGGTCGGCATCTACGCGCACGACGCCCTCCGGCGGATGGCGGCGCGCGGCGTCCCGGCCGCCGGCGAGGCCGCAGAACGGCACACCGGGCCGCGCGCGCCGCAGCCATTGCCGCGGCCCTGAAGCACACGCGAAGAGAGCCGAGGGGCGGCTGCCCCTCGGCTCTCTCCTCACCACGAATCCCGGGATGTCGGGATCAGGGGACGTGCGGGGTGCGCTGCCCCGTGCGGGCGAAGTCGATGCCCGCGCCCGGTCCGAACAGGCGCGCACCGACGGTGAAGGTCTGGCAGATACCCACGACGACCGACTGCGTCGAGTTGACCTTCAGCTTGGTCGGGCCCGGGGCGCCGCTCTGCAACCCGCCGATCGCCGCGCAGTCCGCGCGCCAGCTGCCCGCGACGTTCGCGTCGCCGCGATAGGTCGCGTCGTCGAGGAAGCAGCGGATGGCGCCGTTGTAGCTGATCGCCTCCGTGTCGCCGCAGCCGCTGCCCAGGATGTCGACCTCGGCCAGGTCCGCCTTCAGGTTGACCTTGCCCTTCTTGAGCTCGGTCGCGATCACGAGCCCGTTGCCGCCGGCGGCCGGCGTGAAGAGGTCGGCGTCGGCGATGCAGATCACCACGTCGCCGTCGGCGGTGCCAGGCCCGGCCAGCGTCTGGATCTGCGCCTGCAGGGAGCACGGCTTCGACGACTGGATCTTGGACTTGGCCAGCGTGTTGTCGATCGTGCCCGTGCTGTTGATGTCGACGACGGTGTTCTGCGACGTGTCCTTCGCACCCGCCCACGCCATGGACACGAGCGCGAACGAGAGGACGACGGTTCCGAGAGCGATTCTTCGCATGTTCCCTCCTTGTTGGGTCCCTCGTTCGAACGTGCCGCTCGACGATGGGGGTGCCGTGATCGGACATCGTGCTGCGAGAGAGGTTCGCGACGCCGCTCGCGATAGTCCGGTCAAGACATCATCGACGACGCGACGCGGCACGCGGCAGGGCCCGGGCGTGGCGTGCGTCGGCGTGCACCCGCGTGTGTCGTCGGGCGTCGGCGTGCGTCCGCGATTGACAGCCCCCCGCATCCGTGGCGGGAGGGCCCGATGCCGGTCGAGACGACGCCGACACCCGCCGAGCGGCCCGAGGTGCACGGCTTCGTCGCCCGCGGCCTCGAGCCGGTGCGCGAGGCGTTCGCGCGCAACTTCGCGGAGCGCGGCGAGATCGGCGGCGCGTGCTGCGTCTACCTGCACGGCGAGCCGGTCGTGGACCTGCACGGCGGCATCGCGGACGCGGCGACCCAGCGCCCGTGGCAGGCGGACACGCTGCAGCTCGTGTTCTCGGCGACCAAGGGCGTCACGGCGACCTGCGTCCTGATGCTCGTCGAGCGCGGTGTCATCGACCTCGACGCGCCGGTCGCGCGCTACTGGCCGGAGTTCGCGGCGAACGGCAAGAGCGCGATCCCCGTGCGCTGGCTGCTGTCGCACCGCGCCGGGCTCGCGGCGATCGAGGGCACGTTCACGCTCGACGAGGCTCTGTCCTGGGATCCGGTGGTCACGGCGCTCGCTGCGCAGGCGCCGCTCTGGGAGCCGGGCACGAGGCACGGCTACCACCTTCGCTCCTACGGCTGGCTGCTCGGCGAGCTGGTGCGGCGCGTCGACGGCCGCACGGTCGGGCGCTTCCTCGCCGACGAGATCGCGGGTCCGCTCGGCCTCGACCTGTGGATCGGGCTTCCCGCCGCGCAGGAGCCGCGCGTCTCGCGCATCGTTCCACCCGCGCCGCCCCCGCCCGACGTCCAGGAGATGATGGCGCGGCTGTTCGCGCCCGACACGGTCGCCGGGCGCGCCCTCAGCGGACCGTCGAACCTGTTCCACTACGACGACATGTGGAACCGGCGCGCGCTGCACGCAGCCGAGCTGCCGTCGTCGAACGGGATCGCCACCGCGCGCGCTCTCGCGCGGCTGTACGCGGCCCTGGTCGGCAAGGTGGACGGCATCCGCCTGCTGCGGCCCGAGACCGTCGCCGCCGCGTGCACCACGCAGTCCGAGGGCGGCGACGCGGTGCTCTACCTGCCGACGCGCTTCGGCCTCGGCTTCATGCTGCCGCCGGCGCTCTGCCCGTCGGCCGGCGGCAGCGCGTTCGGGCACCCCGGCGCGGGCGGGTCGCTGGCGCTCGGCGACCGCGCGCACGGCGTCGGCTTCGCCTACGTCATGAACCGGATGAGCCTCGCGACCGCGGGCGATCCGCGCGCCGACCGGCTGGTGGCCGCCCTCGCACGCTGCCTGGATGCTTGACGGCCCGGGCGCCCCGCGCCGGCGGTGCGAGCCGGCCTAATGAGCAGCGTTAGGAGTCTTCCCCGAGGCCCGCGAGACACATCCGGACGACTTCGGTCGGATGAATTGCAATCATGTCGGGAACCGCTAGTGAGGAGATATCCTCATGAGTACGCCACGCTTCCAACTTCGCTCGTCGATCGGAAAGAAGCTGCTGAACGGCCTGACCGGCGTTCTGCTGCTCCTCTTCATCGTCGCGCACCTCGCGGGGAATCTGACGATCTTCGTCGGCAAGGACGCGCTCAACGGGTACGCCGCGGCGACGCACAGCCTGGGCGCCCTGCTGATCGTCATCGAGCTCGGCCTCGCCGGGCTGTTCCTCGCGCACGCGGTGTCGGCGATCTCGGTGTGGCGCGACAACCGGGCCGCCCGCGACACGCGCTACGTGGTGTCGAAGAGCAAGGGCGCGCAGAGCAAGCAGACCCTCGCGTCGCGCACGATGATCGTCACCGGCCTCGTGCTGCTGGCCTTCCTGATCCTGCACCTCTGGCAGTTCCGCTTCGGCCCCGACCACCGCACCGCGTTGCCGGGCCACGCCGGCGACGTGTGGGACCTGCACCGCATCGTCGTCGACACCTTCAAGGACCCCATCTGGACCGGCCTGTACGTCGCCGTGATGGTCCTGCTCGGCTTCCACCTGCGGCACGGCTTCTGGAGTGCCTTCCAGTCGATCGGCGCGCTCAACCCGAAGCTCCGCCCGCTCGCGTTCTCGGCCGGCCTGATCTTCGCCATCGTCATCGCGGTCGGCTTCCTGGTGCTGCCGATCTTCGTCTATCTGGCGCCCGACCCGAACGCGGGCGTCGTCGGTCTGGTGAAGCCATGAACGCTCCCGCCATCGCCCTGGTGCAGCCATGAACGCGCCCGCCATCGGACAGCTCGAAGTCGTCGACGGGAGCCTCGATGCGAAGGCGCCGGGCGGCGACATCCGGACGCGCTGGGACCGCCACCGCTTCGAGATGAAGCTGGTGAACCCGGCGAACAAGCGGAAGTACACGGTCATCGTCGTGGGAACGGGCCTCGCCGGCGGATCCGCCGC
Source organism: Deltaproteobacteria bacterium (assembly GCA_016874715.1). Classification (GTDB taxonomy): domain Bacteria; phylum Desulfobacterota; class Binatia; order UBA12015; family UBA12015; genus VGTK01. Next base: position 16,880 of record VGTK01000103.1, on the reverse strand, counting down.
CGCGTCGCTCGCCGAGCTCGGCTACAACGTGCTGAACTTCTGCATCCACGACAGCCCGCGGCGCGCGCACTCGGTCGCGGCGCAGGGCGGCATCAACGCCGCGAAGAACTACCCGAACGACGGCGACAGCGTCTGGCGCCTGTTCTACGACACGATCAAGGGCGGCGACTTCCGCGCCCGCGAGTCCAACGTCTACCGCCTGGCGCAGCTGTCGATGAACATCATCGATCAGTGCGTGGCGCAGGGCGTGCCGTTCGCGCGCGAGTACGGCGGGCTGCTCGCCAACCGCTCGTTCGGCGGCGCACAGGTGTCGCGCACGTTCTACGCGCGCGGCCAGACCGGACAGCAGCTGCTGCTCGGCTGCTACGGCTCGCTGATGCGGCAGCTCGAGCAGGGACGCGTCAAGCTGTTCCCGCGCCGCGAGATGCTCGACCTCGTGCTGGTCGACGGGCACGCGCGCGGCATCGTCTGCCGCAATCTCGTCGACGGCAAGCTCGAGCGCTACGCGGCCGACGCCGTCGTCGTCGCGACCGGCGGCTACTCGACCGTCTACTACCTGTCGACCAACGCGGTGCAGTCGAATGCGACCGCGATCTGGCGCTGCCACAAGCGCGGCGCGCTGTTCGCGAACCCGTCGTTCATGCAGATCCACCCGACCTGCATCCCGCAGATGGGCGAGGGTCAGTCGAAGCTGACGCTGATGTCGGAGTCGCTGCGCAACGACGGCCGCATCTGGGTGCCGAAGAAGCAGGCCGACAAGCGCGCGCCGAAGGACATCCCGGATTCCGAGCGCGACTACTTCCTCGAGCGCCGCTACCCGGCGTTCGGCAACCTGGTGCCCCGCGACGTCGCGTCACGCGCGGCAAAGCAGATGTGCGACCAGGGCTACGGGGTCGGTGCGACCGGCCGCGCGGTGTACCTCGACTTCGCGGAGGCGATCGGTCGCCTCGGCGAGAACGTCGTGCGCGACCGCTACGGCAACCTGTTCGACATGTACCACGAGATCACCGACGAGAACCCGTACAAGGCTCCGATGCAGATCTACCCGGCGCCGCACTACACGATGGGCGGGCTGTGGGTGGACTACAACCTGATGAGCACGATCCCCGGCCTGCACGTGATCGGCGAGGCGAACTTCTCCGATCACGGCGCGAACCGCCTCGGTGCGTCGGCGCTCATGCAGGGTCTCGCCGACGGCTACTTCGTGCTGCCGTACACCATCGGCAACTACCTCGCCTCGATGACGCCCGGGAAGGTCAAGGAGGATCACCCGGCGTTCGGCGAGGCCGAGGCGAACGTGGTCGGCAACGTCCGGAAGCTGCTCTCGCTCAAGGGCAAGACCACCGCGCGCGAGCTGCACTGGAAGCTCGGCCGTCTGATGTTCGACCACGTCGGCATGGCCCGCAACGCGAAGGGCCTGGTCGAGACCATCGACAAGATCCGCGCACTGCGCGCCGAGTTCTGGGAGAACGTGCAGGTCGAGGGTTCGGACCAGGACGTCAACCAGGCGCTCGAGTACGCCGGACGGGTGGCCGACTACTTCGAGCTCGCCGAGCTGATCGCGATCGACGCGCTGTCGCGCGACGAGAGCTGCGGCTGCCACCTGCGCGAGGAGCACCAGACCGAGGAGGGCGAGGCGGTGCGCGACGACGCCAGCTATTCCTACGTCGCCGCGTGGGAGTACACCGGCGATTTCGGCAAGCCCCGCCTGCACCGCGAGAAGCTCGAATTCGAGAACGTCCACCTGGCGACGCGGAACTACAAATGAGCGCACAGAACGGAACGGGACCCCGCTCGTACAAGCTGAAGGTCTGGCGGCAGCCGCGCGGCGCCGCTGCCGGAAAGCTCGTCGACTACGAGGTCGCGGGGATCGACGCCAACATGTCGTTCCTCGAGATGTTCGACCAGCTCAACGATTCGCTGCTGAAGCGCGGCGAGGAGCCGGTCGCGATCGAGAGCGACTGCCGCGAGGGCATCTGCGGCACGTGCGGCGTCGTCATCGACGGCATGGCGCACGGCCCGATCCCGAACGTCACCACCTGCTCGCTGCGCATGCGCTCGTTCCCCAACGGGTCGACGATCACCGTCGAGCCGTTCCGCGCGAAAGCCTTCCCGATCATCAAGGACCTGATCGTCGATCGCAGCGCCATGGACCGCATCCAGCGCCGCGGCGGCTACGTGTCGATGAACACCGGCTCGGCCCCCGAGGCCAACGCCATCCCGATCCCGCGCGACGTGCAGGAGTCGGCGATGGACTCCGCCGCCTGCATCCAGTGCGGCGCCTGCGTGGCCGCCTGCCCGAACGCGGCGGCGCACCTCTTCGTCGGCGCGCGCGTGCGCCAGTTCGCCCTGCTGCCGCAGGGCCACCCCGAGCGCAACGAGCGCGTGCTGGCGATGGTCGAGCAGATGGACGCCGAGGGCTTCGGCGACTGCTCGAACCACGGCGAGTGCGAGGCCGCGTGCCCGAAGGCGATCTCGATCGAGAACATCGCGGCCATGCGTCGCGAGTACCTGCGCGCGGCGGTCGGCAAGCGCTAATTTCCCCGGAGCCGCCGGCGAGCACGCGCCGGACGGCTCGCCGGAACCAGGCAGGCCCCGCGCCCGGCGCGAGGTCGCCAGGGTTGCAGGGCGACCTTGCGCGGGCAACGCTTCCGGGTCCTGCGACGCGTCGATTGTCCCTATTCGATATCCATGATAATCGAAAGTGGTGCTTTCCCGCGCTCCACGTCTCGAGCCCAGGCCGGCCGACTCGTACTTCCTGTGGGGACCGCGCCAGACCGGCAAGAGCTCGCTCCTGCGCGCGACCTACCCGGACGCGTTCCGCATCGACCTGCTCACGTCCGACGACTTCGTGCGCTACACGCGCCGCCCGGCGACCCTGCGCGATGACCTGGCCGCGCACCCCGCCGAGCTCGTCGTGGTCGACGAGGTCCAGAAGGTGCCGGCCCTCCTCGACGAGGTGCACTGGCTGATCGAGAACCGGGGTACGCGCTTCGTCCTCTGCGGATCGAGCGCGCGCAAGCTCCGGCGTGGACACGCCAACCTCCTCGGTGGCCGCGCGCTGCGGCGCGAGCTCTTCGGCTTCGTGTCCGCCGAGCTGGGACGAGACTTCGACCTCGTCCGCGCCCTGAACCACGGCGGGCTTCCCCGCCACTACCTGCGCGACAGCGCAGGCCCCCTGCTGCGCGCCTACGTCAACGACTACCTGAAGGAGGAGATCGCGGCCGAGGGCATCGTGCGCAACCTGCCGACCTTCGCGACCTTCCTCTCCGCGGCAGCGCTCGCCGACGCCGAGCAGGTCAACTACGCCACGATCGCGCGCGACTGCGGCGTCTCGGCACCCACCGTGCGCAGCTACTTCGAGGTCCTGGTCGACACGCTGCTCGGCCGCTTTCTCCCGGCCTACACGCGGCGCCCCAAGCGACGCGTCGCGCAGACGCCGAAGTTCTACTTCGCCGACGTCGCGGTCGCCGGTGTGCTCGCGAAGCGCGGTCGCGTCGAGCCCGGCTCGGCACTCTTCGGCAAGGCGCTCGAGAGCTGGATCTGCCACGAGCTGCACGCCTACCGCGCCTACCGCGAGCGCGACTTCGCGCTGTCCTACTGGCGCCTCGCCGGGGGGACCGAGGTCGACTTCGTCGTCGGCAACGGGGCGTGCGCGATCGAGGTCAAGGCGACGAGCCATGCCCACGCCGACCACCTGAAGGGCCTGCGCGAGATCCGCGTCGACCACCCGGAGATCGGGCGTCGCATCCTGGTGTCGCTCGATCCTCGCCCGCGCCGCACCGAGGACGGCATCGACATCCTGCCCGCGAGCGACTTCCTGCAGCGGCTGTGGGCCGACCAGATCATCGACGAGGCCGTCGCGTCAAGCTGGAAAGGCACCGATGCGCTGCCCCTCCTGCGAGCACGGCAACCGCGCCGAGCGTCGTTTTAGTGCGGAGTGCGGCACCGCGCTGGCCGTCCTCTGCCCCGCGTACGGGGTCGCCAACGAGCCCGGCGAGAAGTTCTGCGGCGGCTGCGGGGCGTCGCTGAAGATCGTCACGCCGGGCACGGCTCCGTCGACGCCGCCTGCGTCTCGAGCACCCCTCATCGCCGCCACGCCCCGACATCTCGCCGACAGGATCCTCGAGGCGCGCGGTGCACTCCAGGGCGAGCGCAAGCAGGTGACGGTGCTGTTCGCCGACGTGCAAGGCTCCATGGGGCTCACCGAGCAGCTCGAACCCGAAGAGTGGTCGCGCATCATGCAGCGCTTCTTCACGATCCTCGCCGACGGCATCCACGCGCGCACCGGCGGCAACCCGTTATTCATCGAGGAGGTCGTGCAGGGCCTGATCGAGTCGGGGCACCTCGCCAGCACGCCGGGCGCTTACTGCTTGACGCGGCCGGTCGCGCGGCTCGACGTGCCGCCGTCGGTGCAGGCGCTGCTCGCCGCGCGCATCGATCGCCTGCCCGAAGGCGAGAAGCGCGTGCTGCAGACCGCGGCCGTCATCGGCAAGGAATTCACCGAGCCGATCCTGCGCCAGGTGCTCGCCGCCACCGGACGCGCGGGCCTCTCGGACGGCGACCTGGACACCGCCCTGGCGACGCTGGAGACGCGCGAGTTTCTCTACGAGACGTCGCTGTTCCCGGTGGCGGCGTACGCCCTCAAGCACCCCCTGACACAGGAGGTGGCGCTCGCCTCGCAGCTGCAGGACCGCCGCCGTCGAGTCCACGCGGCGGTGGCGGACGCGATCGCGACGGCGCACGCCGGCAAGCTCGACGAGCAGGCCGCGCTGCTCGCGCACCACCACGCCGTGGCGGGAGAGCATCTGGTAGCGTCGGAGTGGCACTCCCGAGCGGCGGTGTTCATCGACCAAGGCCGACTTCGGCGCGCCGCTCGTGAGCGACGACTACGCGCTGTGCATCTACGACGCCGGCGACGCGATCGCGAGCATGGTCGCCGACGCGGGCGGCATCTGCGGCACGGGGCCGTGCTGGAAGGAGACCACCACCGGCTTCGGCTACACCAATCGCACGATGTCGAGCAGCGGTGCCAAGACCGTCAAGCTGAAGGCGGGGACCGCCGGCAAGGCGACGATCTCGTTCCAGGGCTGCGGCGCCAAGCTCGCGATGCCCGACCTCTCGGCGGTGACCGGTCCGGTCACGGTGCAGCTGCACCGGAGCGGCGGCGCGCCGTGCTTCGGCGCCACGCTCGCCGCACCGTTCCTGCGCTCGGACGCGACGCAGCTCATCGACAAGGGAGAGTGACGGCCGCCGGCCGAGGCACGACGCCGGCCGGCGACCGGATGCGGGGCGGTTTTCGACCGGTCGGGCGGAACCCGATTGCCGATGGCCCCCGGGAGCGCGAAGAACATAGTCCCCATGCGCGACACCGCTACCGCCAGGACCCCGGCCCCGGAGACGGCCCCGCCCGCAGCCCCGGCCGTCCCGCCCGTCCCGACCGCGACCCTCGTCAGCCTGCCGCACAAGCTCTTCTACGGCGCCGGCGAGCTGGTGGTCGGCATCCGCATGGCGGCGCTGAACACGGTGCTGTTCCCGTTCTACACCGACGTGGCGCTGCTCACGCCGGCGCTGGTCGGCAGCGCGATCGCGGTCGGCCGGGTGTGGGACGGCGTCAACGACCCGATCACCGGCTGGCTCTCGGATCGCACCCGGACGCGCTTCGGGCGGCGCCGTCCGTTCCTCGGCGCGATGATCCTGCCGCTGGTCGCCTGCTTCGCGCTGCTGTGGCGTCCGCCGGTTGGGACGACGGGCGAGGTGTTCACCTACCTGGTCGGCGCGCTGTTCCTGCTCGACGTCTTCTTCGGCTTCTACGCGACGCCCTATCTGGCGCTCGGCGCCGAGCTCAGCACCGATTACGCGGAGCGCGCACGCGTCGTCTCGGTGCGCGCGATGTTCCACAACGTCGGCCTGCTGATCGGCGGCGGCGCGTTCCTCGGCATCGCGGCGGCGCTCGGTGGCGGCCGCGACGGCTACGCAAGCGCGTCGCTCGCGCTCGCGGCGATCATGCTGATCGGCGGCGCGACCGCGTTCTTCGGCACGCGCGAGCCCGCGGTCGCCGCCCGCGACGAGCGCGCGACCTTCCGCCGCCTGCTCGCGGATCTCAGGGCGACGCTCCGCCTGCGCTCGTTCCGCATCATCGTCGCCGGTAGCGCGATCGCGATCTGCGGCTCGTCGATCAACCAGGCGTTCGCGTTCTACGTGTTCCGCGACGCGTTCGGCGCCGACACGCGGGCCGGCCTCGTGATCGCGGTCTACCTGCTCGCCGCGACGGTGAGCTTCCCGTTCTGGGCGGCGGCCGCGGCGCGGTTCGGAAAGAACCTCGCGTTCGCGGTGTGCCTGTTCTGGAGCGTCGTCGGGCTCTCGCTGTCGCCGGTGATCGACGCGTCGTGGCCGCTCGCCGGTGTGCTCGCCTTCATCGTGATCGCGGGCATCGGGGTCGGCGGCTACGTGTTGCCACTCGCGATCGTCGCCGACGTGTTCGACGAGGACGAGCTCGAGTCGGGATGGCGCCGCGAGGGCGCGTTCTTCGGCGTCTGGACGCTCGCGATGAAGCTCGCCGGCGCCGCCGGGATCGCGATCGCCGGCGTGCTGCTGCCCTGGCTCGGCTACGTGCCCGGCGCGGCGCAGCAGACGCCCGAGGCGATGTGGGCGATGAAGCTCGCCTGGGGGCCGCTGCCGGCGCTGTTCTTCGTCCTCACGATCCTCGTCGTACGGCGCTTCCCGCTGACCCAGGAGCGCGTGCACGAGATCCAGGCCGAGCTGGCAGCGCGGCGTCGGGGGGGCGTACCGGCGTCGGGCGCGCGGTCGCTCGGCGAGTGACTTCCCATCCCTCCGCGAGGCGGGTGCCACGTACGCGGCCGCACTGAGCACCGCACTATCCGGCGACGCCTGCCGCGCGGACGTCAGCTCTTGCCGGTCTGCCCGGTCTGCGCGGACTGTGCGATCTTGGCCCAGGTGTCGCGCAGGGTGACGATGCGGTTGAACACCGGCTTCGCCGGCGTCGCGTCGGGATCGACGGCGAAGTAGCCGAGACGCTCGAACTGGACGCGGCTGCCGGCGTCGGCCGCGGCGACCGACGGCTCGACGCGCGCGTCGGCCACGACCTCGAGCGAGTCGGGGTTCAGGTCGGCGAGGAACGAGCCCGCTTCCTCGGGGTTCTCGCTGCGGAACAGCCGGTCGTAGAGCCGCACCTCGGCCTGCACCGCGTGCGCCGCCGACACCCAGTGGATCGTGCCCTTCACCTTGCGGTTCGCGTCGGGCATGCCGCTCCGCGTCCCCGGGTCGTGCGTGCAGCGCACCTCGACCACCTCGCCGGCGTCGTTCTTCACCACACCGGTGCACTTGACGATGTAGCCGTAGCGCAGCCGCACCTCCGCGCCGGGTGCGAGGCGGAAGAACTTCTTCGGCGGGTCCTCGCGGAAGTCGTCCTGCTCGATCCACAGCTCGCGCGCGAACGGCACCTTGCGCGTGCCCGCCGATGCGTCCTCGGGGTTGTTGACCGCGTCCATCTGCTCGACGCGGCCCTCCTCCCAGCTCTCGATCACGAGCTTCAGCGGCCGCAGCACCGCCATGACGCGCGGGGCCGCGCGGTTCAGCTCGTCGCGGATCGAGAACTCGAGCTGCCCGACGTCGATCGTCGCGTTCTTCTTGGCGAGGCCGATGCGCGCGCAGAAGTCGCGCAGCGCCGCCGGCGGCACGCCGCGCCGCCGCATCCCGGCGAGCGTCGGCATGCGCGGGTCGTCCCAGCCGCTCACGTGGCGGTCGCGCACCAGCTCGAGCAGCTTGCGCTTGCTCATGACGGTGTACGTGAGGTTGAGGCGCGCGAACTCGATCTGCTCGGGGCGGCTCGGCAGCGTGAGGTTCTCGATGCACCAGTCGTAGAGCGGACGGTGGTCCTCGAACTCGAGCGTGCAGATCGAGTGCGTGATGTGCTCGAGCGCGTCGGAGATCGCGTGCGCGAAGTCGTACATCGGATAGATGCACCACGCGTCGCCGGTCCGGTGGTGCTCGACCTTGCGGATGCGGAACAGGGCCGGGTCGCGCAGGTTGATGTTCGGCGACGTCATGTCGATCTTCGCGCGCAGGACGTGCGCGCCGTCGGCGAACTCGCCGGCGCGCATGCGCGCGAAGAGATCGAGGTTCTCCGCGACGCCGCGCTCGCGGTACGGGCTGTTCTTCCCGGGCTCCGTGAGCGTGCCACGCATCGCGCGCAGCTCCTCGGCGGTCGAGCTGTCGATGTAGGCGAGGCGCTTCTCGATCAGCTCGACGGCGCAGTCGTGGATCTTCCCGAAGTAGTCCGACGCGTAGTACTCGCGGTCGGCCCAGTCGAAGCCGAGCCAGCGCACGTCGCGCTTGATCGACTCGACGTACTCGGTGTCTTCCTTCACCGGGTTGGTGTCGTCGAAGCGCAGGTTGCACAGGCCACCGAACTCGCTCGCGATGCCGAAGTTCAGACAGATCGACTTCGCGTGCCCGACGTGGAGGTAGCCGTTCGGCTCGGGCGGGAAGCGCGTGTGAACGCGGCCCTCGTTCTTGCCCTCCGCGCGCTCCGCGGTGACGCGCTGCCGGATGAAGTCGAGGCCGGGGGTTCGGGGGGCAGCGCTTTCTGCGGGGTCGCGGTCGCTCATGGTGCGCGGGATTTTACTGGTCGTCGGCCGAAAAACGAGCGCTCACGCGAGCCGGCCGACCTCCGGATGCCGGCTCGGCGATGGTGCACCCGTCACGGGAGGCGATAGCCGCTCTCCCGAAGCAACACCTTGTCGAACGTGGCCACGTCCTCGGCTCCGGCCTCACGGGCGTGCTCTCGAATGAGATAGTCGGCGAAGTCGCCCTTGCCCGCTTCGTAGGCATCGCGGGCTCGGCGCGCCGCGTCGGGGTTGCGGAAGGTCAAGTGTCGCGCGGCGAGCAGATTCGCCAGATGAGCGGAGATTTCCCCCCGCGGCACGCGATAGGCGGCGTCGAGGACCCAGACCATCTCGCAGAGCACGATGTCGGACACGAACAGATGCCCATCGGCTTCGAGTGCGCGACGGATGAGCGCCGCTGCCAGAGCGGATTGCCGTGCGTCGTCCCGCACCAAGAACCGAACGAGCACGTTTGTGTCGAGCGCGATCAACGCCGCGCGGCCCTGTGGCGTATCGCCGCTTGCATCGCATCGAGGCTCACACCTCGCCGCCGAGGACGGACGCTCCCCTCGAGCGACAGCAAATCCACGGTTTCCGCCTCGACCACCACCACACCGTCCGCTCGCTCACGAAACGCAACCCGATCACCTGGTCCAACACCCAGACGCTGACGGATCGGCTTCGGCAGGGTGATCTGGCCCTTGCTGGTGATGGCGGCGCTCGGCATTCCTTACGAGAGTAGCCCTGTCCTTACATCATGGCAAGGAACGGCTACGTGATCGCGGTCGACCCGGCTCGCTCACGACAGCCGGCCGACCTCCGCCCAGAGGTCGTCGAGGTCGAGGACGAGCCCGTCGCAGCCGGGGATCGCGTCGTGGCGGCCGGGCGATGCGGTGAAGGCGAGCGCGTACGAGCCGTCGTCGCGCAGCGCGAAGATCTCGACGGTGCGCGGCGTCGGATCGACGATCCAGTAGTAACGGATGCCGAAGCGCGCGTACTCCTCGAGCTTCTCGACGCGGTCGCGGCGCTGGTCGCGCGCAGTGCGCGAAACGATCTCGACCGCGACGTACGGCGGCTTCCGCACCAGACCTTCGGCCGGAGGGAGATCGCCCGCGAGGAAGACGCTGAAGTCGAGCTTGCGTCCGAGGCCGGGCGCGAGGCCGTACTTCACGTCGGACGTCGCACGCATGGCGCCGCGCGATCTGGCCCAGGGGCCGAAGGCGTCGGACAGCCAGGGGACGATGACCTCGTGGAGCGCTCCCACGTCCTCTTCCTCGACGAGGACGCCGTCGACCAGCTCGCCCGTGGCGTCCTCGTCGAGCGCCTTCCACTCCTCGAGCGTCATGCGCCCCAAGGCTCGTGACGGTCTCCTCCTCGCCTCGGACATGTCGCCGGCCCTACCACAGCCGACAATGGCAGGGACGGCATTTTACGGCGCCGGCGTCGCCACGATCGTCGGCGTCTCCGGCACCGGACGCTCCCCGAGGATCTCGATCAGATCCCCGTGCTCGAGCTTCTCGTGCGCCAGCAGCCGCTGCGCGAGCGCCTCCAGCCGGTCGCGCTTCCCGGCGAGGATGCGCTTCGCCTCGGCGTAGGCCTCGCTCAGGATCTCGAGCTGCTCCTCGCCGATCTGCTGCTCGATCTCGCCCGAGTGCGGCGCGCTCTGCGGGCCCTGTCCGAGAAATCCGCCCTGGGCGTTGCTCGCGAGCGAAAGGTTCGGGAGCCGCTTCGACATGCCGTAGACGGTCAGCATGTCGCGCGCGATGCGGCTCGCCTTCTCGAGGTCGTCGGACGCCCCCGTCGATATCTCGCCGAACACGGTCTCCTCGGCGGCGCGTCCGCCGAGCAGCGTGCGGATGCGTCCGAGCAGCTCGTCGCGCGACATCAGGAACCGGTCCTCGAGCGGCGCCTGCAGCGTGTAGCCGAGCGCGCCGCGGCCGCGCGGCACGATCGACACCTTCTGCACCGGGTCGGCGTCCAGCGTGAACCAGCCGATCAGCGTGTGCCCGGACTCGTGGTACGCGACGGTGCGGCGTTCCTTCTCGTTGAGCACGCGGTTCTTCTTCTCGAGGCCGCCGATCACACGCTCCATCGCGTCCTGGAAGTCGACCTGCGCGATCTCGTTCGCGCCCCTGCGCGCGGCGAGCAGCGCCGCCTCGTTGCACAGGTTCGCGATGTCCGCGCCGACGAAGCCGACGGTCTGCGCCGCCATGCGGCCAAGGTCCACGTCGGGGCCGAGCGTCAGGCCCTTGCTGTGGATGCGGAAGATCGCGAGGCGCCCCTCGCGGTCGGGACGGTCCACCAGGACTTGACGGTCGAAGCGGCCCGGCCGCAGCAGCGCCGGGTCGAGGACCTCGGGACGGTTCGTGGCACCGATCAGCACGACTCCCGCCTTCCCGTCGAAGCCGTCCATCTCGACGAGGATCTGGTTGAGCGTGTTCTCGCGCTCGTCGAAGCCGGAGGCCGGCATCCCGGGCTGGCCGCGCGACTTCCCGATCGCGTCGAGCTCGTCGATGAAGATGATGCAGGGCGCCTTCTTCTTCGCCTCGGCGAACAGGTCGCGCACGCGCGCTGCACCGACGCCGACGAACATCTCGACGAAGTCCGACCCCGAGAGGCTGAAGAACGGCACGCCGGCTTCACCCGCGATCGCGCGTGCGAGCAGCGTCTTGCCGGTGCCGGGCGGCCCGACCAGCAGCACGCCGGTCGGCAGCTTGGCGCCGAGCCGCGTGTACCTGGCGGGCTCCTTCAGGAACGACACGATCTCGTGGACTTCCTCGACCGCCTCGTCGACGCCGGCGACGTCGGCGAAGCGGACCTTGCTGTTCTCGTCGGCGGCGTAGATCTTCGCCTTGCTCTTGCCGACGCGCAGCGCGCTCGGTCCGCCGCCCATGCGCTGCATGACGAAGCCCCACAGCAGGAACATCGCGCCGAACGGCAGGATCCAGTTGAAGAACAGGTCGCGCAGCCAGTGCGTGTCGAGCTCGGCGCGGAAATCGACGCCGTGCGACTGCAGCGTCGCGACGAGGCCCGGATCGGAGAGGGGGACCACCGTGAACTGGCGCTGGAACGCCTCCTCGCGCTTGCGCTGCTGCTGCTGCGCCTTCTCCTTGACGCCGGTGAACCAGGTCCGGAGGCTCGCGAGGTCGAGACGCCACGGCGTCTTCTTCTCGGGCGGCGTGATGACCTTCGCCGCCTCGTCGTCGGCCGCGCGGGTCGTTGCCCCGGGCGCGGGTGCCGCGGTCCCCCCTGTCGGCGTCGGAGCGGGCGCCGGAGGCGTGGCGACGGGGGTGTTCTCGCCGGCCGGCTTTCCCGCCGCTCCGCCCGCCGCTTCCGCCGCCGGCTTCGTCTCGCCGTAGATCTGGTTCGGCGCGAGGACGACGGTCGCGACCTCGCCCCGCGCCACGCGATCGAGAAACTCGCTGTACGCGATGTCGGGAACCTGAGGTCCCGGGAAGAACACCGAGTCGATCAGCAGGATGAGGCCGAGAACCCAGAGGTAGTAGACGATGGAGAACCGCGCGCGACGTTCCAAGCTTCGCCTCCGACCACCGCGCCGACGCCCGCCCCTCGCTGGCGTCGCGCACGCCGGGCTGGCACCTTAGCCCGCGACCGAGGTCACGCAAGAAAGCTCCGCGCTCCGTCGTGCGGCGCGCGCCGGACCCGGTCGCGAAGGAGACTCCCGTGCCGAACGCCACCGGACCCGCCCCCGCCGACCGCTGCGACGAGACACCCGGCCGCCTCCGGCCAGTCGTCGACCGCGACCGCTGCGAAGGCAAGGAGGCCTGCGTCGAGGTGTGCCCGTACGACGTCCTCGCGATGGGCACGCTGGCGTCCGAGGAGCGACGGGCTCTGTCGTGGCTCGGGTGGTTCAAGTCGCTCGCGCACGGCTGGCGTCAAGCCTACGCCGTCCGCGCCGACCAGTGCCACGCCTGCGGCCTGTGCGTCGAGGCGTGTCCCGAGAAGGCGATCAAGCTCGCCCGGGCCTGAAGCCGCGTCTTGCCGCGCGGAGCGCGCGGCGTCGAACACCACGACCGCGATGCGGATGCAGCGGGTCTTGCGCCGTGGGCTTGCGGCACCCGGCCGCATGGGCGAGACCTGCGACGGGAGGGAAGCACCATGCGTCTCGACAAACCGCGCGTCACCCTGTTGCCCGAGAGCGAGTGGACCGAGTCGGCCCGCGACACGATCGAGCCCACGCGCGGCATGGCCGGCCGCCCGGTCTTGAACATCTTCTCGACGCTCGCCCACCACCCGGAGCTGCTGAAGCGCTGGATGGTCTTCGCGAACCACGTGCTGATGAAGTCGACGCTGCCGCCCCGCGAGCGCGAGATCCTGATCCTGCGCATCGGCTGGCTGTGCCGCGCCGAGTACGAATGGAGCCAGCACGTGCTCATCGGCAAGGCCGCCGGCCTGACCGAAGCGGAGATCGATCGCATCGCCGCGGGCCCCGATGCGCCGGGCTGGAGCGACGACGACACCGCGCTGATCCGCGCCACCGACGAGCTGCACCGCGACGCGTTCATCGGCGACGCGACGTGGGCCGTGCTGGCGAAGAAGTGGTCGGTCCAGCAGCTGATGGACGTCGTGTTCGCGGTGGGCCAGTACAACCTGGTGTCGATGGCGCTGAACACGCTCGGCGTCCAGCTCGACGAGGGCCTGCCGCGCGCGAAGGGGATGAAGTAGGGCCAGGGGCATCTCCACGAGGGGGTACGCGCCCCCTCGCCTCACGTGGCGAAGCCGCGCGGCCCCACCCTCTGCGGTTGCTTCGCTCTGCGCTCGCTCACGCTCGGCCGCGCGCGCTACGCGCGCGGGACGTCGCGCAGCCGCTCCAGACGGGCGAACAGGCTGGAGGTGTCCCAGCGGCCGCCGCCCATGTCCTGCACCTCGCCGTAGAGCTGATCGACGACCGCCGTGACCGGCAGGTGCGCGCCGTTGCGGCGCGCCTCGTCGAGCGCGTAGCCGAGGTCCTTGCGCACCCAGTCGACGGCGAAGCCGTGCTCGAACTGCCCGGCGAGCATCGTCCCGTGGCGGTTCTCCATCTGCCACGACTGCGCCGCCCCCTTCGAGATCACGTCGATCACCGCCTGCGCGTCGAGGCCTGCGGCACGCGCGAAGTGCAGGCCTTCCGCAAGGCCTTCGATCAGGCCCGCGATGCAGATCTGGTTGACCATCTTCGCGAGCTGGCCCGCGCCGGACGGTCCGAGGAGCCGGAACGCCCGCGCATAGCAGGCGACCACCGGCTCCGCGGTGGCGAACGTCGCGGGCTCGCCGCCCGCCATGACGGTGAGGATGCCCTTCTCCGCCCCCTGCTGTCCGCCGGACACCGGTGCATCGAGGAAGCCGACGCCGCGCGCCGCGGCCGCCGCCGCGACCTCGCGCGCCAGCGCCGCCGAGGTCGTCGTGTGGTCGACCAGGGCCGCGCCCGCGGACATCGCGCCGAGGGCGCCGTCGGGGCCGAGCACCACCTCGCGCACGTCCTCGTCGCGTCCGACGCAGGTGAACACCAGCGCCGCGCCGCGCGCCGCGTCCGCCGGAGTGGCGGCGACGCGTCCCGGATTGTCCGCCGCCCAGCGCTCGGCGCGCACACGCGTGCGGTTGAACACCGCGACCTCGTGCCCGCCGGCCGCGAGGTGCCGGGCCATGGGGAAGCCCATCACGCCGAGTCCGAGGAATGCGACCTTCATTCGAGAGTCCTTTCGTCGAGGTTCCGCGACGTCGCATCACCGGCGCGCCAGCCGGAGGCCGCGCGCCGGTACCAGGTCATGCCGGCGACATACCGGCATGACGGCGCTATCGCCGATCGAACGTCACCAGCTCGTGGCCCGCGCGCTTCCGCACGGCGTCGCGCATCTGCTCGCGGCTGGCGCGGCGGCGGGCGCTGACGAGCCCGAACGCCACCCCGACGTCGTTCGGCACGAGCGCCGGGAGGCGACCTGCCCTCTTTCGTTCACGGAGGACGTCCACATTACCTTCTCCTCGCAGTGCTGCCTGACGGTAGGGAACATACCCGGTGGGTCAAGCCATCCAGCCCACGAGCGGCCGTGGGTTTGGAGCATGCACCACGCGGTCGGCCGGACGGGAATCAGGGGTTCAGCCCGCTCGCGAGCGCCTCGATCTGCGCAGACCTTGCCGCTTGCGTGACAAGCCCCCAGCTGACTGGGAGGATCGTCACGGACCGCGCGCGGCGACGAAGTCCGCCGACGTCCGCCCGTTGCGCCCCCGGAGGCTGCCCAGTAGCCTCCGGAGGCGCATGAAGCTCGACCTGACATCGTGGCAGCGCGCCCTGGCGAGCCTCGAACGCGCCATCGCCCGATCGACCGCGGCCCCCGGCGACGACGAGCTGCGTGATGCCGTCATCCAGCGCTTCGAGTCCTCGTGCGAGCTGTCGTGGAAGATGCTGAAGCGTCACCTCGAGCAGGTCGTGCCCGACCCGGGCGCCGTGGATCACTGGTCCTTCCAGGCGCTCATGCGCGAGGCTGCCGAGCGCGGGCTGATCGCCGCCGTCGAGCCGTGGATCGAGTGTCGCCACCAGCGCAACATGACCGCGCACGCCTACGATGAGCACAAGGCGAAGCAGGTCTACGAGAGCAGCCGGGCGTTCATCGCCGACGCGCGAGCCCTGCTCGCCGAGGTGGAGCGGCGCAATGTCGATTGACCTCGCCCCCCACCTGCTGGAGCGCGTTCGCACCATCCTGCACACCCATGTGTCCGACTGCGACGTCTGGGCCTTCGGCTCGCGCGTCGATGCGAAGAGCAAGCCCTTCTCCGACCTGGACCTGGCGGTGATCTCCGAGACCGAGCTGCCGGTCCGCCGTCTCGCGCTGCTCGCCTACGCGTTCGAGGACTCCGACCTGCCCATCAAGGTCGACGTGATCGACTGGCGGTCGGCGTGACCGGCGTTTCGCCAGCGGATCGCCGAGCGTCACGCGATCGTCCAGCGGGCTGAATCGAACCGCTGAGCGCCGGGCCGCGCGCGTCTCCGGGACCGACCGGCTCGGGCGAAGCTCGCAGCGAGACCGCGCGGAGCCGAGCGGGCGCCGATCAAGCCAGAACGGCCTCGCGCATCGGCCTGGCGCTGGGCTCCGGGAGTTCGGCGCCACCGGACAGGATCTGCTCGACCTCCTCCGCGACGAGCTGGCAGAGCGCGCGGTAGGTGTCCTCCTCGGAGGATCCGTGGCACACGCCGCCGAACGGAAAGAGGTCGGGACAGTACCCCACGTATGCTCCGTCGTCGTCCTCCCAGCGAACGAACCTCAGATACCTGTCCTGCGCCTTCATCGGCTGGCCTTTCGCGTTGCGGACCCACACACCGCGCTGCCAGCCGCGCTCACTCCGCCTCGAAGGCGCTGCGCGGCAGGCCCGACTGGCGGATGATCGCCTGCAGCGTCCCGACGCGAATCTCGTCGTGATCCGGGACCGGCACCGTCGTGGTGGTGTCGTCGGCCTTGCGCTGCATCACGACGTGGCTCCCACGGCGACGCACTTCCGTGAAGCCGTGCTGCACGAGGATCGCGCACGCTTCGCGACCCGACAGGACGGGCAGCCTACCCAACCGCGATCTCGAGCCGCGTGACGTACACCTCGCTGTGCAGGCGCCGCTCGACCTCGCTCGCGTCTGCGGTTTCGAAGAACAGCTCGACGGCCTCGGACAGGTTGCGTCGCGCCTCCTCGACGGTGCTCCCCTGGCTCGCGATGTCCAGTTCCGGGCACAGCGCGACGTAGCCGTCGCCCTCGCGGGACAGGATCGCAGTCAGCTCTCTGGTCGCCTTCATGCAGCCGCCCTCCCGGTTGGCCGAACGTAGCCGACGCAGGTCGTCCACGCACGCGCGCCGTCGTCCTCCTCCCAGCGAACGAGCCTCGTTTACCTGTCCTGCGCCTTCATCGGCTGGCCCGTCCGATTGCGTTGCGAACCCTTCGCACGCGCCACGATCGACCGGATGCCACCAGCACGCCCGAGCCGATCGACCTCCGCCACCGCGATCCCGCGCGCCAGCGCCCGCTCGCGGAACTGCGGCGCCAGCCGGCGCGGGAAGCCGCACGTGAGCGCGAACCCGCCGCGCGGGATGCGTGCCGTGCGCAGCCCGAGCACGCGCTCCGCGAGCAGGCGCTGCGGGCCGCGGAGCTCGACGAACCCCCCGACGGGGAAGAACACGAGACACCGTGCACCGGCGCGCCGCACCGTCGCCCAGTAGCGGCGGCGGAAGCCGCGCGCGCGCGCGATCGCGACGCGCGGGAAGCGCTCGCGCACGG
>VGTK01000102.1 GCA_016874715.1 Deltaproteobacteria bacterium | reverse complement strand
GAGGGCCAAGCGCTCGTGCCCGGCGAGGCGCGCACGCTGACGGCGGCCGATGGCCGCGAGGCGCTGCTGGTGCGCATCGACGAGCAGGCGACGGTGGCCTTCGATCGGCGCTGCCCGCACCTCGGCTGCCCGGTCCTGTGGTCGGCCGAGCGCGCCCGCTTCGAGTGCCCGTGCCACCACGCCGCGTTCGACGCCCGTACCGGCGCGGTCCTGTTCGGGCCGCCGCGGCGCGGGCTGACGGCGGCGCGCGTCCGGCTGACTCGACGCTGATCCGCCGTCGCGACGTCCGCCGACGCCACGTCCGCCGTCGCCACGTCCGCTCGCGTCGCGTCCGCTGTCCGGTCTAGGGTGCGGCCGGGAGGCAATCGCGTGACGCAAGAGGCCCTCGCCGACATCGAGGCGATCAAGCAGCTCAAGGCGCGCTACTTTCGCCTGCTCGACACCAAGTGCTGGGAGGAGTGGGGCGACGTCTTCACCGAGGACGCGTCCCTCGACACCACCGACGACGCGCCGCATGCCCAGGCGCAGGGCCGGGCCGCGATCGTCGCCCTGGTGAGCGGTGCGGTCGGTCGGGCGGTCACGGTGCACCACGGGCACATGCCGGAGATCGAGCTCACCGGGCCGACCACGGCGCGCGGCGTCTGGGCGATGGAGGACCATCTCGAGTTCCCGGGCGACCCGCCGGCGCTCGTCGTGCACGGTCGCGGCCACTACCACGAGGAGTACGAGCGCTCGCCCGACGGCACCTGGCGCATCCGGTCGCTCCGCCTCGTCCGTCTGCTGCTGCAGCACGGCGGCCGCCGCGTCCTGCCGCGGGGATAGAAGTCTCGCCGCCGGGGCGCGCAACGGGCTTGACGTGGCGCTCGAATGCGTAGAAGGGCAACGCACGACAGGGCGGGCCGCGGACGGCGGCCGGGAGGACGAGCATGTCGACCGAAGAGCGCTACGCACGCGAGCGGGGTCCGATCGAGTGGGACGTGAAGCAGGACTTCGCGACCACCTTCCGCTGGGAGTACGAGGACGGTCGCGACAAGCTGCTGAGCCTCTACGCCAAGGGCAAGAAGCTCCAGTGGGACGCGAACGAGCGCATCGACTGGGCGGCGGACCTCGATCCCGAGAACCCGGCCGGCCTGCCCGACGAGATCATCCCGATCCACGGCTCCGGGCCGTGGAACCGCCTCGGCGGGGGCGAGAAGGCGAACCTGCGTCGCCACTTCCAGTCCTGGCAGCTGTCGCAGTTCCTGCACGGCGAGCAGGGCGCGCTCATCTGCACCGCGAAGATCGTGCAGCAGGTGCCGGGCATGGACGCGAAGTTCTACGCGGCGACCCAGGTGATGGACGAGGCGCGCCACGTGGAAGCCTACTCGCGCCTGCTGCACGAGAAGTACGAACTCGTGTACCCGATCAACCCGCACCTGAAGGCGCTGATCGACGACACGCTGTCGGACTCGCGCTGGGACTTCACCTACCTCGGCATGCAGGTGCTCATCGAGGGCGTCGCGCTGGCCGCCTTCGGCCTGATCCGCGACCACGCGCAGAACCACCTCGCCGCGTCGGTGACCGCGTACGTGATGCAGGACGAGGCGCGCCACGTCGCGTTCGGCCGCCTCGCGCTGCGCGCCTACTACCCGCAGCTCACGCAGAAGGAGCGCGACGAGCGCGAGGAGTTCGCGGTGGAGGGCTGCTACCTGCTGCGCGACCGCTTCCTCGGCGAGGAGGTCTGGGAGACGCTCGGCCTGCCGGTGGACGAGTGCACGCGCCACGTCGACCGGTCGGAGATGATGAGGATCTACCGCTCGAGCCTGTTCTCGCGCATCGTGCCGACGATGAAGGACATCGGTCTCTGGGGCCCGCGCATCCAGAAGGCCTACGCCGACATGGGGATCATCGGCTTCGCCGACAACGACGTCGAGGCGCTGTCGGCGCACGACGAGGAGGTGAGCGTACGCTTCGACCGCGAGCGCGAGATCGCGCGTACGGCGGCGGTCGGCGACGGCGCCTCGCCCGACGATCTCGTCGCGGCCGGGCCGCAGTGACGCGCGACCTGGCACCGTCCGCGCCGCGTCCGCGGCACGTCAAGATGAAGGATCTCGAGCGAGCGACCGGCGTCTCGCGCGAGACGATCCGCTACTACATCCGCGAGGGGCTGCTGCCGGAGCCGGAGCGCCCCGGGCGGAACGTGGCCTGGTACGACGCGTCGTTCGTCGAGCACATCCTGCTCATCAAGCGGCTGCAGGGCGAGCGCTTCCTGCCGCTGTCGGTGATCAAGGGCATCGTCGGCGATCCGCGCGAGCTGACGGAGATGGAGGAGCGGGCGCTGCACGCGCTCGACGGCCACATCGCGCCGGCGGTGGAGCGTGCCGGCGCCGCGCCGCGCCGCACCCGCCCGAGACCCTCGCGCGCGTCGCGCGGCGCGTCGGCCTCGGGGGGAAGGAGATCCGCGAGCTCGCCGACGCGGGTGCGGTCGAGATCGTGGTGCGCGACGGCAAGCCCGCGCTCGAGGGCACGTCGGTCGCGATCGTCGAGAGCTGGGCGCGCTTGCGCGAGGCCAGCTTCACCGAGGATCTGGGATTCACGGCGCGCGAGGCGGCACTCTGCGTCGAGACGCTCACCGGCCTCGCGCGCGAGGAGCTGCGCCGCTTCGGCGCGCGCGTCCCGGCGAAGGTCGACGCCGAGACGACGCGGCGGCTTGCGCGCGAGGGCATCGACCGCGCGAACGAGTTGATGAGCCTGCTGCGCGAGGCGATCCTGCTGCGCCTGCTGGCGGCGGGGAGCCAGAGCGGGGACGGCGCGGATACCGGCGACGCGGGGTGAGGAGCGGGCCTGCGCGTCCGTGGCGGCGATGCTCGCCCGACGACCGGGTTGCCGCGCTGGGTGGCGCTGGCAACGAGCCGGGCTCGGACCGCGTGGCTCCGGCAACGAGCCGGGCTCGGACCGCGTGGCTCCGGCAACGAGCCGGGCTCGGACCGCGTGGCTCCGGCAACGAGCCGGGCTCCGACCGCGTGGCTCCGGCAACGAGCCGGGCTCCGACCGCGTGGCGGCCCCTGCTGCGGTCGGTCGGGCGCGCCGGTCCGAGGTCATGCCGTCCTTCCTGGCGCGGATGGGGCCGATGCGTGGATCGCTGCGACGGCCTTGCCGCGCAACACGACCCTCGTCCACGAGGCCCCCGTCCGGGCGGCTCGCTCACGTCCGGCAGGAGCGCCTGACGCGCCGATCGTCGACGAAAGCGACGACTGGACAAGGGCGCGCATTTCGCGTTCAAATCCTCCGGCGGCCGGTCCCTCTCAGCGAATCACTCCAGCGAAATCTCAGCATGCGAAGACGTCTCGGCTTCTGGCTCCTGCGCGCCCTCGGCTGGCGCACGCAGGGCACGTTCCCGGCCGGCTGCGAGCGCTGCGTGCTCGTCGCGGCCCCGCACACCAGCAACCTCGACCTGTTCTTCATGCTCGCGTTCGCCATGGCGTTCGGGCTACGCGTGCGCTGGGTCGGAAAGCACACGCTGTTCCGCTTCCCGATGGGCATCCTCATGCGTTTTCTCGGCGGCATGCCCGTCGACCGCCGCTCGCGGCAGGACGCGGTCGCGCAGATGGCTGCGCACTTCGCCCGCGAGAAGAGCCTCATCCTGGTGATCGCACCCGAGGGCACGCGCGCGCACGGCAAGAGCTGGAAGTCGGGCTTCTACTGGATCTCGCACACCGCGGGCGTGCCGATCGTGCCGAGCTTCCTCGACTGGTCGACGAAGACCGCGGGCTTCGGTCCGGCGATCGTGCCGAGCGGCGACCTGCGCGCCGACATGGACCGCCTGCGCGCCATCTACGCGAACGTGTGCGGGCGCTACCCGGAGCAGCAGGGGACGGTCCGGCTGGCCGAGGAGGACGCGCCGCCGCCCGCGCTGCGCGTCGCTGCCGGCAGCGCGCCGCGCTGACCTCGGCGGCGTGGCTTCGGTGGCGCTCCGCGATCCGGCGGAGATGCCGATCATGGCGCCCGCGCTGCAGCACGGCGCTCCGCTGGTCACCGGCGAACGCCGGATCGAGAGCCCCGGCCTCGGGCGCGTGATCTGGCGTCCGCGCGACGACGTCAGGCGTGAGGTGCGGTCCGCGCGACGACGTCAGGCGTGAGGTGCGGTCCGCGCGACGACGTCAGGCGTGAGGTGCGGTCCGCGCGACGACGTCAGGCGGCGCGCACCAGCTTGCCCGGCATCGCTCCGGTCGACTCTCCGTTCTCGAACGTCACCACCCCCGAGACCACCGTCGCCCGATACCCATCGACGTGCTGGATGAGCCGCCGTCCCTGCGCCGGCAGGTCGAAGACCATCTCCGGGCCGTGCAGGTGCAGGCGGTCGAAGTCGATGACGTTGAGATCCGCCTTCTTGCCGACCTCCAGCGTGCCGCGGTCGGGGAGGCCGAAGACGCTGGCGGTGTTGCCGGTCTGGAGCCGCACCACCTGCTCGAGCGGGATCCTGGGCCCGCGCTTCCGGTCGCGCGCCCAGTGCGTGAGTAGGAACGTCGGCATGCTGGCGTCGCAGATGAGCCCGCAGTGCGCGCCGCCGTCGGAGAGCCCCAGCACGGTCCGGGGGTGCAGCATCATCTCGCGCAGCGCCTCGAAGTCGCAGTCGACGTAGTTGGCGAGCGGCGCGAAGAGAAAGCGCTTGCCGTCGCCCTCGAGCATCAGGTCGTAGGCGACCTCCTCGGGACGCCGACCGGTGCGCGCCGCGACCGCGGCGACGCTGGTCTCGGGCGCCGGCTCGTAGTCGGGCGACTCGCCGAGCGGGAACATCTGTGCCCAGTTCGAGGCGAGCATGCGCACGATCGGGCTCTCGTGCGTCAGCTCCTCGGCGAGGAGCCGCGCGCGGACCTCCGCCGTGCGCATGCGCGCGACGCGCTCGGCGAGCGGCAGCGAGAACAGCTCGCGAGCGTACGTCGGGTGGAAGAAGAACGGGTGGAACGAGCTCTGCAGCCCGAACAGCATGCCGGTCGGGCGGCACGGCACCTGCGGCACGATCTTCATGCCGCGCGCTCCGAGCTCGTCGACCCTCGCCAGCGTGTCGCGCCACTGCTGCGGCGCGTAGGGCATCTGGGCGAGCGCGAACGTGAGCGCGCGGTTGGTCGTGGTGCAGAAGTCGCGCATCCACGAGAGATCGGGCTCCTGGCCCTGCAGGTCGGCGACCATCTCGAAAACGCCGTGCCCGGCGTCGCCGAGCGCACGTCCGATGCCGAGCAGCTCCTCGGGCGTCGACGACGTGCCGGGAACGAGCCCGTGCTTCGAGCGGTGCAGGATCGTGCGCGACGTCGAGAAGCCGATGGCGCCCGCCTGGAGCGCTTCGCGCGTGAGGCGTGCCATCTCGGCGATCTCGTCCGCCGTCACGTCGACGTCGTGTGCGCGCTCGCCGAGCACGTAGGCACGGAGCGCGCAGTGCGGCACCTGCGCCGCCACGTCGAGCACCCGCGGCATGCGGTCGAGCGCGTCGAGGTACTCGGGGAAGGTCTCCCAGCGCCAGTCGATGCCCTCGTGCAGCGCCGTGCCGGGGATGTCCTCGACCCCCTCCATGAGCTCGATGAGGAACTGCTCCTCGCCCGGACGCCGCGGCGCGAATCCGACGCCGCAGTTGCCCATGACGAGCGTCGTCACGCCGTGCCAGCTCGACGGTGCCAGGATCGGGTCCCACGTGACCTGCCCGTCGTAGTGCGTGTGCACGTCGACCCAGCCCGGTGCGACGATGTGGTCGCGGGCGTCGATCTCCGTCCTGCCCCGCGCGCTCACCGCGCCGACGGCGCTGATGCGCCCGTCGTCGATGGCGACGTCCGCCGACCTGCGCGCGCTGCCGGTACCGTCGATGACCGTGCCGTTTCGAACCACGAGATCGTGCATGACGCATCCTCCGATCTGCAGGTCGTACCGGGGCGGTCAGGCCCTGTCGAGCCCAGCGCGCGCCGCAGCGCTCGCGAGCCTGGCGGTTCTCGCGCTCGCGTGGCCCGTCGCCTGGATCGTCGGCTCGTGGGTCGCGCACGGCATCCTCGTCCGCGAGGTGGAGCGCCTCTTCGACGCGCGACTCGAGGTCGGGTCGGTACAGTTCCTGCCGCCGTTCTGGCTGGTCGCGAGTGACCTGGTGCTGTCGAGCGACGTCGCCGGCGAGCGCGTCGTCTGGGTCCGGGCGGGAGAGGTGAGCGCGACGCGGGTCGGCTGGCGCGAAGGCGGTCTCCCGGCGCTGCAAGTCTCGGTGGACGGGCCGGTCCTGACGAGCTTCCGGACGCCAGGCGGTGTCCTCGACGTGCTGGACCGCTGGCGCGGCAACGCGACGGTCGACGAGGCCGGCGAGGCGTTCGGCCTCCGCTGGGACGAGGCGCCGTCGTGGCACGCGAGCGGCGACGCGCGTGCTCTCGACCTCGCTCGGCTGGAGCGCCGCTTCCCGCAGCTCGGCGGCGACCACGTGCAGGGGATCCTCTCCGCGACGGGGTCGTTCTCTGGTGACCTCGACCGGGACGCGAGCGCGTGGCGCGCGTCACTCGCGGGCTCGGGCCGCATGCGCGCCCGCGAGGGGCGCTTCTACACGATCCCGCTGGTGTCGCAGCTGCTCGAGCAGGCGGGGCTGTCCGACGCCGGTGGCACGCTCACGGAGGCGTCGGCGGAGTTCCGGAACTCGGACGGCACCGTGTACCTCTCGCAGGTCGCGCTCGGCTCCAC
Source organism: Deltaproteobacteria bacterium (assembly GCA_016874715.1). GTDB lineage: Bacteria > Desulfobacterota > Binatia > UBA12015 > UBA12015 > VGTK01. Next base: position 14,280 of record VGTK01000102.1, on the reverse strand, counting down.
CGTCGTCGGAGCCCAGGGCGACGGGGAGGTGGGATTCGACGGCCGCGTACGGCTCGACATGGTGGTGATGCCGTTCGGCAGCTGGCGGAGCGCCGTGGCGCGCGGCAACGTCCCGGTGATCGGCGGCGCGCTCGCGCAGCTCGCGGGGAAGGCGCGGGAGCTGGTCGGCAAGGCGAGCGGCGCGCTCTTCGCGTTCCGCATCACCGGGACCGTCCAGCAGCCGCAACTCACGCCGGTGTCGGTGCCGTCGCTGACCCGATCCGCGACCAGCCTCTTCGACCACATGGCCTCGGGGAGCTGGACCCTGGACTCGTCGGTGCACCGCCGTCCGACGGAACGCTAGGCCCCGGCTCTCGCGTCCGCATCATCGGCGAGGCGGCGCAGGTTCTCCTCGTGCCGCGCACGGCTGATCGGGTACATCGCGAGGAAGGCGATGGAGCACAGGTAGAGCGCGACGATCATCGGCGTGTAGACGATGCCGAGATCGCGCACGACCTCCGCGCCGACCTCGCCGGGCTTCGCGTTCTGCGGGAAGCCGATGACGCCGAGCAGCAGCGTCGAGGTGAAGATGCCGATGCCCGACACGCTCTTCTGCACGAAGCTCATGGACGCAAAGAACGTTCCCTCCGAGCGCCGCCCGGTCTTCAGCTCGCTGTCCTCGACGATGTCCGCGATCATCGACGAGCTGACGATGCTCGAAGCGATCGTCAGCGTCAGCGCGACGAGGTTCGTCGCCAGCAGCGCGGGCATGAGAGCGGGCGTGTGGTTCTCCGGGAACCAGCCGACCAGGCGCAGTACGACGGGTGCGGGGCCGAGCACGATCGCGGCGAGCGCGATCGAGACGGCGGCGGCCTTCTTGCCGATCCGTACGGAGATGCGGGGGGCCGCCGCGAGCGCGATCGCGGCGGCGACGAAGCTGGTCAACACGAGCAGCGACATCTGGTTCGAGGTCAGCTCCCAGAAGAACGTGTTGAAGTAGATGTTGAGCGCCGCCATGAGCCCGCCGGCCATCGACGCGAAGATCATCGCGCCGAACAGCGCGAGGAACGAGCGGTTCGCGAGCGTGTCGCGCAGCTCGGCGAAGGTGCGCGCGAGGTCGAACGGCCGATGCGGCGGCGGCTTCCGGAGATGCGGGATGTACGAGTGCGTGCCGGCCGCGGAGAGGACGATCGCGCACGCCATGACGATCGCCGCCGTCCATCCGTAGGCGTGATAGCCGTCGGCGTTGAGCACGCCCACGGGAAACGCCGCGCTCGGCTGCAGGAACACCTGGAACGCGAGCACCGCCATGGCGAGCCCGCCCCACCAGCCGAAGAAGAAGCGAAACCCGAGCAGCGACGTACGCTCGTCGTAGTGCGTCGTCAGCTCGGGCACGAGCGACGCGCTCGGTACCTCGTAGAGCGAGATGAACGCGCGCACCAGGATCGAGATCGCGACGAAGTACGCGAAGAGTTCGCCCTGCGACAGCCCCGCCGGCGGGCTCCACAGGAGCCCGTAGGACAGCGCCACCGGGATCGCGGACAGGTACATCAGCGGATGGCGCCGCCCCCAGCGCGTGTGCAGGTTGTCCGACACGTAGCCGACGATCGGGTCGAGGAAGGCGTCGGCGATCAGCGTGATCATGATGCCGAGGCCGACCCACCTCTCGGGCAGGCCGAGCACCTGGTTGTAGTAGAGCAGCAGCAGGAAGCCGAAGCCCTGGTCCTTGACGCCGAAGGCGACCGAGCCGAAGCCGTAGTACAGCTTCGTCGAGAGGGAGGGGGCAGGACGCGACATTGGCGGACGAGCCTGGACGGTACTGCCCGAAGGCGCGCCCGCGCAAGCGGGCGCGCCGGGTCAGGAACCGGTTCGGAAGGCTGTGCCCGGCGACGTCACGGCTTGCCGCGCACCAGGCCCGGTGACGTCACGGCGCGCAGCGCAGCAGGCCCGGCGCCGTCTGGCAACTCGCGATGCTGCCGGTGCGGCTGATTCCCGCCCCGTGCTGCAGCTGGATCGACAGCGGTGCGAGGAACGAAGGCCCGGTGTCGAGGCCGCGCAGCGTGACGGTGAGGATCTGCAGCCCCGAGTTGTCGCGTGGCCGGAAGGGCTTGACCCGGAGGTTGAAGCGCCGGTCCGGGCTCTTGCAGGACACGATGCCGCGTCGCGACTTGCAGACGGCGGTCTGGAACGTGGCGTCGACCGCCAGCGTGCCGCCATCGCGCACCCGGACCGTGATCGGCGCCGAGATGTCGAACTGGCTCGGCGAGCCGGTCGGCGCGAGGAAGCTGGCCTTTGCGACGACCTTGCGAGTGTAGCGCGCGTTGCCGGTGTTGCGCACGACGCGGCCGCGCTCGATCGACAGCGGGAAATCGCAGTTGGGGCGGCCGTCGTCGGCGTTGCAGATGCCGTCGCCGTCGTCGTCGAGCGCGCCGGCGGGTGCCACGCAGGAGCCGGTGGAGCACGCCTCGGATACCGAGCACGTCGTGCCGAGGTCGCAGACGGTGCCATCGGTGAGCGGAATCGCGACGCAGCCGAACAGCTGATCGCAGGTCGCGACGTTGCACTGCGGGTCGGCGCTGCCCAGCGTGCAGGTCGGCGGCGTACCGGGCAGGCACTGGTCGATGACGTCGTCGCAGGTCTCGGCACCGTTGCAGAACAGGCCGTCGTCGCAGTCGCTGTCGAGCGTGCAGGTCGAGCAGTCGGGCACGGCCGTGAGGAACAGTGCAAAGGCCACGTTCTGGCCCGCCACATCGCAACCCGGGTTGCCCGGGCGCGCGGCGCAGCCCCACGAGTTCTGCTTCGCGTCGAGCAGGAACGGCGGCTGGTTCAGCGCTCCGATCGCGTTGCCCGTGATCGTGTTGCCGCGAACGAGCACACCCTCGGCGCTCGTCTGGGTGATCTCGATCAGGATGCCGAAGTAGCTGTCGAGGAACGAGTTGCAGCGGAACGCGGTGTCGCGCGTGAGGGGGCGGTTCGGCGCGCCGGTGAGCAGCACGCCGGCACCGCGGGCGTAGTTCTGCACGGTGTTCAGCTCGACGATGCTGTCGAGCAGCGCTCCCGCGATGCCGGCGCCGAGGTCGATGTCCGGGTAGTCGCGGAAGACGTTGCGGCTGACGAGAGAGAACTGCGTGTAGCCGTTCGCACCGACGTTCGCGTCGACCACCTCGTTGTCCTGGATGAGCGCCACGCTCACGACGTCGTCGGAGCTGATCAGCGTGCCGGCGTCGCTGCCGGCTGCGATCGCGTCCTCCTCGATGTCCTGCACCAGGCTCTGCACGACGGTCGCGCTCTGCGCGCGGTCGAGCGCCACGCCGCGCCTCGCGGTGAGCACGCGCACGTTGCGTACGACCGCGCTGGCGGCGTTCTGGTCGGCGTGGATCGCGGTGCCGCCCGGGTTGGTCACGGTCACGCCGTCGAGGATCGCGCCCTCGGTGCGAATCCGGAGGCCCAGCGCGACGGTGGCCTCGCCGGTCAGCGGGTCGCGCGTACGGCCGTCCTCGCCGGCGCGCGGGCCGAGCAGCTGCACGCCCTTCGAGAGGATCGGGCTCTCTGCGAACACGTGCACCGTCGGGCGGATCTCCGCCGACGCCTGCGACGCATCGACCGCGGCCTGGATCGTCGCGGAGTAGCCGGTGGTGTCGACGAAGCCGGTCAGCAGGTTGCTGGTCGCGTGTCGTCCGAGCGCGAGGGCGTCGACGGTCGCGTTGCGGCCGACGTTCACCACGAGCCACGGCACGTTCGCGAACGACGCTGCGAGCTCGACGACGGAGCTGGCGGTGGCGTACGCGATGACGCCTGCCCGCGCGTCGACGTAGGTATTCCCGGTCACCGAGACGCCCGACGACGCGGTGAGCGGGACGCCGAGCAGGTCGTCGGTGCCGAAGTCGACGGCCACCGCGGTCCCGACGTTCGGGTACGTGTCGCGCGTCGCGAGCGTCCGGAAGGTGTTGCCGCTGATCAGGGCACCGTCGCCCGGGGCCGCGCCGGATACCGTCGCGACGTGGACGCCTATCCCGGCCACGGTACCCGCGGAGCCGAGCCCCGAGACGTCGTTGCCCCGGATCACGAGGCCGCTGATCGTGTTGCGGGCGCCTGGCATGCCGGTGGTCGCGAAGATGCCGTGCGCGAGGTGAAACGGCGGTGTGGCGGCGTTCGCGAGCGCCATGCCGCGGGCGAACGAGTCGCGAACCGTGATGCCCGCGAGGTCGGCGCTCGCCGCGATCAGCACGCCCGTGTGCGTCTGGGCATCGCCGAAAACGTCGAGGCCCTAGACGGTCACGCCGCCGCTCGCGATGGCGATCGCCGTCGGCAGCCCGCGCGCGTCGATCACGGTCTCGCCGGCGCTGCCTGCGGTGCGGCCGGCGATCGGCACGCCGACCTGTGCGCCGCGCAGGGAGACCGCCTGTGTCAGCGTGACGGTGCCGGGAAACGTGCCCGGCCCGACGCTCACGACCTCGCTGGCGGTCGCGAGGCTCGCCGCGTAGGCGACGGTCGCGCGCGGCGTGCCCGAGCTGGTGCAGTCGTTCAGCAGGTCGTCGCCGCCGACTGCCACGAACCGGTCTGCGCGAGCCGGGGTCGCCGCCGCGACCAGCGCGAGCGCCAGGGCGAGCGCCGGAGGCAGGGCAGGGCTGGGGCGGTGGCGCAGTGCGCGGCGGACGACGTGCGTGGGGTTCCCTCCGTGAGACACCTCGGGCAGAGCAAAAAAGGGATAGTTTCTGCGTCGCCCTCGAGTCAATTCACAATCTTCAGGCGGGACGAACCCCCATGCCGGCGTTCCAGCGCTGGCGCCGGGCGATCTCGCTGCCGCCCGTGCGGACTCCATGGCGGCGCTCGGCCGGGTGCCGCGAGCGAGGGGCCTGCTCGGGCGCGGTTGACCCCCGGCCACCGCCATTGGAGGATCGCGGCCGCGCCCGCGCGCGCTCCGGAGCATCCCGCCCATGACCCGATTCCTCGTCGTCGCGATCCTGCTGCTCTCTGCGGCGTGCGAACGCTCACCGCGCCCGGAGCGAGCGAACATCCTGTTCGTGCTCGCCGACGACCTGAACACGCGGCTCCTCCCGTACCTGCCGGGCCTGGCGAAGATGCTGCCGGCGCGCGGCCTCGCGCTGCAGATGTCGATCCCGACACCCGTCTGTGCGCCGTCGCGCGCGACGATCCTGACCGGCCGCTACGCGCACAACACCACGGTGTTGGGCAACGGTCCGCTGCGCGGCGGCGTCTGGGCCTTCGAGCGTACCGGTGCCGACAAGAGCACGTTCGCCGTGTGGCTGCGCGACGTGGGCTACCACACGGGCTTCTTCGGCAAGTACCTGAACGAGCAGGAGCTCGCCGATCATCCCGTGCCGCCGGGCTGGGAGCGCTGGGTCGGCTACGGCAAGATGAAAATGTCGCGTACCGGGTACTCGGTCATCGAGGAGGACGGCAAGCAGCGCGTGGTCGAGAAGGAGTACGACAGCGACTTCTTCGCGGCGCGTGCGAACGAGTGGCTCGAGACCGTGCCCGAGCCGTTCCTCGCGATGTGGACCCCGATGGTGCCGCACGGTCCGTTCGTGCCGCCCGCGCGGCACAAGGGACGCTTCGACGGCGTGAGGTTCAAGTGGCCGCCGTCCTTCGCCGCCGACGAGCGGAAGGTCGCGCAGCTGACGCGGACGCGTCTCGAGATGATGCTCGGGCTCGAGGACGGTCTCCGGGCGTTGCTGGCGACGCTCGAGAAGCGAGGCCTGCTCGACCGGACGTACGTGATCTTCACCAGCGACCACGGTCTCTTCGCGGGGGAGCACGGCTTCGCTGCCGGCAAGGGCGAGAGCTACGACGAGACCACGCGCGTGCCGCTGTTCGTGCGCGGGCCCGGCGTCCCCGTCGGGCGCAGCGACGCGCTGGTCGCGAGCACCGACCTCGCCCCGACGATCGCTGCGATCGCGGGCGCCGAGGTGCCGCCGAACGTCGACGGGCGATCGATCCTGCCGCTGCTGCTCGGCGAGGATCTCGCCGAGCCCCGCCGGCGCGTTCTGCTCGAGTGGTTCGACCAGGACGGCACCTCACCCTGGCTCGCCGTGCGCGAGGCGAACGACAAGTTCGTGCGGATGAAGGACGGCGCGTGCCTCCACTTCGACGTGCGGAACGATCCGTACGAGATGAGCCCCGCGCCGTGCGACGCGGAGCAGGCGAAGCGCACGTCTTCGACGCTGGACCTGCTCGCGAAGTGCAGTGGTGCGGCGTGCGCCGAAGTCGAGTTCCGCTAGCGCGGTCTACCGCCAGCCCTCGAGTTCCCGAGCGCGGCCTACTGCCAGCCCTTCATGATGTGCTCGATCCACCATTGCGGGGCGGCGCCGAGCAGCTTGTTGAGATCCGGATAGTCCCACCACCGCACGAGCTTCCCGTCGCGGAACTCGTGCACCGACACGAAGGGGATCACGACCTTTTCCCCCGACGGCCAGTGCCACTCCTCCTCGTGCTCGGTCATGACGATGTTGCCCTCGGCGACCATGTGCCGCGGGTGGTGGTAGATGCCGGCCAGCGGCTCGAGGCCCAGACGCAGCCTTGCCGCGATCTGCGCCGGCCCGCGCGCGACGTCGTCGGGTGGCGTCGGGATGTCGGTGTACTCGCCGTCGTCGGCGAAGTAGCGGCCGACGGCGTCGAAGTCGCGCGCGTAGAGGTCGCGCCAGAACTTCTCGATGACCTGCTTGTTGGCCGCGGGATCGCTCACGATGGTATCTCCGTTGCGCGCACGAACGCGGCCGGCATGTGCCGCACGCCCGTGTGCTTGTTGCTGCGCGTCCACTCGATCGGCCCGTCGAGCGCGATCTCCGAGGAGCGGTCGAGCAGGCCTTCGAAGACGAGTCGCATCTCGAGCCGGGCGAGGTTCGCGCCCAGGCAGAAGTGGTTGCCGTGGCCGAGGCTCAGGTGCGGATTCGGGTCGCGCCGCACGTCGAAGCGAAAGGGATCCCGGAACACGTCCTCGTCGCGGTTCGCCGACGCCCACCACAGCGTGATCTTGTCACCGGCGCGGATCGGGATGCCGCGGATCTCGGCGTTGCGCGTCGCGGTACGTCGGTTGTACGGCGTGGACGACGCCCAGCGCAGCATCTCCTCGACCGCGCGTGGCACGAGCGAGCGGTCCCGCCGCAGCGCGCGCCATTGATCGGGGTGTCGCACCAGGGCGGCGAAGCCGAGCGCGATCGAGTTGCGCGTGGTTTCGCTGCCGGCCGCGATCAGCAGGTTGAACAGCATCTGCTGCTCGATCTCGGTGAGTGGCTCGCCTCCGCCGGCACCGGACGGGATGGGCCCGCGTACGGCGGCCGACAGAAGGTCGTCGGTGCGGCTGCGGCGCTTCTCGACGAGCAGTGCCGCACCGTACCGGAAGAGCTCGACCTGCGCGGCCTGGACCCTGGTACTGGTCTCGCCGAGACGCCGGTCGTCGTAGTCGAGCGTCGCGTTGACCCAGCCGAAGAGCCGGTGGCGGTCCCCCTGCGGCACGCCGAGCAGGCGCGCGATCGCCTGCAGCGGCAACTCCGCCGCGACGTCGGTCACGAGGTCGCACGCGCCGCGCTCGGCGACGGTGTCGAGGATCGCGTCGGTGCGTTCCCGCAGTTCCGCTTCCATCGCAGCGAGGGCTCGCGGCGACACGCTCGGTGTCACGAGGCGCCGGATGTGCCGGTGGCGCGGGTCGTCCATCATGTTGAGCAGGACGCCCGCCGCGAAGCCCGACGGCAGGTCCTCGATCAACGTGCCGCCACCCTCGCGCGCACCCCCCCCCGGTGCGACGAGAAGATCGCGGTGTCCACGGCGGCCGCGCTGATGTCGGCATGGCGCGACAGTACCCAGAAGCCCTCGCCGCCAGGTGTGTGCGGGGTCGGCGGATGGAACCATACGGGCGCCTCGCGGCGCAGCGCGGTGAACAGCTCGTGCGGAAAGCCGTTCGCGAAGCGGTCGAGGTCGGTGAGGTCGACGTCGGAGATCATCGCGCAGCTCCCGATGGATCGAGCCGGTGCCGGTCCGGACACCGGATCCCATAGCGTGCGAGCGTCGCCCTGCACAAACCACTCGGTACGTGCCGGGATACACGGCGATGCATGCACTGCATGCACGCACGGCGCACGGGATTGACCGCCGACGATGAGACCGGCTACTCGGTATCTCCGGGCTGACGCGATGGCCAAGCTACCGACCCGATTCGAGACGGCAGTGCGAGCAGCGAGGGCGCACCTCGTACGCCTTGAGGGCTGGCTGTCGGCATACCGCCTGCCGCTGTCGATGGTCGCGTTCAACGTCACCGGCGCGGCCTCGCTGGTCTGGCTTTGCGGGTGGCGGGGCGTGAGCGCAACCGACCTGGTGGTCTTCGGCACCATGTACCTCCTCGGGGTGATCGGCCTCGAGATCGGCATGCACCGGTACTTCTCGCATCGTGCGTTCGAGGTGACCCCTGCGCTGCGCAATGCTCTGGTGATCCTCGGGTCGATGGGCGGACAGGGATCGGCGCTGGTGTGGGCGACGAACCACCGCAAGCACCATCGCTTCGCGGACCAGGACGGCGACCCGCATTCGCCGAGGCCGCGTGGAGAAGGTCGGATCGGCGTCCTGAGAGGACTCGTGCACGGTCACTTCACGTGGCACTTCGCGGAAGCCACCTCGATGGGCATGCGAGACCTCCACCGCTACGGGCGCGATCTCGTGAGCGACCGCGATCTCATGCGCGTGGATCGGTACTTCTGGCGGTGGGTTGCGCTCGGCATGGTGGTTCCCGCGATCGCCGGCCTCGCCGTCACGCGTACGCTGGACGGGGCGTTCACCGCATTCCTCTGGGGCGGCCCAGTTCGCGTCTTCGCCGTGGACAACGCCATCTGGATGATCAACTCGGTCGCGCATTCCTGCGGGCCTGCCCCCTTCGATGCGCGTGACCGCAGCAGAAACGTGTGGTGGCTCGTCGTCCCGCTGCTCGGGGGCGGCTGGCACAACACGCATCACGCCTTCCCCGGCTCCGCGCGTATGGCTCTCCTGCCGGGGCAGATCGATCCGGGCTTCTGGATCATCCGCGCGCTGGAGTGCCTCGGGCAAGCGCACTCCTTACGGGTTGCGCAGCCGCGGGGTGACTCGAGTCCGCCCGCCCCGGACTGAGCAACGTGGGGCCGCTCCGCACCGGACCGCCGCCCGGACCGTGACGGCCCGCTGCGACGAACATAAGCGCTGAGCATGCGCGTCTCGCCGGCATTCCTCGAACGGCCGCTCCTCGTGCTGCTGGCAGTCGTGACGTCGGCGCTGGTCGCCGGGCTTGCGATCGCCGCGCCGCTCGCCGCCGGCAGCGCGCTGCCGGCGATCACGCTCGCCGACCAGCACGACCGCAAGGCCGCCCTCGGTCCCGACGTGCGCATCGTCGTGCTCACGCGCGACATGGCCGCGGGCGATGCCTTCAAGGAGGGATTCGCCGGCATGGATCAGGCGGCGCTCGAGCTGCGCGGCGCGGTCTACGTCGCCGACATCAGCGGCATGCCGTCGATGATCGCGAGCATGTTCGCGGTGCCGAAGATGCGCGACCGCTCGTACCGCATCCTGCTCGATCGGGATGGCGTGGCGACGCGCGACTTCCCACACGCCGAAGGCCGGCCGACGGTCCTCTTCGTCGAGCAGGGAGAGATCACTCGCGTCGTGCAGCCGGCGAGCGGCGACGAGCTGCGGGAGCTGCTGCAGCAGCCCTCGCAGCCCTGACGCCACGTGCGGTGCGGCGCCGCCTGGCACCGCGCGGCCCGCGCTGGTGGCCGCTCGGGTTGCGCCGCGCTCGGCGCGCCGCGCTCCGCACCCGTGCCGGAAAGGCCATCGGCGTGTCCATGCAGGAGGCGGCGGAGACAGCCGGTGTCCCCGGCACGCGCTATCCTGCTCATCGAGGGGACGAGAGGAGGAGAAGCGAATGAGCGAGAGATCGAAGAGCCCCAAGCTGACCAGCCGCTTCGAGGAGGCGTTGACGTACGCGGCGCGCGCGCACTGGGACCACATCCGCAAGGTGACGCCCCCGGAGAACGACGGCGCCGCCGCGCACGATCCGGCAAAGGAGATCCCTTACGTCGCGCACCTGCTCGGCGTGACGAGCCTCGTGCTCGAGCAGGGGGGAGGGGAGGACGAGGCGATCGCGGCGCTGCTGCACGACGCGATCGAGGACGCCGGTGGGCCGGCGCGGCGCGAGGACATCCGAACGCGTTTCGGCGACGAGGTCGCGCGTCTCGTCGAGGCGTGCTCCGACAGCGACGGCGAGAACAAGGCGCCGTGGCCGGAGCGCAAGCGCGCCTACATCGGCCACCTCGCCGTGTCGTCCGATCCCGGGGCGCGCCTCGTGACCGCCTGCGACAAGCTGCACAACGCGCGCTCGGTGCTGGCGGACTACCGCAAGCTCGGCGCGGAGCTCTGGCGGCGCTTCACCGGCGGACGCGAGGGCACCCTCTGGTACTACCGCGCGCTCGCCGACGAGTTCGCGCGCGGTGGGCCCGCGGAGGTCGCAGGCGAAATCGGCCGCGTGGTATCCGAGCTCGAGGAGCTGGTCCGTGCGGCCGAGTCCGACTGGCAGCCGGAGCCGCCGTTCAGGCCGTAGCGCTGGCGCCGTTGCCCTGTGCCGCCGGGCTGGCGGCCATGAACTGCATCAGCAGCTCCACGAGCTCGTGTGGCGGAGTCACATCGGGATCCTCGACCGAGTCCTTCATGTGCTCGAACTTCAGCAGGTCGAGCTTCTCGTACTCGGCGCGGACGCGGGGCGTGAGCAGGCCGAGGCGCTTCAGGTTCGGCACGATCTTCTGGAACATCATCTGGCGGAAGCCGACCATGAACGGCGTCTGCTTCGCCCACTCGACCCAGAGCTTCGTGTCCCAGTCGAGCCGCTCGAAGACCGCCTCCATGAGCAGGCGGTCGCGCAGCAGATGCGTCGCCTCGATGACGAACTCTTCGCGCTCGCGGAGCTCGGAGGACGTCATCTCGCTCCTGTAGAGGTCGGAGAGCGAGAGCACGCCGAAGGCGACGTGACGCGACTCGTCAGCCATGACGCGGCCGATGAGGTCCTGGATGAGCGGCTCGTCGGCCATCTGCAGGCGCGTCACGCCGAACGCGGCCAGCGCGAGACCCTCGACCATGATCTGCATGCCGAGGAAGGTGATGTCCCAGCGCGAATCGCAGAGGATCGTGTCGAGCAGCTGGCGGAGCTGGTCGTTGACGCCGTAGGAGATGCCGAGCTTCTCGGTGAGGTAGCGGTGGTACACCTCGACGTGGCGCGCCTCGTCGGCGACCTGGTTCGCAGCGTAGAACTTCGCCTCCTCCCACGGCACGCTCTGCACGATCTTCGCAGTCGCGAGCAGCGCGCCCTGCTCGCCGTGCAGGAACTGCGAGAGCATGAACGAGTTCATGTGCAGCTGCATGCGGACGAGCTCGTCGTCCTTCAGCGGGACCGGCGGCTTCATGAGCGTGTTCATCAGCGTCGCCGCGCCGTTCGCGACGCGCTCGCGCATCATCTTCTCGATGTCGACGTCGATCGACCAGTCGAGGTCGTTCGCGTTCCAGGCGAGCGTCTTGCCCTTCTCGTAGAGCGCGAGCAGGTTCTGCTTCCTGAGCTCGTACTGCCAGTCGAGCACGGTCTCGATGGTCGCGTTGAGCGACTGGTAGGCGCCGCTCACCGGGATCGGCAGCGGGTTGTGCTGGCGGTATTCCATCGTGTCCTCCGTCTGGCGCGCTTCGTCGAGCGGCTCAGGCAGTCGTCTGTTGCTTGACTTTCTTTCCGGCGCGTGGGTGCGCCTTCGGGTGTCCGTCGGCGGTTCCGACGTAGGCGACCCGTTGGTCGGCGATGCCGACGTAGGCGACGAACAGTCGCGCGATCTCGCGCTTCAGGTCGTCGATCGAGAGGCTCCTCCCGGCGGCCTGGGTGCCGTCGAGGAGCACGTGCTGGTTCATGAGCGAGAAGGCGGCCTGCACGCCGAGGTCGATCGCGAGGACCGGCTCGGGATGAGTGAAGCCCGGCGACTTTCCGACCAGCACGGCGGCGACCCTCTCCGCCGCGCGGTTGCGGAACCGGACCGCGTCGTCGCGGATCTGCACGTCGACCGTCGCGCGGAACATGAAGGCCTTGATGAGCGCCCGGCGCGCCTCGGTCACGGTGACGAGCTCTTCCACCGCCGCGGCGACGATCTCCTGCACCGGCGCATCCGCCCAGCGCCGCTCGTCGGCGAGCGCGTCGAGGCGGCTCTGCACCTCGAGGAAGAAGCGTTCCTCGAGCGCCCGCAGCAGCTCGTTCTTGTCGCGGAAGCGCGCGTAGAAGCCGCCGACCGACGACCCGGCGCGGCGTGCCACCTCGGGGATCGACAGGCCGGCGAGCCCGCGCTCGACGATCAGCGCCTCGGCCGCGTCGAGCAGCCGGTAGAGCGTGCGCTCGCTGCGGGCCTGCTTCGGGCCCGAGACGGTCTCGAGAACGGTGATGGGGCTGGCGGCGTGCATCGCAGGGGTTCAGAATCCGAATCGGATTCGGATTCTCTATCCGAGGTGCGCCAATGGGTCCAGAGGGACCGCGAAAAAAGTTGCCGGGCGGGTGGCGTCAGCCCGGCCGCGCCGCCCCGCGCGCGGCGAGGTCCTCGGCGTAGCCCCGGGACAGCGTGCCGAAGACCCGGTCGGTCCAGGTGAGGAAGCCCGCGTAGTTGCCGCGCACGCGCGCGTGGTGGACGTCGTGGTGCCGCGCGCCGTCGTTGAACGGCAGGAAGTGCGTCGGCGTCCACGGGAAGTCGTAGCCGCAGTGGCCTTCGGCCGCCTCCCACTGCCGGAAGGTGATCCAGATCCACACCGTCACGACGTGCGCGCCCAGCAGCAGGGGGCCGACCAGCGCGAGCGAGCCGGTGAGCACGTATTCGATGGGGTGCATGTAGTGTCCGGTCACCGCCCAGGGAGTCAGGATGCGGTGGTGCCAGCCGTGGATGCGCTTGAAGAGCCACGGCAAGTGGAGCGTGCGGTGCATCCAGTAGTAGAGGAAGTCGTCGAGGTAGACGAAGAACACGACCTGCGCGACCATCACCCACGCGGGCGGCAGCGGCCCCGTGTGGACGCCGGACTCGCGCAAGAGCGGCCACGCCAGCACCGCACCGACGAGCGTCCACAGGCTGTTCACGAGCCACGTGCGGAGCGACGGCCCGACGAGATCCTGCGCGCGCGGGCGCCGGCTCTGGATCTTGTAGGGCCGCGCCCGCGCCGGGTCCTTCGCGGCGAGCAGCGTGAGCGGTGCCGCGAACAGCATGAACGTGAGCATGCTGACGAGCATCGTTCCGACCGGGAACAGCCAGAACATGGGGTCGTCGTGGATCCGCAGCAGCGACTCCATCGGAGCCGCGGGTAGCACGGTCCGTCGAGCCCGGCCAACCCACGCGCAGCCACGCGGCCCGGCGGGACGACGCTCAGGACAGCAGCCCGCGCGCCCTGTACCACGCCGCCGAGTCGGCGATCGACTCGCGCGCCGGGCGCGGGCGATAGCCGAGCTCGCGCTCTGCCTTCGCACTGGAAACGCGCACGCGCAGCGTCGACTGCAGCGCCATCTCCTCGCCCAGCAGCGGCGCGCGCCCGCGCAGCGTCGCGACGGTCTCGATCGCCCGGCCCAGCAGCAGCACGAGACCCGCCGGAAGCTCGACCACGGGCGGACGTCCCCCGACGGCGGCGGCGATGAGCGCGAACAGCTCGCGCACGCTCATCGACTCGCCGCCGAGCGCGAAGCGCTGTCCGCGCGACGCCTGCAGGGCCGCCGCGACGTGCGTAACGGCGACGTCGCGCACGTCGCACACCGTGCGCCAGCCCATCGGCACCGCACGCCCGAGCAGCGTGTGCGACGCGCGGAACAGCGGCAGCAGGTTGCCCTTCCAGTCGCCCGGCCCGAACACGGCGGTCGGGTGCGTGATCACGGCGTCGAGGCCTGCGTCCACGCCGCGCAGCACCTCCTGCTCGGCGAGCGACTTGGTGTGCGGGTAGACCATCGCCGCGCGCGCCATGGCGTCGTCGTAGGGCGTCGATTCGTCGATGGTCACCGGCTCGCCGCGCACGTGGTCGAGCGGGCGCGCGAGCGTCGCCGCCGACGAGGTGAAGACCAGCCGCTCGGGCCGCGCCTCGAGCGCCGCCTCGACGACGCTCCGCGTGCCGGCCACGTTGGTGCGCAGCGACTCCGCCCAGTTCGCACGGTACATGCGCACGTCGGCGGCGACGTGGAAGACGAAGCGCGCGCCGTCCATGCCGCGGCGGAGCGCGTCGCGGTCCGCGAGGTCGCCGGTGACCACCTCGACGCCTTCGGTCGCGGCGGGCCCGCCA
>VGTK01000101.1 GCA_016874715.1 Deltaproteobacteria bacterium | reverse complement strand
CGCGGCCGTTTCGTCCGGGCAGGGGCCGCCGCCGGTGTCGCCTCCGGCGCCGGGACAGGCGGCGAAAGCGGGGCCCGCGCAGGCGAGGGCGAGGGCGACCGCGAGCGCCGAATGCCGGGTGCGGCGTGACCGTGCGAGGCCGCGCCGTGCTTCCGCTATGCGGTCGCTGTCGAGGTTGCGCCCTACGGGTCGATGCGAACGATTCATCACTGGTCGATGCGAATGATTCATCGTTGACTTCGATCTTTCGCGCCCCGTACGATCCGGCACCAGCTGATACTAACAATCCCGTCACGAACCGACACCGCAGGCCCCCCGAAATCCGGAAATGAACCGTCAGCCATCCATTCGTCGCAATGCGTCGCTCGAGAAGGCGAACAGGCTACTGCTCGCGTTCGCCGAAGCCACACCCGAACTCGGCGTCATGGATCTCGCGCGCCGGGTCGGCCTCAACAAGAGCACCGTGAGCCGCTTCGTCGCCACGATGCTCGAGCTCGGCCTGCTCGAACGCGTCGATCACGGCCGGAAGTATCGCCTCGGTCTGCGCGTCTTCGAGCTGGGTTCGCTGGCTGCGCGCCACCGTCCGCTCTACGCGCAGGCCGAGCCGGCCGTGGAGAAGCTCGCGGCGCAGCTGCGCGAGACGGTCACGCTGGCCGTGCTGCTCGGCAGCGATCTCGTCTTCCTCCACAAGGCGGACCGCGGCGTCGACGGGGCCTCGGCCGCCCTCGGCCGCCGCTACCCCGCGCACTGCAGCGCGTCAGGCAAGGCGCTGCTCGGGCTGCTGCCCGCGGCCGAGCGCGCCGAGTATCTCGGGTCGCGCCTGGCGCGGCGCACCGAGAGCAGCATCGTCGTGCCACGCGTTCTCGAGCGCGAGCTCGCGGTGTCCGCCGAGCAGGGCTTCGCCGTGGACCACCAGGAGTTCATGGTCGGCGTGCGCAGCATCGCGGTGCCGATCCACGACCGCAGCGGTGCCGCCGTTGCGGCGATCGGGGTGAGTGGTGCGGCGCGACGCATCACGCCGGCGAACGTGCCGGCGATCGTCGCGCCGCTGCAGCGCGTCGCGGCCGAGGTCTCGCGCCGTCTCGGGCACCGCCCCCTGGTACGCGTGCGCCCGCCCGCCATGCTTTCGGACGCGACCGCGGTCGGCTAGTCCTCGTCGCATGGCCGCGCTGCCTCTGGCCGGCGTTCGCATCCTCGCCGCGAGCCAGCTCGGCGCGGGGCCCTGGGCGCTCACCCTGCTGTCCGACCTCGGCGCCGACGTCGTCAAGATCGAGCCGCCGGGGCGCGGTGACGAGGCGCGCAACGTGCCGCCGTTCGCGGATGGCGGCGACTCGATCTACTTTCAGTCGCTGAACCGGGGCGCGCGCGGCCTGACGCTCGACCTGCGCAGCGGCGCCGGCCGCGCGGTGCTGCGTCGCCTCGTGGCCAGGTCGGACGCCGTCTACAACAACCTCCGCGGCGGCGAGCCGGAGCGGCTCGGCCTCACGTACGCCGCGCTGCGCGACGCGAACCCCCGCGTCGTGTGCTGCTCGCTGTCGGGATTCGGGCAGACCGGCCCGCGATCGAGCGAGCCGGGCTACGACTTCGTCATCCAGGCGTACGCCGGCTTCATGAGCCTGACCGGCGCACCCGCCGGGCCGCCCGAGCGGTGCGGCGTCTCGATCGTGGACTTCTCCGCAGGCATCCTCTCGACCCTCGCGCTGATGATCGGGCTCCACCAGGCACTGCGGACCGGCACCGGCTGCGATCTCGACGTGAGCCTCCACGACACCGCGCTGTCGATGCTGAACTACCTCGCCGGCTGGACGCTGAACCGCGACTGGCAACCGCAGCGCATGGCCGGCGGCGCACACCAGACGCTGGTGCCGGCCCAGACGTTCCCGACGGCGGACGGCTTCCTGGTCGTCATGTGCCTCAAGGAGAAGTTCTGGTGGGCCCTGTGCGAGCGCATGGACCGGACCGATCTGCGCGACGATCCCCGCTTCGCGACCTTCGCCGACCGCTACGCGAACCGCGACGTCCTGATCCCGCTCCTTGCCGGCGACTTCGCCCGCCGATCGACCGAAGCGTGGCTCGCGCGGCTGCGCGGGCACGTGCCGTGCGGGCCTGTCTACTCGGTCGAGGAGGCACTTGCCGACGAGCACGCGCTCGCGCGCGACATGGTGACCGGCGTCGACCACCCGACGTTCGGCTGGCTCCGGCAGGTCGGGACGCCGGTCAAGATGGCCGGTGTGACGCCGGTCCACCGTCGCGCTCCGCGCCTCGGCGAGCACACCAGCGCCATCCTGGCCGAGGCGGGCTACTCGGGGGCCGAGATCGCGCGTCTGCACGCCGACGGCGTGGTTTGAAGGCCTCGGCACACGCCCCGGCGTGGTTTGAAGGCCTCGGCACACGCCTCGGCGTGGTTTGAAGCCCGCGGCGCGCTCCCTTAGGACCTCGGCACAGCCGAAAGGACGAGAATCGGATGCCTCTACCGGACTGGTTTCACGAGGTCGCCCGGCGCATCAGCAATCGGGGCCGCTGGGGTGCCGACGACGAGATCGGCACGATCAACCTGATCACGCCCGAGGCGACGCGGCGTGGTGCTGCGTGCGTGAAGCGCGGCGTGTCGTTCTCGCTGGCGCTGCCGCTGCACCACGACGGCGTCCAGACCGGCCGCATCCCGAACCGCGTGAACCCGATCCACACCATGATCGGCATCAACACGCCGTTCACCGGCGACCGCGACAAGGTCTGCCTGTCGGACGACATGGTGGTCATGGGGCTCCAGGCCGCGACGCACTGGGACGGTCTCGCGCACGCGAGCTACGAGAATCGCATCTACAACGGCTTTCCGGCGGCGACGGTCACCGCCGAGGCCGGAGCGACGAAGTGCGGCGTCCACAAGCTGAAGCCGATCGTGACGCGCGGCATCCTGCTCGACGTCGCGCGCGTGAAGGGCGTCCGGCGGCTCGACGCGGGCTACCCGATCAGCCCGGCGGATCTCGACGCGGCGCTCGCGATGGCGAAGCTCTCGGTGGAGCCCGGCGACGTCCTCCTCGTGCGCACCGGGCAGATGGAGCACCTGCAGACCGGCGACAAGGACGCCTACCGCCTGCCGAGCCCGGGTCTCACCGTCGGCACGGCGCCGTGGTTCCGCGAGCGCGACGTCGCCGCGGTCGCGACCGACACCATGCCGTTCGAGGTCTATCCCTGCGAGCACGCCGACGTGCTGTTCCCCGTCCACCTGCTGCACCTCGTCGAGATGGGCATGACGCAGGGCCAGAACTGGCACCTCGACGGGCTCGCCGAGGACTGTGCGGCCGACGGCGTGTACGAGTTCCTGCTGAGCGCGACGCCCGAGCCGGTGGTCGGCGGCGTCGGCAGCCCGGTCAACCCGGTCGCGACCAAGTAGCGCGCGGATCGAGGGTCGCAGGCGGTGGATCTGTCGTACACGGAGGAGGAGCAGCGCTTCCGCGCCGAGTTGCGCGCGCACCTCGAGGCCAGCGTCCCGCGTACGGAGCCGCCCGAGGACTTCGACGCCGAGTTCTTGTGGATGCTCGAGTTCCAGCGTCGCATGCACGGCGGCAACTGGGTCGGGATCCACTGGCCGAAGCAGTATGGCGGCCGCGACGCGACGCCCATGCAGCAGGCGATCTTCGCGGAGGAGATGGCGCGTGCGCGAGCGCCGCAGATCGTCAACCGCGTCGCGATCAACAACGTCGGCCCGACGCTGATGCACTTCGGCACCGAGGAGCAGAAGAAGCGCTACCTGCCGGGGATGCTCTCGGGCGACGAGATCTGGTGCCAGCTCTACTCGGAGCCCGGCGCGGGCTCGGACCTCGCGTCGCTGCGCACGCGCGCCGAGCTCGATGGCGACGACTACGTCGTCACCGGCCAGAAGGTCTGGACGAGCTACGCGCAGCACGCGCGCTGGGCGATCCTGCTCGCGCGAACGGATCCCGACGCACGTCAGCACCGCGGCATCTCCTACCTCATCGTCGACATGCAGGCGCCCGGCATCGAGCTGCGCCCGCTGCGGCAGATGACCGGCGCATCGGAGTTCAACGAGGTCTTCATGGACGCGGTGCGCGTGCCGCGCGCGAACCTGATCGGCGCGGCCAACGAGGGCTGGCGCATCGCGCAGGTGACGCTCGCGCACGAGCGGGGTACCAACTACGCGATCAAGGAGCAGGTGCTCGCGCGCATCAACGTCGACGAGCTGCTCGCGCAGGCGCAGCAGACCGGGCGCGCGTCGGAGCGCAACGTCCGGCAGCGTCTCGCGCAGCTCTATCTCGAGACCGAGATCATGCGTTTCATGAACCTCGAGATGCTGACGCGCGTCGCGCGCGGCGAGACGCCGGGCGCCGAGACGTCGATCGTCAAGACCTTCTGGGCGGACCTGTCGCAGGCGATCGGCGACGCCGGCGTCGAGATCCTGGGCGAGCAGGGCCTGCTGCTGCGCGGCTCGCCACACGCGGTCGGCGCGGGACGCTTCGCGCAGCACCTGCTGTTCTCTCGCGCCGCGACCATCGCCGGCGGCACCAGCGAGATCCAGCGCAACATCATCGCGCAGCGCATGCTCGGGCTGCCGCGCAGCTAGCAACATTCACGGAGCGGGAAATGTCGAGTCGATCCAAAGGCAGTCTGGGGAACTTCTTCGAGGACTTCGAGGTCGGGAGCGAATTCGTGTGCGCGACGCCGCGCGTGCTGACGTCGGCCGAGACTGCGTGGCACGTCGCGACCACCAACGACCGTACGCCGCGCTTCTGCAGCGCGGAAGGGCGCGTCCACCCGCTGGTCGTGTTCCACATCGTGATCGCTCAGACGGTGCGCGACGTCTCGCTCAACGCGCGCGCGAATCTCGGCTACGCCGGCATGATCTGGCGCACGCCGGTATTCCACGGCGACGAGATCACGACGACGATCCGCATCGTCGGGCTCAAGGAGAACTCGAACAAGCAGACCGGCAACGTCTTCGTCGCGACCACCGGTCGCAACCAGCGCGGCGAGACCGTCCTCGAGTACACGCGCTGGGTGATGATGAGGAAGCGCGACGACACGAAGACGACGCGGTACCTCGAGGAGCCCGTCACGCCGAAGCTGCCGAAGCAGGTCGCGGTCGAGGACCTGCCGTCGTTCCCGGGCGCGCTGCCGACCACCGCGCAGACCCGCGGCAAGTGGTTCTTCGAGGACTACGCGGCCGGCGAGCGCATCTACCACTACGACGGCATGACGGTGAACCACTCCGACCACACGTCGTACACGCGCCTCTTCCAGAACTCGGCGAAGGTCCACTTCGACGCGCTGCTCACCGACGGCAGGCCGCTGGTCTACGGCGGGTTCCCGCTGTCGATCGCGTACGCGCAGGCGTTCAACGGCCTCGAGAACCGTTCCGGCATCGTCGCGATGAATTCGGGCGCGCACGCGAACCCGTGCTACGCCGGCACGACGATCTACTCGTACACCGACGTCCTCGAGACCCACGCGCTCGGCGATGCAGCCGCCGGCGCGCTGCGGCTGCGGCTCGTGGCCGTCAAGGATGGCGACCCGTCGGAGGAGCCCGACTTCCGGATGCGCGTGTCGGACGGCAAGGGCGGCGAGCGCTACGACCCGCGCGTGCTGCTCGATATGGACTATTTCGAGCTGATGCCGAAGCGCGGCCGCTGAGGCGAGGGAGGCCCGCGTGAAGCACTTCGACGGCAGGATCGCGGTCGTCACCGGCGGCGGCACGGGCATGGGGCGCGAGCTCGTGCGGCAGCTCGCCGCCGAGGGCTGCCACGTCGCGACGTGCGACGTGTCGGCGGAGAGCATGGCGGAGACGCGCGCGCTGGCGCTGGAGAAGGCGCCCGCCGGTACGCGCGTCACGGCGACGGTCGCAGACGTCGCCGACGAGCGGCAGCTGGAGGCCTTTCGCGACGCGGTGATCCGCGAGCACGCGACCGCCCACGTGAACCTCGTGTTCAACAACGCCGGGATCGGCGCCGGTGGCAGCTTCATCCGCGACACGCGCGCCGACTGGGAGCGCACGTTCGGCGTCTGCTGGTTCGGCGTCTATTTCGGCTCGCGCGTGTTCCTGCCGCTGCTGATGAAGGCGAGCGAGGGCCACCTGATCAACACCAGCAGCGTGAACGGCTTCTGGGCGACGCTCGGACCGCAGACGTCGCACACCGCCTACAGCGCCGCCTAGTTCGCGGTGAAGGGCTTCACCGAGGCGCTGATCAACGACTGCCGGCTCAACGCGCCGCACGTGAAGGTCTCGCTGGTGATGCCCGGTCACATCGGGACGTCGATCGTGATCAACACCGCCCGCATGATGGGTCGCGAGCCCAAGAGCCTGACGTCCGAGCAGCTCGAGGAAACGCGCGCCATGATCGCGCGCATGGGCTTCGAGGTCGGCGGCGTCGGCGACGACATGCTGCGCGAGCTGCTGCAGCAGCGCGCCGAGGCGTTCCGCGACCAGGCGCCGATGTCGGCGTCGGACGCGGCGAAGGTCATCCTCGACGGCGTGCGCGCCGAGCGCTGGCGGACCCTCGTCGGCCGCGACGCGGAGGTGCTCGACGCGATGGTCCGCGAGGCGCCGGAGGAGGCCTACGAGGCGTCGTTCTTCACGCGCTTCACCGCGGCGGCAGGCTGGGCCTTCGGCGGGAGGTCGTAGGCGGCGCCGCGGATGCGACGCGGATCGGCGCCGCGGCCCGCGTACGGCTGTGCCCGCGGCCGGCGAGCGATGTCATCGGTGCACTACCCGCAGAGCCGCATCGCGAGTACACTCCGGGCGTCATGGTCACCTTCGATACCCTCGGCTACGCGAGGCGACTGCGCGGCGCCGGCCTCACCGACGAGCAGGCCGAGGTCCATGCGGAGGCACTGGCGACGGCGCTCGGCGAGGTTCTCGTCACCAAGCTGGACCTGCGCGATCTCGCCACCAGGGACGACGTGCACCGGCTCGAGATCGCCGCGAAGCAGGAGTTCGCGGACGTCCGACAGGAGATGCGCGGCGAGTTCGCGGACGTCCGACAGGAGATGCGCGGCGAGTTCGCGGCGGTCCGACAGGAGATGCGCGGCGAGTTCGCGGCGGTCCGTCAGGAGATGCGCGGCGAGTTCGCGGCGGTCCGTCAGGAGATGAGCGGCGGGTTCGCCGACGTCCGTCAGGAGATGGTCAGCGGGTTCGCGGACGCCCGTCAGGAGATGACCAGCGGGTTCGCCGGCGTGCAGGACCAGATGCGGGGACTCGAGCTCCGCATGACCATCCGCATGGGGGCGCTCTTCTCGGTCGGCATCGGCGCCCTCGTGGCCCTGATCAAGCTGACCTAGCGAAGCGGCAGTAGACGGCAGATCCGGCGTGGCGGAAGGCGAGCTTCCGCCGCGCCGGATCGCCCCTCACCCCTTCTCGTACATCGCCACGACGCACGCGCCGCCGAGCCCGACGTTGTGCTGCAGCGCGAGCTTCGCACCCTCGACCTGGCGCTTGTCGCACTGGCCGTTGAGCTGGCTCACCAGCTCGAAGCACTGCGCGAGGCCCGTCGCGCCGAGCGGGTGGCCCTTCGACAGCAGGCCGCCCGACGGGTTGACGACCCACTTGCCGCCGTAGGTGACCTGATCCTCGTCGATGAGCCGTCCGCCCTGGCCCTCGGGGCAGAGCTGCAGCGACTCGTAGGTGACGAGCTCGTTGGTCGAGAAGCAGTCGTGCAGCTCGATCACCTGCACGTCCTTCGGGCCATAGCCGCTCATCTCGTAGACGTCCTGGGCCGCGCGGCGCGACATGCCGACGCCGATCATGCCGAGGAAGCCGAGGTTCCAGTCCTCGGGACGGTCGGTCTGCATCGACATCGCGCGGATCTTCACCGACTTCGAGAGGCCGTGCTTCGCGGCGTACTCGGGCGAGCAGAGGATCGCGGCGCCGGCGCCGTCCGACGTGGGGCAGCATTGCATGATGGTCAGCGGGTCGTAGACCATGCGCGACGCGAGCACTTCTTCGAGCGTGCACGGGTCACGGTACTGCGAGCGCGGGTTGTTCACCGAGTGGCGGTGGTTCTTGACGCTGACCTTGGCGAACTGCTCCGCGGTCGTGCCGTAGAGCTCCATGTGCTGACGACCGCCGTTGCCGAACATCACCGCGGCCTGCGGAGGCTTCTTCTCCTCCTCCTTGTAGTTCTGCTTGAGGCCCTCGAGCTGCGAGTCGAGCGATCCCTTGGTCATCTTCTCGAAGCCGAAGCAGAGCACGCACTCGCTCATCCCCGACGTGATCGCCTGCCAGCCGAGGTAGAGCGCGTTCGACCCGGTCGAGCAGTAGTTGTGGACGTTGAACACGGGCAGCCCGCCGAGCCCCATCGAGTACAGCGCGCGCTGGCCCTGTGCGCTCATGCCCGAGACGTAGCCGCAGAACGCCTGCTCGAAGTCCGCAGCCGGGGTCTTCGACATGTCGAGCGCGCCCTTCACCGCTTCCTCGCAGAGCTCGACGTAGTTGCGGTTGCAGCGCTCGAACTTGGTCATGCCGACGCCGATCACGCAGACGTCTCTTCCCTTCTTCATGTCGCTCACGTCTCCTGGGTTTTGGTCTCGGCTCGTTCGGGCGATCGCCCTACTCGGTGTCGGGAGAAGCTAGTCGGAGCGAGGGGCGGAGGGCAAGCGGGCCCGCTCGGGCGGCCCTTTGACACCCCCGAGGACCGGGCTATGGTCCCCGCATCGCGATCGCGACGACTCCACCTGCCGAGCCGCAGAAGCAACGAGGACGAGCCATGGATCTGTCGTACACCCCCGAGGAGGAGGCCTTCCGCGCAAAGGTCCGGAAGTGGCTGCAGGACAACGTCCCGGCCCACGACCAGAACCGGACCCTCGAGAGCGCCCGCGCCTGGCAGCGCAAGCTGCACGAGGGCGGCTTCCTCGGCGCCGCCTGGCCGAAGGAGTACGGTGGCGCCGGCCTGTCGGAGATGGAGCAGGCGATCCTGAACGAGGAGATGGTCCGCGCGCGCGCCCCCCAGCCGATCAACCAGATGGCCATCTGGTGGGTCGGACCGGCGCTCATGAAGCACGGGACCGAGGAGCAGAAGAAGCGCTTCATCCCGAGGATCCTCACCTGCGAGGAGATCTGGGCGACCGGTTACTCGGAGCCTTCCTCGGGGTCGGACATGGCCGCCGCGCGCACCAGCGCGGTGCGCGATGGCGACTTCTACGTCGTCAACGGCCAGAAGATCTGGACCACGCTGGCGCACATCTCCGACTGGTACTTCATCCTCGTCCGGACCTCGACCGAGGGCCCGAAGTGGGCCGGCCTCACGATGCTGCTGATGGACCTCAAGAGTCCCGGCGTGAGCATCAAGCCGATCAAGCAGATCGACGGCGGATCCGAGTTCAACGAGGTGTTCATGACCGACGTGCGCGTCCCGGTCGCGAACCGCCTCGGCGACGAGGGGCAGGGCTGGGAGGTGGTGTCGAGCGCGCTGGTCAACGAGCGCTCGGGAATCGCCGGCAGCATCCGTGCCGACCAGTCTCTCGAATGGATCGTCACGACGGCCAGGCAGCAGGGCAAGACCCGGGACCCGAACGTGCGCCAGAAGATCGCCGACCTGGCGATCAAGGGCAGCATCATGCGCTGCGCGGGCCTGCGCTCGATGACGGACTCCCTGAACCAGCGCCTGAACCCGCACCTGTCCGCGGCCATGAAGCTCATGGGGACGCTGCTCGTGCAGGAGTTCTCGGAGACCGGCGTCGAGCTGCTCGGACCCTACGGCTGCCTGATGAACGACAGCCGCGCGCCGTTCGAGGGGAAGTGGTCGAAGCAGTATCTCGGCGATCGGTCCATGACGATCGCGGGCGGCACGAGCGAGGTGCAGCGCAACATCGTCGCGCAGCGCGTGCTCGGGCTGCCACGGCGCTAGCTGGAGTCCCCCCGCGCGTCACTCCTTCGCGGGTGCGGCGGGGAGGGTGAAGTCGATCAGCAGGGAGCCGGACGGGGTCGCGAGGTCGAGCCGGACGTCGACGGTCGATCCGTCGAGACCGGCAGCGGGCGCCTCCAGCGCGTCGCCTTTTCGCGTGAGCTGCACGGTGCGCGGCGCTTCCGCCGATCTGCCGTCACGGAGCGTTGCCGTGCCCGTGATGCCCGCGAGCGGCAGCGGCACGCGGTGCAGATCCGACAGGTACACGCGCACGATTCCGCGGGTGAGCAGGATCTCGACGTGCCGGGTGCCCGCCATCCCGACCACGCCCCCGTGTCGCGGCGCGTGGTCGTGCACCATGATCTCGTCGACGTCGGGTCTCGACGGCGCGTCCGGACCAGAACCCGCAGCCGGCACCGCGCCGGTGGCATCGGCCGACACGGGCGCGAGCAGGGCTCCGGCGATCAGCGCCAGGAGCACGGCGGCGCGAAGGATACGCTGGGGACGCCTGTTGGGTCCGTGCGCACGTCGTGCGCCGGGTCGATTCTGCGGCAGCGGGCTCAGGCTGGCTGGCTCAGGACGAGGGGCACGCCGTGCGTGTGGGCGACGTCGACGCGCAGCACGCGCCGTCCGCAGCCCTCGGTCTCGAACGCCGAGCGAAGCCCGCGCCCGGTGAGGGTCTGGTGCGCGGCCTGCAGGTCGTCCACCTCGAGCTCGATCTGGAAGAGGCCCTCGCCACGCGCTGCGACGGACTCTGCGACGGGTCCGCTGGCGCTCGAGCGCAGCTCGATCTCGGCCTTGCCGATGGTCAGGAAGGCGCTCGACGAGCCCGTCGTCGCATCCGTCGTCCGCCGCGCGAGCGCGAAGCCGAAGTTCTTCTCGAAGGTCGTGAGCGCCGCATCGACGTCCTTGACCGCCGCGGTGAGGATCTTGAGCTGTCCTGCTTGCATGCCCGCTGGCTAACCCTCGTCGTGGTGTGCGTCAACGTTGCGGCTCACCGGAGCCGTCGCGGTCGCGGGTGCCTTGCCACGCTCGCGCGGCTGGACGCGGAGCAGCGCCGTGATCGGCGTGATGCCGACGATCCGCCAGCCCCTGGCCGGCTGGTTGCCGAGGATGAGGTCGACGTCCCTGCCACCCGTCGGCAGCGTCACGTACGCGAGGTCGCCGTCGCGCCGCATGCCCCACCAGGCGGCGAAGACGTCGCCGCCGGTGATCTCGAGCGGGTGGTCCGGGTCGGTGAAGACGGTGGTCACCTTGCCGCCGCCGAGCACCACAGCGGCGAGCTGTCCGAGGTCCATGCCGTCGCGTCCGTCGAGCTCGTCGACGGCGCGCTGCGTGACCGCTGCGATGTCGACCATGCGGCTGACCTGGTCCGTGTCCTTGTCGTCGATCGCGGCTTTGAGGCGCCACAGCGCCCAGCTCGGGGTGCTGGGCAGCACCGCGGCGAACAGGCCCGCCGCGACCGACAGAACCGCGCCCGCCGAGGCGGCGGCAACGAATCCGCGACGCATGCCGAGCCTCTACCAGACCCGGCTCCGTGCGACTATCCTCCGGGGGCGTCGGGCCGGCTCAGGCGGCCGCGGCCTCGGCGCGGAAGCGGGCCATGGCCGCGTGAATCTGGCGCTCGCACTCGGCGATGACGGCGGAGGGGTCCTCGCCGGCCTTGCGCTCGATCGGGTCGCCGGCCCAGAAGCGCAGGCGGATGCCCCACGGGATCGGCTTCATGCCGTGCTGCATGATGCGCCACGAGTTGTCGATGCACACCGGGACCACGGGCGTGTCCGGGGCCTCCTTCAGGAGTGCGAGCGTGCCGATCGGCTTGAACGGTGCCAGCTCGCCGTTTCGCGCGCGGGTGCCTTCCGGGTAGATCACCGCCGAAACACCATGCGCGGTGATCTCGTGCCCGAGCTTGCGGATCGCCTGCACGGCGCTCGTGCGATCCTTGCGATCGATCAGCGCGTGTCCGCCGCGGCGCAGCTGCACGGAGATCGCGGGGATCCACTTCGCGAGCTCCAGCTTCGAGATGTACTTGGGAAAGTTGGTGAAGAACTGCCAGCCGAACACCGGAATGTCGAACATGCTCTGGTGGTTCGACACGATGATGTAGGGCGTTCGCGGCCGGATCCGCCGCGAGCGCTCGACGTCGACGCGGATGCCGGCGAGGCGCATGTCCGCGATGAGCACGGTCTGCAGCGCACCCATGACGTACGCACTCGGGACCCGGCCGGCCAGGAAAGCGATCCGCATGATCACGTCGAAGATCAACAGCGTCAGCCCGAAGGCCGTCGCGAACAGGGCGGTTCCGACCCAGCTCAGGAGGGTGCGCATGGTCAGCGCCGGAAATCTCGCATGCGACCCGCCGGAACGCCACAGGTCGGCGCGATCGTCTAGACCGTCAGGTGGTAGTTGCCCAGCGTGTCGAGGCGGGCGCGCTGGCCCGGGTACACGACGACCGTCGTCAGCGGCTCCTCGATGATCGCCGGCCCGGCCACCGTCTGGCGCGCGCGCAGCTTGACGCCGTCGTAGATCGGCGTTGCCACCCACTTGCCGTCGAAGTAGGCTCGGCGCTTGCCCTTGAGCGCGGTCCGTACGTCGCGCGACGACGCCGTGATGTGCGGCAGCTGCGGCTTCCCCGTGACCGCCGTCGCACGCAGCCCGAGGCCGCGCAGGATCGGGATCTGGTCGCGCGACGCGTAGGTGTGCAGGCTCTCGTGCTCGCGGTGGAA
Source organism: Deltaproteobacteria bacterium (assembly GCA_016874715.1). GTDB lineage: Bacteria > Desulfobacterota > Binatia > UBA12015 > UBA12015 > VGTK01. The sequence continues at coordinate 8,389 of VGTK01000101.1, read as the reverse complement.
CGCCTCGACGAGCCGCCTCAGGTCGCGCGCGCCGAACGCGCCGTCGCCCTCGACCGGGACCGGCATGTCGAACGTCTGGCCCGGGTAGCACATGTAGGCGACGCGTTGGTGCTGCATCTCGCGCGCCGCAAAGCCGCCCGCCTGCAGGGCCGCGTTCGCAGCATCCCGCATCTCCGCGTACAGCGCGGTCACGCGCGCGAGGTCCGCTCCCGGCGCAGGCGTGATGTACGAGCGCAGCTCGATCACCACCGGATCGGTCAGCAGCAGGCCCAGCGCCGAGAACGTCGGGGCGGTCTTCGGCACGAGCACCCGTTCGATGTCCAGCTCGCGGGCCTGCATGCCCGCGTGCACGGGACCGTTGCCGCCGAACGCGACCAGCGGCAGCTCGCGCGGGTCGACGCCGCGCGTCGCCGATACGCGCCGGATCGCGTTCGCCATGTTGGCATTGACCATGCGAAAGATGCCGTAGGCAGCCTCCTCCACGGTGGCGAGCCCGAGCGGTCGGCGGATCTGCTCGTCGATCGCGCGCTGCACGCCGGCGAGGTCGAGGGACAGCTCGCCCGCGTAGAAGTAGTCCGGGTTCAGGTAGCCGAGCGCCAGGTTCGCGTCGGTGACCGTCGGGCGAGTGCCGCCGCGGCGATAGCAGATCGGTCCGGGCTGGGCGCCGGCGCTCTCCGGTCCGACGTGCAGCGCGCCCTCGACCACGCTCGCGATCGAGCCGCCGCCGGCGCCGACCGACTGGACGTCCACCATCGGCAGACCGACGAGATAGCGGTGGTGCCAGTTCCACGACGACGAGATCTGCGGCCGCCCGCCGCGGACGAGGCAGACGTCGTAGCTGGTCCCGCCCATGTCGACCGAGATGAAGTCCTCGATGCCCGCGGCCTTCGCGACGTGGCAGGCGCCCACGACGCCGCCTGACGGCCCCGAGCCGAGAACCGAGACCGCCTTGTCGGCGACGTAGGAGGCGGTCATCAGGCCGCCGTTCGACTGCATCAGCAGCAGGTCGCGCGCGAAGCCCGCCTCGCGCAGCTTGCGCTCGAGGTTGCGCAGATAGCGCTTGATCTTCGGCGCGACGTACGCGTTGACCAGCGTCGTCGACGTGCGCTCGAACTCCGGTGCCTGCGGCATCACCTGGTGCGACAGCGACAGGTCGACGCCCGGCAGCTCTTCCGCCGCGATCTCGGCGGCGCGCTGCTCGTGGGCGGGATTCACGAACGAGAACAGGAACACGATCGCCAGAGACTCGATGTTCTGCAGCTTCAGCCGGCGCAGCGCACGACGCAGGGCCTCCTCGTCGAGAGGCTCGACGACGTTGCCTTCGTAGTCGAGGCGCTCCGGTACCCCGAGCCGCCGTCGCCGCGGACAGATGGGCGGCGGCGGCGGGTGCGACGGGTCCCAGATGTTCTCCTTGTAGCCGCGGCGCAGCTCGATCTCGTCGCGATGTCCGGCGCTCGTGATCAGGCCCGTCACCGCCCCGTTCATCTGGATCATCGTGTTGTCGGCGGTGGTGGTGCCGTGCACGATGCGCTCCGTCGCGGCGAGGAGCGTCGCGAGGTCACGGCCTTCGCTTCGCGCGAGGCGGCCGAGCCCGGTCATCACGCCCTCGCTCTGGTCGTTGGGCGTGGTGGCCGTCTTGTCCAGGTGGATGGATCGATCCGGCCGCACGAGCACCAGGTCGGTGAACGTCCCGCCGACGTCGATCCCGACCCGGTAGCCGCCGGTCGACGACTTCCCCGAGCCCGAGCTGACGCGGGTGAGGGGGCGGCGCGATGTGCTCTTCGTCGTGGCCATGACACCTTCGAGTGGCCGCCGGCGTTCGCGGCGGGCAGGTCGACCGGATCGATCCTCCCGGCTCGTCCCTCGTGCTCGGTGGCGCTCCGTGTCGGTGGCGCCGTCGTGGACGTCGGTCGATCGAACGCTCGCTTCTAGATCGGTCCCGGGGGCGCTTCAAACGAAAAGCGCTCCGCCGGCGGCGCCGTCCTCCGCGAGGGGAACCGCGCCACGCTCCGGCAGCTTGCCTCGCCCGTGGCGGGTGGTCTACGAACGTGCTCGCACCGAACTTAGAACCTGCTGACTCGGGACCGGAAGGTGAGCCCGGCAGCGAGAAAGGCCCCTTCGTGACCAGGACACTCCCGGCCGGGCTGGTCGCTGCGTGTACGACCATCGTTCTCGCGGGTGCCGCCGCTCCCGCCCCCGGAGCCGATGTCGGAGTCTTCGGCAGCCGGCTGTCGGTCACGACGAATGCCTCGACGGGCAAGCAGTCGCTGTCGTCGACACAGAAGGGGACCGGCATCGCGTTCGGAGCGGCGAGTGCCGCGAGCGAGATGAGCGGCTCGTTCACGGTGTACTACGTGGACCAGCCGGCCACGCAGGGCACGATGCCGCTGCCGGCGCCGTGGTCGAGCGTCGACGCGGCGACGGCGAAGTTCCTCAACAGGTCGGCGCCCGCGGGCCCGACGGGCGTCCGCAGCGCGACCGTCCGCAAGGACCGGCTCGCCAAGGTGAGCGCCAAGAGCGCGGGCGGCCTCGACCTCGCGCTGCCGCCCGGACCTGGCGGCGTGATCTCCATCTTCACGATCGACAACGCGGGCGACGGCTCCACGCACCGCATGTGCACGCTCTACAAGGCCAGCCAGGGCAGCAAGATCCAGCACAAGTTCGCGCTCGGTCGCGGCAAGCTCGCGCTGTCGAAGGGCGTGCCGACGGCGTGCCCGACCTGCGTCGACGGCACGAGGAACGGTGACGAGACCGGCGTCGACTGCGGTGGTCCGACCTGCGCCGCTTGCGGCACGGGCCAGGGGTGCACGACCGGCTCCGACTGCCAGAGCGGGCTCTGCACCAACGGCGTCTGCGAGCATCCGACCTGCTCGGGCGGCGTGAAGGACGGCAGCGAGACCGGCATCGACTGCGGCGGGCCCGTGTGCCCCGACTGTCCCCCGGGCGAGGGCTGCCTCACCGGGGCCGACTGTACGAGCCGGGTCTGCACCGGCAACATCTGTCAGGTGCCGTCGTGCGGCGACGGCGTGCGGAACGGAACCGAGACCGACGTCGATTGCGGCGGGTCGTGCACCGCGTGCGTGCCGTTCACCGTGGTGATCGACACACCGGCGCACGGGCTGTTCACCGAGGCGGCGAGCGTCCTCGTGTCCGGCCACACCACCGGCGTCGGCCCCGCGGGCGCCGACCTCACGATCAACAACCAGGCGGTGGCGCTCGCGCCGAGCGGGACGTTCTCGACGACCCTGCCGCTCCATGCGCCGCTCATCTTCAACCCGGTGAACGCGCGCCTCGTGCGCCGCTTCGACGGACTCACCGCGTACGACCGCGTCGTCGTCGTCGCGGGCGAGTCGATCGTCGACGGCGACTACTCGCCGGACGGCGTCGCGATGCGCATCAACGACCGCGGGTTCGACTCGATCGAGCCCATCGCGACGACCCTCGTGGCAATCGACCCGTCGACGCTGGTCGCGCCCGGGACGAAGGTCATGGAGGACTACTGCTACGCATCGATCGGCAGCCTGTGCATCGGCACGGTCGACGTCGCGATCAGCAACACCCCGCCGCCGACGGTCGGCCCGCTCGCCATCGCGATCGACTCGCTGACCGGTGCCATCGCGGGCGACATCTCGATCGAGGACCTGCGCGTCACGGTGAACCTCGACAGCACGAGCGGCATCCCGATCCACTGCGAGCTGCAGATCACCGTCGGCCTCACCGAGATCGACGGCAGCTACGGCCTGTCGCCGCTCGTCTCGCAGCCGACCAAGGTCGACGTGACGCAGGTCGGCAACGTCACGATCACGGCCAGCGATACCACGCACCAGACAGACTGCAGCGGCCTCTTCGGTGCCATCACCGAGGCGCTCATCGGCTCGGCGATCGGCGACGTCGGCGCGCTGTTCGCCGGCGGCATGGAGGATTTCCTCAACGAGGTCGACGGCAACGGAAACACCTCGATCGCGGGAGCGATCGAGGTCGCGCTCGCCGGCGTCGACATCGCGGGCCCCGTCGGCAGCGGCCTCGGCATCGACCTCGACGCGCCGTTCACGGCGATCACCGAGGATCCCGACGGCATCACGTTCGCGGCGAACGTCGCCGCGACCGGCGCGGCCGTCGCGCCGGGTGCGCCCGACCTGCTTGCGAGCTACAACGTCGACGAGCCGTTCCCGGCCTTCGGGACGACCTCGCCGGTACAGAGCCTGCCGTACGGCATCGGCCTCGGCATCTCGACCTCGGGCTTCAACCAGCTGCTGAAGAGCCAGATCGAAGGCGGGCTCATGCAGAGCACGATCACCGAGATCGACCTCGGCGGCGGGCCGATCCCCTTGACCGCCGGCCTGCTCGCGGCGCTCTTCACGCCGTTCAACCAGATCCCGCCCGCGACACCGATGGCGATCCGCGTGTCGCCGACGATCGCTCCCGTCCTGACCGGCGATCCCGGACCGGCGGGCGAGCTCGGCGAGCTGCGCGCGCCGCACATCGTCGTCTCGTTCGTGCAGGACGCGGGGCAGCCCTCGGAGCAGGTGCGGCTCGTGCTCGCGGTCGACGCGCGCATCGGGCTGAACCTCGCGTTCCAGCCGGGCGGCATCGGCTTCGCGCTGTCGACGCCGACCGCGAGCGACGTCACCGTGGCACTGCTCGAGAACCCGCTCGGTGTGAGCGAGGCGGCGCTGCAGGGTTTCCTGCCGGGCGTCCTCGCGGGCTTCCTGCCCGACCTGGCGAGCGCGCTGCAGAGCTTCCCGCTGCCGTCGTTCCTGGGCCTGTCGCTGTCCGGGGTCGAGGTGTCGCGCAACGGCCAGTACTACGCGATCTTCGCCGACCTGACGCCGGCCTGCACCGACGGGTCGACCTGCCCCAGCGGCGTCTGTCTCGCCGGCACCTGCCAGGCGGCGAGCTGCGGCGACGGTGTGCAGAACGGTGCCGAGACCGATCTCGACTGCGGTGGCGGCAGCTGCCCCGGCTGCGCGACGGGCGAGGGCTGCTTCCTGCCGACCGACTGCGCCGTCGGGGGCTGCTCGGGCGGCATCTGCCAGCCCGCCTGCGCGAACAACGCGCAGTGCCCGAGCGGCGTGTGCCTCGGCGGCTTCTGCCGCATCGCGAACTGCGCGGACGGCGTGCTGAACGGCACCGAGACCGGCGTCGACTGCGGCGGTCCGTCGCCGTACTGCGTGCGCTGCGCCGACGGCCAGCCGTGCGACGGCAGCAGCGACTGCGCGAGCGGCCTGTGCTCGGGCGGCATCTGCCAGGCGCCGAGCTGCAGCGACGGCCTGAAGAACGGCACCGAGACCGACGTGGACTGCGGCGGCCCGAGCTGTCCCGGCTGCGGCCTCGGCAAGGTCTGCACCGCGGCGAACGACTGCCAGAGCAGCGTCTGTGGCGCCAACGCGCGCTGCACGTGCGGCAACCGCAACTTCACGTTCACCGTGAACAGCAACTCGGGCGGCGTGTTCGACTCGGCGGAGTGGCCGGGCGGCACGTCGTCGCAGAGCTCGTCGACCGGCTGCAGCGTCACCGTCAACCGCCCCGGCGGCAACATCGACCTGGTTTGCTCGCTGTCGTCGCGCTTCAGCGTGCAGAGCATCGCCGGCTTCTCGCAGTGCTTCGGCGCGGGTGGCGAGGACGGCGACGGCTGCCAGCCGATCTCGTGTCCGCCGGCGGGGATCGGCTCGTGCTGCGAGGGCCGCCCCTCGTGCTCGGCGGCGCTCAACGGATCGGGCTCCGCCCGCTACCTCGTCACCTGTCTGGAATGACCACTCTTCCCACAACCTCGCGAAAGGGGTCCGTCTCGTGAACAAGCTCAAGCACCCGGTTGCAGCCGGGCTCGCCGCCGCGGTGGCGACGTCTCTCCTCTGCTTCGCGGCGTCCTACGCGACGGACGTGGGCGTGGTGGGTACCCGGCTCGCGATCTCGAAGAGCAACAGCACGGGGCGGCAGAGCATCACGTCGGTGCAGAAGGACCCCGACATCCACGTCGGCGCGGCCCCCGCGCCGTTCGACCTGAGTGCCGAGCTCGAGGTGTACTACGTCGACACCCCGACCAATGCCGGCACGCTGCCGATGCCGGCGCCGTTCGCGAAGACCACCGCGACGTCGGCGAAGTTCAGGAACACGCTCGCACCCGCCGGCCCGTCGGCCGTCAAGAGCGCCACCATCAGCTACGGCAAGGTCGCGCGCGTGACCGCGAGCGGTCTGGGTGGCCTCGACCTCGCGACGCCGCCGGGTCCCGGCGGCATCGTGACCGTGCTCACGATCAACAACGCGGCCGACAGCTCGAAGCACCGCATGTGCTCGCTGTACCGCACGTCGAGCGGCAGCATCGTCCAGCACAAGGTTACGCCCGCCGGCTACAAGCTGACGGCGCGCAAGGGGGTGGACGTCGCCTGCCCGGACTGCAGCGACGGACTCCGGAACGGCGACGAGACCGACGTCGACTGCGGCGGGCCGGACGCCTCGTGCGGGCGCTGCGCGAACGGCGACGGCTGCACGGCGGGAAGCGACTGCGCGAGCGGCGTGTGCACCGCGGGCCTCTGTCAGGCGCCGACCTGCAACGACACGGTGAAGAACGGCACCGAGACCGACGTCGACTGCGGCGGCGGTGCGTGCCCCGGCTGCGCCGCCGGTGACGACTGCAACCTCGGGTCCGACTGTGCGGGTGGCGTCTGCACCGCGAATCTCTGCCAGCCCGAGTCGTGCTCCGACACGGTGAAGAACGGCGACGAGACCGACGTCGACTGCGGCGGGAGCTGCGCCGACTGCGCCGACGGCGACGACTGCCTGGTCGCGGGCGACTGCCAGAGCAGCGTCTGTACCGGCAACGTCTGCCAGGCGCCGCTGTGCACCGACGGCGTGCAGAACGGAACCGAGACCGGCGTCGATTGCGGCGGCGGTTGCCCGGGCTGTGCCGACGGCGGACCGTGCACGATCGGCGCGGACTGCACGAGCCTCGTCTGCACCGGCAACGTCTGCCAGGCAGCGACCTGCTCGGACGCCGTCGAGAACGGCGCCGAGACCGACGTGGACTGCGGCGGCGGCACCTGCGTCGACTGCCCGCTGGGCGCGGGCTGCAGTGGCGGCAGCGACTGCACGAGCAACGTGTGCACCGACAACGTGTGTCAGGCGCCGGCGTGCAACGACGGCGTGAAGAACGGCAGCGAGACCGACATCGATTGCGGCGGCGGCATCTGCGTCGACTGCAACGACGGCCAGGCCTGCGGCAACGCCGGCGACTGCACGAGCGGCGTGTGCGTCGGCAACGTCTGCCAGGTGCCGGCGTGCAACGACGGGGTGAAGAACGGCAGCGAGACCGATGTCGATTGCGGCGGCCCGTCGTGCGGCGACTGCCCCAACGGCGACAATTGCCTGAGCGGCGGCGACTGCCAGAGCGGTGTCTGCCTCGCAGGCGTCTGCCAGGTGCCGGCGTGCAACGACGGCGTGAAGAACGGCGCCGAGACCGACGTCGACTGCGGCGGCGGCACCTGCGGCGACTGCGGCACGGGTCAGGCGTGCCTCGGTGCCGGCGACTGCGTGAGCAACGTCTGCACCGGCAACGTCTGCCAGGCGGCGACCTGCAGCGACGGCGTACAGAACGGCACCGAGACCGGCGTCGACTGCGGCGGCGGCTCGTGTGCCGGCTGCGGCACCGGCGGTGGCTGCAACGTCGCAGGCGACTGCGCGAGCCTGGTCTGCGTCGGCAATGTGTGCCAGGCGCCGACCTGCTCGGACGGCGTCAAGAACGGCAGCGAGTCCGACGTCGACTGCGGCGGCAGCTGCGCCGACTGCGCGCTCAACAGGACGTGCAACGCGGCGGGCGATTGCCAGACGAACTTCTGCAGCGGCGGACTCTGCAAGTGTCCGAGCCGGACGTTCACGTTCAACGTGAACAGCAACTCGGGCGGCGTGTTCGACTCCGCCGAGTGGCCGGGCGGCACGACGACGCAGAACGGCCCGACCGGCTGCAGCGTGACCATCAACCGGCCGAACAACAACATCGACCTCGTCTGCACGCTCGGGGCGCCGTTCTCGGTGAACTCGTTCGGCGGCTACTCGAGCTGCGCGGGTACGGGCGGCGAGGACGGCGACGGGTGCCAGCCGGTGTCGTGCCCGCCGGCCGGCATCGGCTCGTGCTGCTCGGGCCGTCCGTCGTGCTCGGCGGCGCTCAACGGCTCGGGCTCGGCGCGCTACTTCGTGCAGTGCAATCCGTGAGCACAGGGGTGCGCGCAGGGTACGACCCGTGCGCGGCGTCGTGCGCGCAGGGTGCGCCCGTCGGCTCCGGCGTGTGCCCGGGGTGCAATCCGTGAGCGGCGGCGTTCGCCCGGGGGGCGACGCGTGATCACCGGCGTTCGCCCGGGGGGCGACGCGTGATCACCGGCGTTCGCCCGGGGGCGAG
>VGTK01000100.1 GCA_016874715.1 Deltaproteobacteria bacterium | reverse complement strand
ACGGGGGGCCTGGCCGCCCGGTCCGGAGCGGGTGCGACCGGCTTCGGGGCGGGCGGTGGGGCGGGCCGGGGCGCGCTCGCGACCTGTGCCGGCGGCTGCTGTGGCGGAGGCGGCGGCGCTTGCGGCGGTGCCGGCTGCCCGGCCTCCGGGTTGCCCTTCTTGATCGTCTCCTTGTCGACGCGGTTGTTGCGATCGCTCAGGAAGGCGCGCCCGTCGGGTGCGAGATCGTTCTCCTGATCCGACGGGGCGACGATCTGCCGGCTCGGGTTCGGCTGGGCGATGGGCGGCGCCTTCGCCACCTGCTGCCGCGCGGGCCTGGGCTCCGCGGGCGCCGGGGCGAGCTTGACGACCACGGGCGGCGGCGGGAGGTCGCCGACCGAGAGGGTCGCGCCGCGCAGCCACAGCAGCAGCAGCAGGTGCAGCCCGATCGAGACCAGCAGGAACCAGAACAGCGTGGAGAAGCGCGGGCGCTCGGGCTCGAGCAGTGTCACGCGCGTGCGCTCCGGCTCGAGCAGCCGCGTCACGCGCGCGCCTCCTTGCGGCAGCCGGACCCCTTCCCTAGAGTCGCCAAGATGGGACTCGGAATTCCGGAGCTGGTGATCATCCTGATCGTGGTGCTGATCATCTTCGGGCCGGGCAAGCTACCCGCTCTCGGTAGCGGCGTGGGTAACGCGCTGCGCAACTTTCGCAAGGCCGTCAACCAGCCCGACGCCATCGACGTGACCCCGGACGCGCCGCACGAGGGGCACGACGGGAGCAAGCCCACCGCCGGCGGGAGCGACTCGAAGCAGCCCGGCTGAGCCGGCCCGAGCGGGCCGGGCGCACCTGCTCAGGAGCTGCGGGCGTCGATGACCCGGCACGTGACCTCGGTCGTTCCCGCGGGCGGATTGGGGAACACGAGCAGGAAGCTCGCGGACTCGCCGGGCCGGATGACGAACCGGCGGTTCGGCTCGAGTCGCAGCAGCATGTCGACCTCGGGTGGTGACAGGTCCTGGATCGTCTTGCGCTGCTGGTTGGCCGCGTAGACCGTCTGCCGCCGCTGCTCGACGCCGCTGGCCAGCAGGCGCCCCTCGATCTCGATGACGCGCAGGTCCTCGTTGCTGGTATTGACGGCGCGTCCCGAGACGACGTAGGCGGGGCGTCCGCCCTTGATCTGGTCGAGCCCGCCGTCGACGTCCGTGAGCTGCAGGCGCCACACGAGCAGGTGGTCGCCCCCCAGGAGCCGTCCGAGCACCGGGACCTGGCTCAACGTCGCGATCGCCGCCTCGGAGCTGCTGCCCAGCCAGAGCGCGGCGCAGAGGTAGACGGCCGCGACCGTCGCGACCCCGATCGCGACCGGACGCAGCGGCGACCTCGACGTCGTGGTCGCCGAGGCAGAGCGGATGCTGCGCCGCGGATTGATCGGCGCGCGCCGCTGCTTGCTCTCGGACGCGCGCAGGACGGGACGTTTCGGCTCGTCGTCCTCGTCGCCGAGATCGTCCGGTCCCTCGTCCTCGACCTCGCCGTCGTCCTGCAGCTCCAGCGTCGCGCGCTCGCGGCGGCGTGCCGCGGCGGCCCGGGCGCGCTCCTTCTCGGCTGCGGCGCGTGCGCGCTCCTTCTCGCGCTCGGCGGCGGCGCGCTGCCGCTCGCGCTCCTTCTCGGCGGCGAGCCGGGCGCGCTCCTTCTCGGCCGCGGCGCGCTCGGTCTCCGCGGCGGCGCGCTCCCGCTCGCGCTCGGCGGCGCGCTCGCGCTCGGCGGCGCGCTCGCGCTCGGCGGCGCGCTCGCGCTCGGCGCGGGCGAAGGCGGGCTCGGTCGGGTCGTCCTCGGCCGCGGCGCGCCGGCGCCGACGCGCAGGCTTCGCCGGCGGCTCCTCCTCGTCCTCCTCGTCCTCCTCGTCCTCCTCGTCATCCTCGTCCGGGTCGTCCTCGTCCTCCGCGGCGTCGCCGTCCTCTGCTTCCGTCTCGCCCTCGCCGGAATCCTCGTCGCGCTCGTCGTCCGCGTCGTGCTCTTCGCTCTCCGCCTCGTCGAGGAGCTCCTCGTCGGGCTCGGCGTCGCGGATGGAGCGAATGGTCGGCGCGTCCTCGGCCGCGGAGGAGGCGTCCCCGCCGGCGCGGCCCGAGGCGTCCTTGCGGCTCGTGAACGGCAGCGAGAGGTTCTGGTCCTCGCGTGATCTGGTGCCGCGCGCGCCGCGCTCCGGCTGGCTCGCGAACACGAGGCTGCACCGGTTGCACTTGAAGACCGGGCGGGGATCGTTGATGCGCGCCGGGGGGATCTTGTACTGCGTCCGGCAGCGAGGGCACTGCACCGTCATGGCAATCCCGCCTCCCCGCGTCTCTGCTGCCTCATGCCAATGCGAGAGGGGGGACTTGAACCCCCACGGGTGTTACCCCACAGGCTTCTGAGACCTGCGCGTCTGCCAGTTCCGCCACTCTCGCGCGCCAGCGCCGCGGCGCTTCCCGGCGCCGCGCCCGTCTCTTAGCGGGCGGGAAGCGTGCGGGCAACGTCCCCGCACCGGGATCCGGGCACGAGGGCGCGGTCGATCGCGCGCGCGTGCTATCGTGGCGCCGGATGTCGACTCCGAAGCCCGGCGTGCCGATGGAGCCCGAGCCGCTGCCCGATCGCGAGGATGCCCCGGCGGTCGGCTCCGGTGCGGTGCGCGACCCGGTCACCGCGACGCGGGTGAGCTGGATTCTGGGCGGCGCGCTGCTCGTCGCGCTGGCCGCGGTCGTCGGACAGATCCTGGCGCACTTCGCGACGGCGCTCGCCTGGGCCGTGATTCTCGCGGTGAGCCTGTGGCCGGTGCATCGCCGGATCCGTGCACGGCTCGACGATCGTCCGCGGACTGCGGCCTCGCTCACGATGCTGCTCGTCACGCTCGGCGTGGTGGTCCCGGTGACCGTGATCACCGTCCTGCTCGTGCGCGAGATCGAGACGCTGTCGCACGACGTGCGCGGCGACGTGCGCCAGCAGGTGGACGATCTCGAGAGGGCGGTGACCCACCTGCCGTACGTCGGCGAGCGCTTGCACGAGGCGATCGTCGTGCTGCGTGAGGACAGCAGTGCGGTGCTGAAGGCCGTCGCCGGCGACCACGTGGCGCGCGTGCTGTCGGTCGCCGGTCAGACCGCCGGCGCCGTGACGCGCACGCTGTTCAACCTCGTCGTGTGTCTGTTCACCGCGTTCTTCCTCTTCCTGCACGGCGACTCGCTCGCGGCCCAGCTGCGCGGCGCCGGGACCCGCGTCGGTGGGCCCCGGCTCGAGACCATCGTGCAGCACGTCGGCATCACCGTGCGCGCGGTCGTCTACGGCCTCGTGTTGACGGCGGCAGTCCAGGGCGTGCTGGCGGCGCTCGGGTTCTGGGTGGCCGGGGTGCCGTTCCCGATCCTGCTCGGCGCGCTGACCATGGTGCTGTCGTTCGTGCCGATGGGCCACGCGGTCGTCTGGGTGCCGGCTGCCGCCTGGCTCGTGCTCGGGGCGAAGTACTGGGCTGCGGCCGGGCTCGTGCTGTGGGGGGCGGGCGTGGTCGCGAGCATCGACAACGTGATCCGTCCCGTGTTCATCGGCGTGCGAACCGGGATCCCGCTGCTGCTCGTGTTCATCGGCGTGCTCGGCGGGATCCTGAGCTTCGGGCTGGTCGGGATCTTCGTCGGCCCGGTCGCGATCGCCGTCGCGCTGGCGCTGTGGTGGGAGTGGATGGGCACGCCGCCGGCGTGACCCGATCCGGTCGCCGGCCGAAGAACGGGCGGCGTCCGCTGGACGCCGCCCGTCTCCACCGCCCGGGCTCCTCTCTCCCGGGAGATCGTCGTCAGCTCGCGGTAACCGTCGCGCCGGCGAGCGCGGTCGCCGGGCGCCCGCTGGTGGGCGAGCTCGGGTACGTCCCGTGCAAGTCTCCGAAGACCGACGACACCTGGAAGTCCGGGTACGCGAGGTTGCCGTGCTCGCCGAGATCGAGGCCTTCCATCTCCTCCTCCGGGTTGACGCGGACGCCCATCGTGGCCTTGATCGCGTACCAGGCGACGAGGCTGATCACGAGGGTGTAGACGCCGACCGTGCCGATGCCGACGAACTGCGCCCAGAGCTGGGTGAAGCCGCCACCGAAGAACAGGCCGTTCTCGGGGCCCGCGACCGGGGCCGCGGCCTTGTCGGCGAAGAGGCCGACGCAGATCGTGCCGAAGATGCCGTTCACCAGGTGCACCGACAGCGCGCCGACGGGATCGTCGAGCTTGACCTTGTCGAAGAAGAGGACGGCGAAGACCACCAGCACGCCGGCCATCAGACCGATCACCACCGAGCTGCCGACGCCGACCCAGGCGCAGGGCGCGGTGATGGCGACGAGACCGGCGAGGCAGCCGTTGAGCACCATGGAAAGGTCCGGCTTGCCGAGCAGCAGGGTGGCCGTCAGCAGCGCGCTCAGCGAGGCGGCCGCGGCCGCCATGTTGGTCGTGACCGCGATGTGGCCGATCGCCTTCGCGTCGAGCGCCATGGTGCTGCCCGGGTTGAAGCCGAACCAGCCGAGCCAGAGAACGAACACGCCGATCGTCGCCGAGGTCATGTTGTGACCCGGGATCGGGTTCACGCGGCCGTCCTTGCCGAACTTGCCGAGGCGCGGACCCAGCACGATGATGCCGGCGAGCGCGGCCCAGCCGCCGACCGAGTGCACGACGGTGGAGCCGGCGAAGTCCCAGAAGCCGGCGCCCGCGAGCCAGCCGCCGCCCCAGATCCAGTGCCCGGTGACCGGGTAGATCAGGCCGACGATGACGAACGAGAACACGACGAACGACATGAACTTGATGCGCTCGGCGACCGCGCCCGACACGATCGTCGCGGCGGTCCCGGCAAACACCAGCTGGAAGAAGAACTTGGTCATGAGCGGCACGCCGGCCCACGCGATCGCGGTGTACGCGCCGGAGTAGGCGTCGCCGGTGAGCGGGCTGTTGTCGGCACCGCCCATGAAGAACAGCCCCTCGAGACCGACGAAGCCGTTGCCGTTGCCGAACATCAGGCCCCAGCCGACGACCAGGAAGGCCAGCGACGACACGCCGAAGACGACGAAGTTCTTCGCCAGGATGTTGACGCAGTTCTTCGCCCGGCAGAGGCCGCTCTCGACGAGCCCGAAGCCGAGGTTCATGAAGAACACGAGGAAGCCCGCGATCAGCGTCCACATCGTGTCGACCATCACCTTGGGCGTCGCGAGCGCGTCGGCGATGGGATCGGGCGCGGCGGCCACCGGCGCGTCCTCGGCCCGGCCGGTGGCGACGCCTAGGACGAGGAGCGCGACCGGAACGCCGATGCCGACCAGCCTCCGCAGCAGTACCGCTCTTGCGGTTCCGTTGAGCATACGATTCCTCCTTGGGACCGGGGTTCGTCCGCGGTCCGGTCTAGTGTGGGCGGTCACGCGACGCCGGGCTGTGGATGGGCCGGGGTGCGAGCCGTGATCGCGCGGCGGCGTGCTCAGAGAGCGTCCACGCCGCGCTCACCGGTGCGGATGCGAACGGCATCGTCGATGTTGACGATGAAGATCTTGCCGTCCCCGATGCGGCCGGTGGCAGCCGCGGTTCTGATGGTGTCGGAGACGCTGGCCACCCGAGCGTCGTCCACCAGCAGTTCGATCTTGACCTTGGGCAGGAAGTCGACGACGTACTCGGCGCCGCGGTACAGCTCGCTGTGGCCGCGCTGTCGACCGAAGCCCTTCACCTCCGAGATCGTCATTCCGTCCACGCCCTCCCGCGCGAGCGCTTCCTTTACCTCGTCGAGCTTGAACGGCTTGATGATCGCCTCGATCTTCTTCACGGCGTTGCTCCTTCCACAGGTACGGGCGTCCCAGAGTGACGCCGCACCGCGACTGCAACGCGTATGCCGTCCGCCAGAGGGCGCCGGAGCGCGAACTCTGAGCGGTTTCCTGCTCGGCGCTGCCCAATCACTGGGCACTGCCTCCGGTGCGGGCAGGTCCGCGGGTGGCGGCGCGTCGTGGTGGGAGGCCGTCGCCGCGTCGGTCGCCCGCGCAAATTGACTCGTCGCGAGGGTGGCTGTTACCGCACAGCCGATGTCGACCACGCTCGCCAAGGCGTACGCCCCGCAGGAGGTCGAGGAGCGCTGGGCCAGGGAGTGGATCCAACTCGGCGTGTCGACTGCCGATCCGTCGGCGCCCGGCCCCGGCTACTCGATCGTCATCCCGCCGCCCAACATCACCGGGCAGCTCCACCTCGGGCACGCGCTGAACAACACGCTCCAGGACGTCCTGATCCGGTACAAGAGGATGGACGGCCACAACACGCTGTGGGTGCCGGGCACCGACCACGCCTCGATCGCCACCCAGAACGTCGTCGAGCGCCAGCTCGCCCAGCAGGGTCTCGACCGGCACGGCATCGGCCGCGAGAAGTTCCTCGAGCGGACGTTCGCGTGGAAGTCGGAGGTCGGGCCGTACATCGTCTCGCAGCTGAAGCGCCTCGGCGCGACCTGCGACTGGACCCGCGAGCGCTTCACCATGGACGAGGGCCTGTCGCGCGCGGTGCGCGAGGTGTTCGTCCGGCTCTTCGAGGACGGCCTCATCTACCGCGGCCGGCGGCTCATCAACTGGTGCTGCCGCTGCGGCACGGCGCTGTCGGACATCGAGGTCGAGCACGAGGACGTGAAGGGCCACCTCTGGCACCTGCGCTACCCGCTCGCCGACGGCAGCGGCGCGCTCGTCGTCGCGACGACGCGTCCCGAGACCATGCTCGGTGACACCGCCGTCGCCGTGCACCCCGAGGACGAGCGCTACGCCGGGCTGGTCGGCCGGCGGGTCAAGCTGCCGCTCACCGACCGCGAGATCGGAATCATCGCCGACGAGCACGTCGACCGGGAGTTCGGCTCGGGGGTCGTCAAGATCACGCCGGCGCACGACTTCAACGACTTCGAGATCGGCCGTCGGCACGGCCTCGACATGATCTCGGTGATCGCCGAGGACGGCATGATGACCGCGGCCGCGGGCGCCTACGCCGGCACCGACCGCGCGCTCGCGCGCAAGCACGTCGTCGAGCAGCTCGAGGCCGACGGCCTCCTCGAGAAGGTCGAGCCGCACGCGCTCGCCGTGGGGCACTGCTACCGCTGCCGTGCGGTGGTCGAGCCGCTGCTCTCGACGCAGTGGTTCGTGCGCACGCAGCCGCTCGCCGAGCCGGCGATCGCGGCCGTGCGCGACGGTCGCACGCGCTTCTACCCCGAGCACTGGAGCAAGACGTACTTCGCGTGGATGGAGAACATCCGCGACTGGTGCGTGTCGCGTCAGCTCTGGTGGGGCCACCGCATCCCGGCCTGGTACTGCGACGGCTGCCCGGCCGACGCCGGAACGGGCCCGGAAGGCGCACGCGCCGGCGAGGAGGGCTGCAAGGTCATCGTCTCGCGTGAGGACCCGCCGCATTGCCCGTCGTGCGGCGGCACGCTGCGCCAGGACGAGGACGTGCTCGACACCTGGTTCTCGAGCGGGCTGTGGCCGTTCTCGACCATGGGCTGGCCGGAGAAGACGCCCGAGCTCGCGAAGTACTATCCGACCGACGTCCTCGTCACCGGCTTCGACATCATCTTCTTCTGGGTCGCGCGCATGATGATGTTCGGCCTGCGCTTCACGGGAGAAGTGCCCTTCCGCGACGTCTACGTGCACGGCCTCGTGCGCGACGAGTACGGCGACAAGATGAGCAAGACCAAGGGGAACGTGAAGGATCCCCTGGAGCTGCTGGCGACGTACGGCACCGACGCGCTGCGCTTCACGCTGGTCGCGCAGTCGGCGATGGGCCGCGACATCCGGCTCTCGGTCGACCGCATCGACGGCAACCGCAGCTTCGCGAACAAGATCTGGAACGCCGCGCGCTTCGTGCTGATGAACGCCGGCGACGGAAAGATCGACCTCGCCGACGGCATGACGGGTGGAACGGACGCCGACCGCTGGATTCGCGCACGCCTCGCGCGCTGCATCGACGAGGTCCGGACCGCCCTCGACGGGTACCGCTTCAACGACGCGGCGGCCGCGCTGTACCGCTTCTTCTGGAACGAGCTCTGCGACTGGTACCTCGAGCTCGCGAAGCCGTCGCTCGGCAGCGACGGCCCCGAGCGCGCGAAGACCGTCGCCACGCTGGTCGCGGTGCTCGAGAGCGCGCTCCGCATGCTGCACCCGCTGATGCCGTTCATCACCGAGGAGCTCTGGCACGCGCTACCCGGCGTCGATGCCGGGCGTTCGACGCTGCTGCTCGCGCAGTACCCGGCATCGGCGAGCATCGAGTGCGACGAGGCGGCAGAGGCCCGCGTCGAGCGGCTGATCGCAGCGGTGCGCGCGCTGCGCAACCTGCGCGCCGAGATGAGCCTGCCGCCGAGCCGGGAGATCGACCTGCTCGTGGCACCGCTCGACGCTGCTGCGGCGGCGGACCTGCCGGCGCTGACCTGCGCCATCCGCACGCTGGCCCGCGTCGGGCGGCTCGAGGTTCTCTCGGATGGTGCACGTCCGGGTGGTGCGGCGCTCGCGGTCGCGGGCAGCTTCGAGCTGTACGTTCCGCTGGCCGGGCTGATCGACGTCGCCGCCGAGCGGGAGCGCCTCGAGCGCGAGATCGAGCGTGTCGTCAAGGAGCTCGCCGGCGCCCGGAAGAAGCTCGACAACCAGGACTTCGTCCAGCGCGCCCCGGACGAGATCGTGGCAAAGGAGACCGCGAAGGCGGCCGAGCTGGCCGGCAAGGAGGACCTGCTGCGGCGGGGCCTCGAGCGCCTGCGCGAGGTCGCGCGGTGACCCGGTCGCCGTCCCGCGGCGCGACGCCGCCGGACCAAGGCGTCGTCGCACCGTTCGCGCATCCGTCGACGGTCGAGCTGGTGCGTCGGGCGCTCGCGGAGGACGTCGGCCGCGGCGACGTGACCACCGCGCTCACGATCGCGGGTGGAACCAGCGGCAGTGCTTCGCTGGTGACGCGCGAGGACTGCGTCGTCGCCGGCGTCCCGCTGATCGACGTCGTGCTCGGCGAGCTGCACGCGGCGGGTGCGCTGCGCGTCACGCGCCGGGTCGCGGACGGAACGCCGATCGCGGCGGGAAGCGTGCTCGCCGACGTCGAGGGCGACCTCGGCCCGCTCCTGACCGGCGAGCGCGTGCTGCTGAACCTGATCCAGGCCCTGTGCGGCGTCGCCACGCTGACGCGCCGCTACGTCGACGCGGTCGCGGGAACGGGCGTGCGGATCCTCGACACACGCAAGACCGTGCCGGGCCTGCGGCTGCTCCAGAAGTACGCCGTCCGCATGGGCGGCGGGTACAACCACCGCTTCGGCCTCGACGACGGCGTGCTGATCAAGGACAACCACATCGCGGCGTGCGGCTCCGTGCGGGCGGCGGTCGAGCACGCGCGCGCGCGCGCGCCGATGGGGCTGCGCGTCGAGGTCGAAGTCGACCGCCTCGAGCAGATCGGCGATGCGCTCGCGGGCGGCGCGGACATCATCCTGCTCGACAACATGCGGCCGGACGAGATCCGCGCGGCGCGCAAGCTCGTCGGACGGCGCGCCCTGCTCGAGGCGTCGGGCGGCGTGAACCTCGACACCGTGCGGGCGATCGCGGCGGCCGGTCCCGACTTCGTCTCGGTCGGCCGTCTCACGCATTCCGCGCCGGCGATCGACCTTGGCCTCGACGTGCGCGCCCGCACGAGCCCGCCGGGGCGGTCGCGGCGCAGCGGCGCGCGCTGACGTGCGCCACCGGACGGCCGGGTGAAGGAGGGGCGGGACGACCTGCTCGCCGCGCTCGAAGGGCGTGGCTGGCAGTCGGGCGCCGCCATCGCGGCGAGCCTCGGCGTGTCGCGCGCCGCGGTGTGGAAGCGCGTCGAGCGGCTGCGCGAGCGCGGCTACGGCATCGAGGCGGTCGCGGGACGCGGCTACCGGCTGGTGCGCGACAGCGACCTGCTGCTGCCCGACGCGATCCGCAAGCACTACCGGCCGACGCTGCTGCGCGGCGAGATCGTGCACCGGACGACGATCGACTCGACGAACCGTCTCGCGGCGGAGCTCGCGCGCGCCGGTGCGGAGGAAGGCACCACGGTGGTCGCCGAGCAGCAGACCGCGGGCCGTGGCCGGCTGGGCCGGACCTGGGTGTCGCCGGCAAGCGTGAACCTCTACGCGTCGATCGTGCTCAGGCCCGGCATCCCGCCGCTCGACGTGCCCCGGCTCACCCTCGTCGCCGGCCTCGCCGTCGCCGAGGCGATCCGCGACAGCGGCAGCTTCGCGCCGCGGATCAAGTGGCCCAACGACGTCCTGCTCGGCGGGCGGAAGGTCGCGGGCGTCCTGACCGAGCTCGAGGCCGAGGCCGATCGCGTGCGCTTCGTGATCGTCGGCATCGGCGTCAACCTCAACGCCGCGCGTGCCGACTTCCCGCCCGAGCTGCGGCGCAAGGCGACGAGCCTCGCGATCGCCGGCGGCACGCCCGTCGCCCGCGCGGCCTTCACCGGGCGGCTGCTGACGAGGCTCGACGCCGCCTGGGCGACGTTCCTCGAGGGCGGCTTCGCCGCACTGCGGCATCGTTACGACGAGCTGCACGGCCTCGTCGGGGTGGCGGTGACCATCGACGGGGCACCGCCGCTGGCGGGAACCGTGCGCGGTGTCGACGACGGTGGCGCGCTGCTCGTCGAGGCAGAGGGTACGATCCGGCGCGTGGTGTCCGGCGAGGTCACGCTGCGGGACACCTACCGTGCGCTGCGGCGCGGGCGAGCCTGATGCGGCTCCGTGGGCCGGTCGCCCCCTTTTCCTTGCGCAGTGCTCCCGACGCGCCTAGTCTCCGGAGGCTTCGATGCTGCTCGCGATCGACGTAGGGAACACCCACACCGTTGTGGGGCTCTTCGACGGGGACAGGCTGAGACGCCACTGGCGCCTGCTCACCGAGCACGCGCGCACCGCCGACGAGTACAGCGTCGTGCTGTGGAATCTGCAGCGCATGTCGGGGATCGACCCCGACCAGATCCAGGGAATCATCGTCTCGAACGTCGTGCCGCAGATGCAGTCGACGATCGACGCGATGTGCGTCGCCACCTACGGGCGGTCGCCGCTGGTGGTCGGCCCCGGCATCCGCACCGGCATGCCGATCCTGTACGACAACCCGCGCGAGGTCGGCGCCGACCGGATCGTGAACGCCGTCGCCGCCTACGAGCGCCACAAGGAGCTGTCGATCGTCGTCGACTTCGGCACCGCGACGACCTTCGACGTGGTGAGCGCGAAGGGCGAGTACCTGGGCGGCGTGATCACGCCGGGCGTCGGCATCTCGCTCGAGGCGCTCTACTCGCGCACCGCGAAGCTGTACCCGGTCGAGCTCGTCCGTCCGCCGCGCGTCGTCGGGCGCAACACCGTGAACGCCATCCAGGCGGGCGTGTTCTTCGGCTACGTCGCCATGGTCGACGGGCTCGTCGAGCGCATCCAGAAGGAGCAGGGCAGCGTCGCGCGCGTCATCGCGACCGGCGGCTTCGCCCAGACCATCGCGGAGGAGTCGTCCACGATCAGCGAGGTGGACGAGTTCCTGACGCTCGACGGGCTGCGCCTCATCTACGAGCGCAACCGGGAGGGAACGGGTCATGGCCGCTGACGATCCTGCACGCATCCGCAGCCTCGTCCTCGTCGGTCACGGCGGGGTCGGCAAGACGAGCCTCGCGGAGTCGCTGCTGCTGGCCGGCGGCGCGACCAAGACGCTCGGCCGCACGGTCGACGGGACGTCGAGCTTCGACACCGAGCCCGAGGAGCAGAAGCGGGGTCACTCCCTGTTCTCGGGCTTTCACCACGTCGAATGGAAGCAGTCGCACGTGAACCTGATCGACACGCCGGGGGCGGCGTCGTTCATCCACGACGCGAGCAACTGCATGCGCGCGGCGACCACCGCCGTGCTGGTGGTCTCGCCGCACGGCGAGGCCAAGGGTGAGGACGGCAAGGTGCTCGCATGGGCGATCGAGCTGGCGGTGCCGCGCATCGCGTTCGTCACCCGCATGGACCGGGAGCGCGCGAGCTTCGCGCAGGCGCTCGAGGACCTCGCCGGGCTCGAGCAGAAGCCGGTGCCGGTCCAGCTGCCGATCGGCGCGGAGTCGGGGTTCAAGGGGGTCGTCGACCTGCTCTCGAACAAGGCGTTGCTCGGCACGGCAGGCAGCGGGGCGATGCGCGAGGCCGAGATCCCGGCCGAGATCGCGGACGAGGCGCGCGCTGCGCGCGAGCATCTCGTCGAGGCGGTCGCCGAGAGCGACGACGGGCTGCTCGAGCACTACCTCGAGGGCGGCGAGCTGACCCAGGACGAGCTCCTCGGCGGCCTGCGCGCCGCCATCCTGAAGGGCACCCTGCTGCCGGTGCTGTGCGGGGCGGGCGGCAACGGGATCGGTGCTGCGGCACTGCTCGACTTCGTGGCCGAGGTCTGCCCGGCGGCGGCGGACCTGCCGCCCGTGGTCGGCGACGACCCGAAGACGCAGTCGGAGGTGAGGCGGGCGCCGTCTCCGAGCGAGCCGTTCTCGGCGCAGATCGTCCGTACGCTCATCGACCCCTTCGCCGGCAAGCTCAGCGTGCTGCGCGTGTTCTCGGGTCAGATCGCGGCCGACTCCACCGTCTACAACGCCACCCGGCAGGTGAAGGAGAAGCTCGGCCACCTGTTCCACCTGGAGGGGAAGAAGCAGACGCAGATCGCGAAGGCGGTCGCGGGCGACGTGGTCGCGGTCGCCAAGCTCAAGGACGGCGCCACCGGCGACACGCTGTGCGACGAGAAGGTCCAGACGTACTTCCCGCGGCTGCGCGACTTCGAGTCGTCCATCCATTTCGCGCTCGAGGCGAAGAACAAGGGTGAAGAAGACAAGGTCATGGCCGGCCTGCACCGGCTGCAGGAGGAGGATCCCGCGCTCCACCTCGACCGTGACGAGCAGACCAAGGAGATCATCCTCGGCGGTACCGGCCAGCTTCACGTCGAGGCGACCATCGAGCGTCTCAAGCGCAAGTTCGGCGTCGAGGTCGTGCTGAAGGCGCCTAAGGTCCCCTACAAGGAGACGATCCGCGGCAAGGCGCAGGCCGAGGGCAAGGTGAAGAAGCAGACCGGCGGGCACGGCCAGTTCGCGGTCGCCTGGCTGGAGGTCGAGCCCACGCCGCGCGGCACCGGCTTCGAGTTTGTCGACCGGATCGTCGGCGGCGTCGTGCCGCGGAACTTCATCCCGGCGGTCGAGAAGGGCGTGCGCGAGGCGCTGCCGCACGGCACGATCGCCGGTTTTCCGGTGGTCGACGTGCGCGTGACGCTGTTCGACGGCAAGCACCACGACGTCGACTCGTCGGAGATGGCCTTCAAGACGGCCGCTGCGCTCGGCTTCCGCGCGGCGTGCGAGCAGGCGAAGCCGGTGCTGCTCGAGCCGATCATGTCGCTCGACGTGCAGGTTCCGGACGACGCGATGGGCGACGTGATCGGCGACGTCAACGCGCGCCGGGGGAAGGTCCAGGGCGTCGAGCCGCGCGGCTCGAGCCAGGTGATCAAGGCGCGCGTCCCGATGTCCGAGGTGCTGAAGTACGGACCCGACCTGAACGCCATGACGGCGGGACGAGGCTCGTTCCACATGGAGTTCTCGCACTACGAGGAGCTGCCGGCGCACCTCGTCGACAAGGTGGTCAAGGAGGCGAAGCGCCAGGCGGAGGGCTCGTGAGCGTCGGCGCGGGTCCGACGGACCCGCGCGGCCGCGATCCCGAGGCCAACGACCCGGAGGTCGCGGCGGTCCTCGAGGGGCGAGACCAGATTCAGCTCGACGACGACATGGTCGCGGAGGCGACCGTGGCGGCGACCGCGACCGCCCGACACGAGTCGCTGCTCGTTCGGGTGCGCAAGATGCCGGTCGCGATGCGCGTCAAGCTGGCGCTCTCGGGCAACAAGGAGGCGCGCCAGGTGCTCGCGCACGACAGCGTCAAGCTGGTGCAGTCGTGCGTGCTGCGCAACCCGCGCTTCACGCTCGAGGAGGCGCTGGTGATGTCGAAGAACCGGAGTCTCGCCGGAGAGCTGCTTCGGACCATCGCCGATCAGCGCGACTGGGTGCGGAACTACTCGATCCGTCTCGCCCTGGTGCAGAACCCGAAGACGCCGCTGCAGGTGGCACTCGGGCTGCTGAACGGCATCCAGGACCGCGACATGCGAATCCTCGCCAAGAGCCGTAACGTGCCGTCGGTCCTGCAGTCGCAGGCGAAGCGCAACATCCTCCGCCGCGACGGCGGCGGAGGAGGCGGCTGAGCGAGGGGCGCTTGCCCTCGGTGAATCAGGTATTCTTCGGCGTCGGCGTGACGGTGACCGGGCTCGGGGTCGGGGTCGGCGTCAGCCCGACGGTGATCGTCGCGGTCGCGCTGTTGTTCAGGAACGCGATCCGGATGTCCGACAGCGTGACCGTCTGGCCGTTCTCGACGCGGTCGAGCTCGCCCGTGCCGTCCTGGAGCTGCGCGATCAGGTCGCCCTCCTGATCGGGCATTTCGTTCATGTTGTTGTCGACCCAGAAGAAGATCGTCTCGGCACCCTCCTTGACGTTCTTCCGAGTGAACGTGCCGTCGGTCGCAACGTCGGCGTAGAAGGAGTTCGGGCAGTTGCTGACCGACTGCCCCTGCTCGAGCCCGACGCAGACGATCGCCATGATGCTCGACGGATTCGTCGACGGATTCGAGCTGACGATCGTCCCCGTGACGATCACTCCCAGTGGCGGCGTCGGCGTGCCGTCCGGGCACTGCAGGCAGATGTCACCGCCGCCGCAGGCCGAGACGACGGCCGCGACGAGCAGGAGCAGGCGAATCTTCCACGAACCCGGTTGGTGGCTCATCGCGGCAGTCTTACGGCGCGGTCCGGTGAGAGGTCAACCGCGATCCCGACGCGGTGTACGGACGCGGTCCGCGGCCCCGCCGCCGGTAGCGAAGCGGCCGGGTTCTCGTTAGACGACCGAGCTTATGGCGAGCTACCAGATCGTGCAGGTTCCGCAGGACGGGCAGGGCATCAAGATGGGCTCCGACGGGAAGCTACAGGTTCCCGACAACCCGATCCTGCCGTTCATCGAGGGGGACGGCACGGGTCCGGACATCTGGCGCGCCTCGCAGCGCGTGTTCGATGCCGCGGTCGCCAAGGCCTACGGCGGGAAGCGCAAGATCGCCTGGTGCGAGGTCTACGCGGGTGAGAAGGCGTTCAACCAGTTCAAGGACTGGCTCCCGGAGGAGACCGTCACCGCCTTCCGCGAATTTCTGGTCGGCATCAAGGGCCCGCTCACGACCCCGGTCGGCGGCGGCATCCGCTCGCTCAACGTCGCACTCCGCCAGTTGCTCGACCTCTACGTGTGCCTGCGGCCCGTGCGCTACTTCCACGGCGTGCCGAGCCCGGTGAAGAAGCCGGAGTCGGTCGACATGGTGATCTTCCGCGAGAACACCGAGGACATCTACGCCGGCATCGAGTGGGCGGCGGAGTCCGCGGAGGTGAAGAAGGTCATCGCCTTCCTGCAGAACGAGATGGGGGTCAGGAAGATCCGCTTCCCGGAGACCAGCGGGATCGGCATCAAGCCGGTCTCCCGAGAGGGCACCGAGCGCCTGGTGAAGGCTGCGATCGAGTACGCGCTGCGCGAGGGGCGGAAGAGCGTCACGCTGGTCCACAAGGGCAACATCCAGAAGTTCACCGAGGGCGGATTCCGCGACTGGGGCTACGCGCTGGCGGCGCGCGAGTTCCGCGCGCAGACGGTCACCGAGCGCGAGAGCTGGATCCTCGGCAACCGCGAGTCGAACCCGAAGATGACGAGCGAGGAGAACGCCCGCGCCGTCGACCCGGGCTACGACATGATGACGCCCGAGCAGCGGAAGAAGGTCGTCACCGAGGTCGACACGGCGCTGGCGCTGTGGCCCAGCCACGGCGACGGCAAGTGGAAGAAGCTGCTCATGATCCGCGACTCGATCGCCGACATCACGCTGCAGCAGGTGCTGACGCGCGCCGCCGACTTCGACGTCATCGCGACGCTGAACCTGAACGGCGACTATCTCTCGGACGCGCTCGCAGCCCAGGTCGGCGGCATCGGCATCGCGCCCGGCGGCAACATCAACTACACCAGCGGCCACGCCATCTTCGAGGCGACGCACGGCACCGCGCCGAAGTACGCGAACCTCGACAAGGTCAACCCGGGCTCGGTGATCCTCTCCGGTGAGATGATGTTCCGCTTCCTCGGCTGGAACGAGGCGGCGGACGCGATCATCCGTGGCTTCAACGGCGCCACCGCCGCGAAGACGGTGACCTACGACTTCCACCGCCTGATGGAGGGCGCATCGCTCGTGAAGTGCTCGGAGTTCGGCGACGCCATCGTCCATCACATGTAGGGTTTCCCTTTCGCCCCCGTGCGGTGCGCGACGAGCGCGCAGGCGCGCCCGTCGCGGCTTCGCCGCGGACGCGCGGGCGAATCCCGCGGTCGTCGGGAATTGGTTTCGCAGGCCGGTTCGATTCTACACAGAGGGAGTTCGGAAATGGCTCGACGGAAGATCGCGCTGATCGGCGCAGGCAACATCGGCGGTACCCTGGCGCACCTCTGCGCGCTCAAGCACCTGGGCGACGTCGTGGTCTACGACGTGATCGAGGGAATGCCGCAAGGGAAGGCGCTCGACATCGCCGAGTCCGGCCCGATCGAAGGCTTCGACGCCGCGCTGAAGGGCACGAACAGCATCGCCGACATCGTCGGCGCGGACGTCTGCATCG
The DNA here is from genome assembly GCA_016874715.1 of Deltaproteobacteria bacterium. Taxonomy (GTDB): domain Bacteria; phylum Desulfobacterota; class Binatia; order UBA12015; family UBA12015; genus VGTK01. Next base: position 4,346 of record VGTK01000100.1, on the reverse strand, counting down.
TGACGTCGGGCCTCGCGCGCAAGCCCGGCATGAGCCGCGACGACCTGCTCGGCATCAACGCGAAGATCATCTCGGAGGTCGCGACCGGCATCAAGACGCACGCGCCGAAGGCGTTCGTCATCGTGCTGACCAACCCGCTCGACGCGATGGTGACCTTGATGAAGCGCGTCACCGGCTTCCCGAAGCAGCGCGTGATCGGCATGGCCGGCGTCCTGGACTCCGCCCGCTACCGGACGTTCCTCGCGATGGAGCTGAACGTCTCGGTACAGAGCGTCCAGGCGCTCGTCCTCGGCGGCCACGGCGACGACATGGTGCCGGTGCGCTCGGCCTGCACCGTCGGCGGCGTCCCGGTCGAGACGCTGATCTCGGCGGAGCGTCTCGATGCCATCGAAGCGCGCACGCGCCAGGCCGGTGGAGAGATCGTGGCGCTCCTCAAGACCGGCTCGGCCTTCTACTCGCCCGCGTCCGCCGCCATTCGCATGGCGGAGTCGTACCTCTACGACCGCAAGGAAGTGCTGCCCTGCGCGGCGTACCTCGAGGGCGAGTACGGCCTCCGCGACCTCTACGTCGGTGTGCCGGTGCAGATCGGCGCTGGCGGCGTCGAGAAGGTCCTCGAGGTGCCGCTGACCGAGAAGGAGAAGAAGGAGCTCGCGGTGTCGGCGAGCCACGTGGCCGAGCTGGTCGGTGCGCTCGACGCGGTGCTGAAGAAGTAGGCTGTCGGGCGTCCGGCCGTGCACAGCGCCGCGATCGACTTCGGCGGGACGGTCACCGACCTCGTCCTGCGCCGCGAGGGTCTGGACGACGTCCTGCTCGCGCTGCCGACCGCCGTGCCGGAGACGACGGTCGCGCAGGGGTTGCTCGCGCACCTGCTGGCCACGGCCGGCGAGACGCCGGACGCGCAGATCGGTGTCGTCGCCGTCACCGGCGGCCGGTCGTGGCAGCTGCCCGACCGCCTCGGTGCGGTGCGCGTCGTGAAGGTCGACGAGCCGACCGCGACCGCGGCCGGCGGCCTGCTCGAGGACGCTCCGGCGCCGGCGATCGTGGTGAGCCTCGGTACCGGGACGGGCATCGTGCTCGCGGCACCCCCGGCGGCGCCGCAGCGTCTGGTCGGCAGCGGCATCGGCGGCGGCACGCTGCTCGGTCTCGCGAAGCTCCTGCTGGGCACCACCGACGTCACGCGCATCGGCGAGCTCGCGCGCCGCGGCGACGTGTCGCGCTGCGACCTGGCCGTCGGCGACATCCTCGGTAGCGGCGTCGGTCCCGTCCCGGCAGACGCGACGGCGGCGCACTTCGCGCGGGTTGCGCGCGAGGGCAGCGTCGTGCCGAGCCCCGAGGACATCGCCGCGACGCTCCTCAACCTGATCGGACAGGCCGTGCTGCGCCTCGCCTTCGAGGCGGCGCGGTTCCACCAGGCGCGCTCCATCGTGCTCGTCGGCCACGTCCTCGACGTGCCCGGCTTCCGCGACGCGATCGAGCGCATCCCGCTGTTCGACCGGTCCTATGTGCGGATCGTGTCCGAGCCCGGCTTCGCGGTCGCCCGCGGTGCGCTCGAGACGGTGCTGCGCTGCGGTCCCCCGGGCCACGCGTAACTTCGAGAGGGAGTCATGAACATCCACGAGTTTCAGGCGAAGCAGATCCTCGCCAGGTACGGCGTCACGACGCTGCGCAACGCGGTCGCGTCCTCGCCCGACGAGGCCGCGCAGGTGGTGCAGCAGCTGGGCGGTAGCGGCCCCTGGGTCGTCAAGGCGCAGATCCACGCCGGCGGCCGCGGCAAGGCCGGCGGCGTCAAGCTGGTGAAGAGCGCCAACGAGGCGCGCGACTTCGCGAAGTCGATCCTGGGCCTGCCGCTGGTCACGCACCAGACCGGGCCGCAGGGCCGGGTGGTGCACCGTGTCATCGTCGAGGAGGGCTGCAAGATCGCGCGCGAGCTCTACCTCGGCCTGACGCTCGACCGTGCGACGAGCCTCGTCACGGTGATCGCCTCGTCCGAGGGCGGCGTCGAGATCGAGGAGGTCGCCGCGAAGACGCCGGAGAAGATCCTGCGCGAGCCGATCAACCCGGTGGTCGGGCTGCAGGCCTTCCAGGCGCGCAAGCTCGGCAAGGCGCTCGGCCTGCCGGCGACGTCGCTCGGCAAGCTCGCGAAGTTTCTCGCGGGCCTCTACGAGGCGTACCTCGCGACCGACGCGGCGCTCGTCGAGATCAATCCGCTGGTGCTCACCGAGGCCGGCGACCTCGTCGCGCTCGACGCGAAGATGGGCTTCGACGACAACGCGCTCTTTCGCCACGCCGACGTCCGCGAGATGCGCGACCCGAACGAGGAGGATCCGCGTGAGCAGCAGGCGCAGGAGTACGACCTGTCCTACATCGCACTCGAGGGCACGATCGGCTGCATGGTGAACGGTGCCGGCCTCGCGATGGCGACGATGGACATCGTCAAGTACGCGGGGGCCGAGCCGGCGAACTTCCTCGACGTCGGCGGTGGCGCGTCCGCCGAGAAGGTCGCCGCGGCGTTCCGCATCATCCTCGCCGACCCCAGCGTCAAGGCCGTGTTCATCAACATCTTCGGCGGCATCATGCGCTGCGACGTGCTCGCCACGGGCGTCGTCACGGCGGCGAAGGAGATGAAGCTGACCGTTCCGGTCGTGGTCCGCATGGAAGGGACCAACGTCAAGGAAGGGAAGCAGATCCTCGCCGACTCCGGCCTCAACATCATCACCGCGAGCGACATGATGGACGGCGCCAAGAAGGTCGTCGCCGCATCGAAGGCCGCCTGAGGAACGCGAGCTGCCGAGGCTCCGCCTCGGGAGCGAGGCCCATCCGAGGAGCGGAGGTGGTCGCGCAGCGACCGCCGAGCACCGTGCGGGGGCGAAAGAGGAACAAATGATTCTGGTCGACAAGAACACCAAGGTCGTCACGCAGGGCATCACCGGCGCGACGGGTCAGTTCCACACCCGGACGTGCAAGGAGTACGGCACGCAGATGGTGGCCGGCGTGACGCCGGGCAAGGGCGGCACCGACTTCGAGGGCATCCCGATCTTCGACACGGTCGGCGAGGCGCGTGCGAAGACCGGCTGCAATGCGAGCGTCATCTACGTCCCGCCGCCGTTCGCCGCCGACGCGATCATGGAGGCGGCCGACGCGGGCGTCGAACTCGTGATCTGCATCACCGAGGGGATTCCCGTCCTCGACATGGTGCGCGTCAAGCGCTTCCTCGCGGGCACGAAGACCCGGCTCGTCGGTCCGAACTGCCCGGGCGTCATCACGCCCGAGCAGTGCAAGATCGGGATCATGCCGGGGTACATCCACAAGGCGGGGAAGGTCGGCGTCGTGTCGCGCAGCGGCACGCTCACCTACGAGGCCGTGCACCAGCTCACGCAGCTCGGCATCGGGCAGTCGACGTGCGTCGGCATCGGCGGCGACCCGGTGAACGGCACCGGCTTCATCGACGTCCTGGAGCTGTACAACGCCGATCCGAAGACCGAGGCCGTGATCATGATCGGCGAGATCGGCGGTACGGCCGAGGAGGAGGCCGCCGACTACGTGAAGCGCGAGATGAAGAAGAAGCCGGTCGCGGGCTTCATTGCCGGACAGACCGCGCCCAAGGGCAAGCGCATGGGTCACGCCGGCGCGATCATCTCGGGTGGCAAGGGCACCGCCGCCGACAAGATCGAGGCGATGAAGTCGGCGGGAATCCACGTCTCGCCCAGCCCCGCGGAGCTCGGCACCACGCTCAAGGCCGCTATTGGTTGAACGCGAGGGGGCCGCGCCCCCTCGCCCCACTCGGCGGAGCCGCGCAGGGTCCCACTCCCCGCGCTCGCTCACGCTCGGCCGCGCGCTTCGCGCGCGGATGCTTGGAGGGAATCGTCCGTGGCAATCGAAAGAACGTTCTCCATCGTCAAGCCGGACGCCGTGAAGAAGCACGGCATCGGCAAGGTCATCGCGCGCATCGAGGAGGGCGGCCTGAAGGTCGTCGCCGGTCGCTACCTGCGCCTCACCACCGAGCAGGCGAAGGCTTTCTACGCGGTCCACAAGGAGCGGCCCTTCTTCAACGACCTGGTCGCGTTCATGACGTCGGGCCCGGTCTTCGTGTCGGTGCTCGAGGGCGAGAACGCCGTCAGGCGCTACCGCGAGGTGCTCGGCGCGACCGACCCGGCCAAGGCCGACGCGGGCACCGTCCGCAAGGACTTCGGCACCGACGTCGAGAAGAACGCGGCGCACGGCTCCGACGCCCCCGAGACGGCGGCGCAAGAGATCGCGTTCTTCTTCCGCGGCACCGACCTCGCCTGAACACGGGCGACGTGGCGTGACGGGCGCCCCGCCCGTCGCGCCGCAGCTGCGGCAACCTG
>VGTK01000099.1 GCA_016874715.1 Deltaproteobacteria bacterium | reverse complement strand
GTCACGCCGCCGCCCCGCGAAGTCCCACGCCGGGTCGCCTTCGAGCGCCGTCAGGTCGCGCTCGAGGGCGCGCAGCGAGCGCCGCAGCGCGCGCAGGCGGTCGTAGCGCTCGGTGAACGAGAGCAGCGCCGCGCGCCCGGCCGGGCGCGCGGCGTCCGCCCGAGACGGAGGAGGAGCGCCGTCGCTGCCCGCTTCGAGATCGGCGGCACCCAGCGTGTCGACCCACGCGGCGAGCGCCAGCAGACGTTCCAGGCTGCCGCTCTCGTAGGCGTCCTGCACGTCGGTCCACAGCGCGCCGAGCCGATCGGGGGCCACGGTGCGCAGCGCCGACGGCGAGTCCGGGTGGATGCGCCGCGCGAGCGCGCGGTAGAGGTCGACGACGCGCGCCGCCGGGCGCGCCGCGCCTCCCGCGGCAGCGGCTCCGGACGCTGCCGCGTCGTCGCTCGAACGGTCGGAGCGTTTCGCCCGCTTCGCCTCGCGCCGCTCCGCACGCTTGCGGTCGCGCTTCGCGCGCCGCCGCGCCTCCACCTCGTCGGGGTCGAAGCCGCCGCCGGGCGCACGCGTCGGCCAGGCGTCGGGGTTCTCGACCATGTACAGCGCCTCGCGCGGGTGCAGGCCATCGCGCTCGACGAGGTCCTGCAGACGGTGCGCGAGGATGCCGCGCAGGCGCAGCCGGTCGGACATCTCCTGCAGCGTCGCGAGCAACGGTCCGAACTCGAGCCGGCGCCAGCTCTCGTACGCCGGGCGCTCGACGTCCGCGAAGCGCCGCACCCGCTCTTCCAGCGCCGCGAGCCTCTCGACGAGCTCGCGCTCCTCGGCGGCGAGGCGCGCGGAGAGCGCGCGCGCGTCGCTCGGTACCGGCAGCTTCATGATCCCACGAGGGGGCACGCGCCCCCTCGCCCCGCGCGTCGAAGCCGCGCGGGGCCCCACTCCCGGCGGTCGCTCACGCTCCGCGCCCGCCTTCGGCTCGCGTGCACGCGGCGGTGCCGATTCATCACGCGCGCGTCGTCAGCCAGTCGACGAGCAGACGGTTGATCTCGTCCGGCTTCTCCTGGTGCGCGAAGTGCCCGGCCCCGGCGATGCGCTCGATGCGCAGCCCCGCGCGGAACAGGTCGCGGTCGACCAGTTCGTAGATGCGCGTGTCCATGCAGCCGTCGAGCGCGCCGGTGATCGCCAGCAGCGGGACGTCGTACGGCGCGCGCGCCAGCTTCTGCATGAGGGTGGCGTCGGCGAGCCGCAGGTTGAAGGTGGCGCGGTAGTAGCCGAGCGCCGAGCGCAGCACCCCGGGCTGCCGGAAGGTGTCCTTCAGCGACGCCATCTCGGCCGGATCCCACGCCCAGCCCGGCGACCAGTCGCGCCACAGGCGCTCGAGGAACGCGAAGTCGTCGCGCGCGACACCGCGGTCGGCGATGCCGCGCAGCTGGAAGTAGAACGTGTACCAGGAGAGCCGCAGCTGGCGCGGCAGCTTCCAAGGTACGCCCTGCACCGCGCCGAGCGGCGGCACCGCGATGGTCGCGGAGCGCGCGAAGCGCTCCGGTGCGAGGTGCAGCGCGATGTCCGTCACGACGGCGCCCCAGTCGTGGCCGACGAGGTGCACCGGCTGGTCCGAGAGCTGGCGCGCCCACGCGATCACGTCGTGCGCGATCCGCACCGGGTGGTAGCTCGCGTTGTTCGCGTCGGGCTGCGACGACGGCTCGTAGCCGCGCAGCGTCGGCGCGATCGCACGGAAGCCCGCGGCGGCGAGCGCCGGCAGCTGGTGGCGGAACGAGCGCGCGTGGTCGGGGAAGCCGTGCAGGCAGAGGACGACGGGTCCGCTGCCGAGCGCGGACGCGGTGCTCGCGAGGTGGTCCCAGCGCAGCGTGAGACTTTCCATCGCCCCCGCGTCCGTCATGCGATCGAGACCGGATCGAGGTCGAGACGGCGATCGCCACGAACGGCATCGAGGTCGTCGAGGACACTGCTCGAGACACGGGCGCGGGCGAGCAACTTCGCGGACTCCGGCAGAATGGTGCGGCGCCGTCTGCGCGGCGGCAAGAGGTTCGGCGGCACCAGCCCGGCGACGACCTTGCCGCGATCGGTCACGGGCAACGGAGCGCGGCCCCGCCCCGCCCGTCGCACGTACTCGGCGGTCCTCGCGTGCAGTTCCTCGATGGTGATCGAGTGCTTCGAAGCCATGGTGTCTCAGTGACATTTCGTCTCTCGTCGAACAAGCCGCAGTTGGGTCGCCGCGTCGCCATCGACCATGTGTGACCCGCCATGGACACCTGCCTGCTCACCGATCATGCCGGTGTCATGGAGAAGGTGACCGCGCTGCAGCTCCGCCAATCGCTGGGCAAGCTCCTGCAGCGCCTCAACGAGACCGGTAGACCGATCGTGATCGAGAGGAATCGCAAGCCGGCTGCCGTGATCATCTCCCTCGAGGAGTTCCGCAAACGGCTCGTCGACACGGAGGCCGACCGTCTGCGCAAGGAGACGGTCGACCGGATCAAGCGCGCCGGCCTCAGGACGCCGAAGGGTCTCTCGACCCTCGATCTCCTTCGCGAGCTGCGCGGGTCGTGACGTTGAAAGTGCTCGATGCGTCGGTCGCCGTCAGTCGGTTCCTTTAGCGCGACATCCGAATCGCCCTGTCAGGCGTGAGCGCCGCTCCGGCCTACTCCAGCGGCACGACGATGCGCTGCCCGTCCTTCGCAGCGATCAGCTCGCCGGAGTAGATCGCTCGAACCGGCGCCGCGAGCAGCAGCTCGACGCGCGGGTCGTCGTTGTCGAAGCTCGGCACCTGGTGCGTGAGCACCAGCGTGCGCACGCCCGCCTTCTGCGCGAGGCCCGCTAGCTCGGTCGTGCCGATGTGGTACGTGCGGATGTCGCGGATCAGGCGCGCGTTGCGCGGCTGGTCGAGGCGCTTCAGCGCGCACTCGACGGCCTCGAGCACGTCGCGGTTCATGACCTCCGAGACCAGCACGTCGGCGCCTTCGCTCATCGCACGCAGGCTCGCGGTATCCGTCGTGTCACCGCTGATCACGACGGACTTGCCCGCGAAGTCGATGCGGTAGCCGAGCGCCGGCTCGATCGGCGGGTGATTGACGCGGAACGCGGTGACGGTCACGCCGTCGCGCTCGTACACGACGCGCTCTTCCGCACCCGGGTCGTCGATGGTGTGCGGCACCGCGGGCTGGACGCGCGCGTCGAGGACGTCCTCGCCGTGGTGCGCCTCGCGGTACCGGTCGTCGAGCGCGTAGACCGCGTTGAAGCCGTCCACCACGCGCCGCACGGCTTCACCGCCGTAGACCGGGAGCTCCGTCGTGCGGCCGAGGATCCAGCTGCGGCTGATGACCTCGCCGACGTCCGCGATGTGGTCGGAGTGGAAGTGCGTGAGGAAGATCGCGTCGATGTCGGTGATCGGGAGCAGCGAGCGCTCCATCGAGCGCTGCGCGCCGTCGCCCGCGTCGAAGAGCAGGAAGAGGCCGTTCACGAACACGGCGGTGCAGGCCTGCACGCGGTCCGACGGGATCGGCGTGCCGGTGCCGCAGGTGACGATGGTGATCGCGTCGCGGCGCAGCAGCTCGGCGGCGGACGCGGCGGCGGCTTCCGCGTTCGCGCGCTGCTGCTGCTCGGCGGCGGCGGACAGCGCGGACGGCGGGTCGCTGCAGGTCGCGTCGACCGGCGGGACCTGCTCGCCGAGCGGGAGCGGGCCGTCGATGCAGAGCGGCTCGGACTCGCTGGCGCGCGAGGTGTCGCTGCATCCCGGAAGGCTGGCGCAGAGAAGGCCTCCGATCAGGAATGCCACCGCCAGAGTGCTCTGCGTGCGGCGTGAGCACCTTCGGCAGGGCTTCGCTGTCGCCGCCGGTCGCCTCATCTCGTCTTCGTGCAATGGTCGGCCCTCGGTCGTGTTCGGCTGGTGTCCCGTGTCGCGCATCGTTCGTCCTGCTCGATTCAGCGGGGCGGCGACCAGGCCACCCCGAGATCCGTCGCCAGGGCCGCCAGCGGCGCGTCGCTGGTTCAGTGCGCCAGCATACGGGCCCGCGCGATCCGCGCGTAGGCTTCGAGCAGACGGCGTCGTCCGCCGCTGTCGCCGATCAGCAACTCGCCGTGCACGAGGTCGTGGGCCACGACGTCCTCGTCGGCGAGCAGACGGTCGAGCGCGCGCACCTCGTGTCCCCGGCCGGCGAGAAACCGGATCCACACCGAGGTGTCGACGAGGACCACTCTACGCCGCTCGGTGCTTGCGCGCGGCCTTCTCTCGTCGGCGGGGGGCAGGCTGCGCGGCCGGCTCCGATCTGCGCGGCACGCGGAGGCGCTCGTACGCCGCGCGGCGCCGGAGCGCCTCGAGGCCGAGGTGCACGGTCTCGGTGTCGGTGCCACAGGCCGCCCGCGCGCTCGCGAGAAGCGCGTCGTCGATGTGGAGCGTCTTCTTCATCCGTCTCTGGATGCCATACACGTACAACCCCGACAACGACTCGCGCATGCGGTCGCGGGTGACGATGCTGCGGCTCGGCGCGCTAGAGCCATCCGCCACCGGCTGCCTGCTCGGCGAGCCGCGTGCGCCTCGTCGTCGCTTCGTTCGTGCCTCGAGCACCGTCGCCGGCAGCGAAGCTTTGTCGTTCCGTTCATTGCCGGGCTCCGCATGCGACAGCGACCTTCCACGCCATGCGTCTTCGCGCTACGATCCCCGTCCGATGGTCACGGAGCACGAGGCCACGCTGGCGAAGCCGCTCACGCAGGCGCAGTTCCGCGCCTGGCTCGACGAGCGCCCGGACTCCGACCTCGGCCACTACGAGCTGCTCAACGGGCGGATCGTCGTGAGCCCGCCCGCCGGGTGGCCTCACGGGCGGATCGGCGCGAGGGTCGCACGCGTGCTCGACCAGCACGTCGAACGACATCGCCTCGGTCAGGCGTTGGATTCGAGCACCGGCTTCGACCTTCCCTCCGGCGACACCCTCGAGCCCGATGCCTCGATCGTCACCACCGCACGCTGGAACGCGGCACCGCCGCCCGTGCTCGGACAGTTCCTGAAGGTCGTCCCGGACCTCGTCGTCGAGATTCTCTCGCCGTCCACACGCAGCCGCGACCTCACCGAGAAGAAGGACGTCTACGCGAAGAACGGCGTCGAGGAGTACTGGATCATCGACCCGCGCGCGCGGTCGCTGACCATCTTCTCTCACGCCGACGACACGTTCGACGAAGGCACGACGGTCACGCAGGGTCCGCTCCCGTCGCGCCTGCTGCCCGACCTCGACGCGACCGTCGAGCAGCTGCTCGACTACTGAAGCGACGTCCGCACGAGCATCGTCGCCCAGGCGAACCCGGCGTGGTAGGCCTGCGCGACCTTGGAAGGCGTACTTGCACAGTGGCTCGTGCCGGGAGGCATGTTCGGGGTGATGCTCGGCATGGGCCTCACGCTGTCGCTCGAGGACTTCCAGCGCATCGCGCGCATGCCCGGCGCGACGGTGGTCGGCACGCTGCTGCAGCTGGTCGCGATGCCGCTCGTCGGGCTGCTGCTCGCACGCGCGTTCGCGCTCGAGCCGCTGCTCGCCGCAGGCCTGGTCGTGATCGCCGCGTGTCCGGGCGGCGTGATGTCGAACGTGCTCGTCCACCTCGCGAAGGCCGACACAGCGCTGTCGATCACGCTCACGGCGAGCGCGACCATGGTGACGCTGTTCACGATCCCGCTGTGGGTCCAGATCGCCATGCGCGGGCTCGGCGAGGAGGCGGCGGGCATCTCGATGCCGGTCCTCGAGACCGCCTGGACGCTGGGGACGTTCACCGTCGTGCCGGTCGGGGTAGGCATGGTGCTGCGCTACGGCGTGCCGAACCTCGTCTCGTGGGAGCCGATGCTGACGCGCAGCTGTACGGTGGCGATGGTCGCCGCGCTGACGATCGAGGGCGCGCGCCGCGACGACCTGCCGCTCGAGGCGTTCGCGGCGAGCTGGACGCCATCCCTCCTGCTGCTCTTCGCGGCCCTCGTCATGGGCATCGCCGTTCCGCTCGCGCTGCGGCTCGGGTCGCGCGACGCGGCGACGATCGCGGTCGAGCTGTGCATCAAGAACTCGGTGCTCGGCCTGTTCGTCACGACGCAGGCGCTCGGCAGCCTCGTCGCGGCCGTGCCGACGGCGGTGCTCATGACGTTCCAGGTCCCGGTCGGGGTCCTCGCCCTGGTGCTGTACCGGCTCCAGCACGCGCGCCGGAGGCGCGACGCGGCGGCGGGCTGATCCGGGCGCGCGAGACTCGGCGGGCAGGTCCTCCAGGTGCGGCCCCCGCGGCCGGCCGGAGAACTTCACCGAACCTTTACCGTTCGTTTAGGACTGCCGCCGCGCGGTGGCGCACTCGTCTTCTCACCTTGCGGCACTCTCCCGATCGACGGGCGGCCCGCATCGAACGGAGGACGACATGCATCTGGACGCCATTTCCTGCCTGCGGCTGCGCAGGATGCCGGCTCGCGCGGGACGCCGGGGCGCTCGCCCGACGAAGGACTCGATGATCCCGCGCATCGCACTGGGGCTGGCGCTCCTGACGGCCGCGCCGGCATCAGCCTTCACGGTCCCGAAGAGCGCGAAAACCCTCAAGGGCGAGTTCGTCACCGCCCACGCGCCGTGCACGGTCCACAACGTGGCGACCATCGGCCCGTTCAGCTCCGTCGCCTGCGGCGCGCCCGGCCCGCTGCCGGCGCCCGCCGACGGCTCCCGATGCTTCTTCGGGCCGAAGGGCAACGGCAAGTGGTCGCTCACCGTGAGCCGATCCGACATCAAGGTGAAGGTGCGCATGACCGGGCTCGATCCGGTGTGCGAGGGCGACAACCTGCAGCTGAGCCTCATGCTGCGCATCACCACCGACGACTCCCCGATCGGCGACGTCACGACCGTCGACCGGACAGAGATCGAGTTCGGCAGCTGCTTCGTCGCGGAGGGACGGTGCGACATCTCGACGACCTTCGAGACGTTCTTCGGCTCACCCGACATCCTCAAGGACGACCGCCTCTACTCGATCGAGGTGCTGCGCGTGGACCTGTGGAACCACTTCGGGGCGGTCTCGCTGCGCAACTTCACGAGCGGACTCCGCGTGGGACCGAACTGAGCCGGGCCGGGACCGGCACGCCGTCAGATCTTCACGCCAGCGACAGCCACAGCCGCAGCAGGTGCCGCGGCTGCTCCGGATCGTCCTCGTACGCGGTCCGCGCGTGCACGACGGAATGGTTGCTCACCAGCTGCAGATCCCCGGGCGCGAGCTGCATGTCGAGGTGCACGTCAGGACGCTCCGCGTACTCCTCCCACGCCGCGAGCGTCGCGCGCGCGCGGTCGTCGAGCGTAACGTCGGGATGGCGCTCGACCGACGTGTAGTAGTCGAGGTGCATGAACGTGCGGAGCTGCGTGCCGTCGAAGCACGACGGCGGCACCGGCGTGTACTGCGTGGGCGCGCCGGGCGGACGGCGCGCGTCGAGCAGCATCGGCTCGAACAGGCGCGCCGCGAGGTCGGGTTCGGTCGCGAGCAGGTGATCGAAAACGGTGATCGACGACACGAGCCGGCTCGCCCCGCCCTCGCGCGACGTGCCGAGGCACAGCAATCCCACCACGTCCGCGGCGTCGCAGTGGAAGCGGATCGACTTGTTCGTGCGGTAGAGCCGCTCGTCGGCGTGGCGCGCGGTCGCGCTCAGGTCCTTGACGTGCCCGAGCAGGTCGCCCTCCTCGTTCTGCGCGCCGGGCACGCCGAGGTGGTGGCCGAGGCACCAGAACGCGACCTCGGCATCGTCCTCGCTCCACACGCTCACCGGAAAGCCCGAGATCACGACGAAGCCGCGGCCACAGCGAAGCTCGTCGCGCCAGCGATCGATCGCCGGCCGCAACGACGGCAGCGGGAAGTCGGCGGCGGTCAGCTCGCGCATCGGGCGGGCGCTCGCTCGTGCGGTCGCGACGGCGCGCTGCAGCTCGGCGACCTGCGCGTCGTCGAGGCGCTCGCGCCACGCGTCGCTTCCGGCGAGCTCGGAGCCGCGCCAGGCGGCCAGTCCGCCGACCGGGCCCGCAGGCGGGGCCGTGTGCGGGCGGTCTAAGTAGTGCAGGAGCTGCTCGAGAAAGCCGTACATCGGTGCGGATCCTGCCCGATCTACGGGGCCGAGCTCAACCGCAGCGCGCCGCATCGCGCCGCGCGAGAGCTCTTGTCGTCCCGTTCATTGCCGCATCACCCCCGCGCGAGCGACCTTCCCGATCGTGCGCCGCCGCGCTGCGATCCGCGTCCGATGGTCACGGAGCACGAGGCCACGCTCGCGAAACCGATAACGCAGGCCGAGTTCCGCGCCTGGCTCGACGAGCGTCCCAGCTCGGACCTCGGCCACTACGAGCTGCTCAACGGGCGGATCGTCGTGAGCCCGCCCGCCGGGTGGCCGCACGGCCGGATCGGTACCGCTGTCGTCGTGCTCGAGCGATACGCCAAGCAGCACCGCATCGGTCGCGTCTTCGCGTCGAGCACCGGCTTCGACCTGCGGTCCGGTGACACGCTGGAGCCGGACGGGTCGCTGGTGACGACGGCACGCTGGAACGCGACGCCGCCACCAGTCTTCGGACAGTTCCTGAAGGTCGTGCCGGATCTCGTCGTCGAGATCCTCTCGCCCTCCACGCGCAGCCACGACCTCACCGAGAAGAAGGACGTCTACGCGAAGAACGGCGTCGACGAGTACTGGATCATCGACCCGCGCGGGCGATCGCTGACGGTCTTCTCGCGCGCCGGCGTGGCCTTCGACGGCGGAACGACCCGCACCCACGGTCCGGTTCCGTCGCGCCTGCTGCCCGACCTCGACGCGACCGTCGAGCAGCTGCTCGACTTCTGAGCACGACGCTGGCGTCCATTTCGTGGTCTCGGCCCCGGAATCGGACGGCGCAGGCGCACGGGCCTACCGCACCGCCGTTGCGGTGATGTCGCCGTTCCACGAGTTGAGCGGACAGGCAGCCGTCAAGGCGATCGGCGAGCGGTCTCGACGCGGGTTCGCCGCCCGCGACCGAGCGTGGTGTCGAGCGTCGCTCGCTACGGCGTCTCGTACGCTCTGAGGTCGCAGGGTACGCTACGGGCGACGCCGCGCTGATCGACGCCGCTACATCCCGCCGTGGTGGCGCCGATTGCGGGGCTTCCGGGCAGAAGCGCCTGGGTTTCTGTCGGACCGCCGTTGTCCTAGAGCGGACCCAGAACGGGATCGACCGTGAGCGGCGCCTGTCCGGCCGTGACGCAGTCGCCCGGCGTCTCGATCAGGTTCACGCCGGCCAGGCGGATATGCCCGGCAGAGAACTCACTGGGCGTTGCGCAATCGGTCGGCAGGTTGTCGGCCATGACCGTGCGGCGAAGGACCACCCTCTTGCTGAGAGTCTGCAAGCCCCCGGTCGTGGCGCCCGGCAAAGGCTGGGTATTGCCGGCGATCGTCACGTGGTCGAGCACGGCCCCGTAGCGGTCGAAGACGACCAGCCCGACGCCCGCGTTTCCGCTGATCGTCGTGTTCGAGATCTTGGCCGAGCCTCCTCTCGATGCGTCCAGACCGATGCTCACGCCTCCCGACGGGAACGACACTCCATTCCCGCTGATCGTGCTCCCGGTGATCGTCGCCACGTTCACCCTCACGCCCGTGTTCCCGTTCCCGCGGATCACGCTGTCGACGATCGTGACCTTACCCTCGGCGGTCACCCCGTGCGATTGATTGTCGCGAATCTCGCTGCGCACGATGGTGACGGCGCCGCGCCCCCCGACCGCCGCATCGTAGAAGAGCGACTCACCGTTTCCCGCAATGAGGCAGTCCTCGATCGTGACACGGGTACCCTTCGCACATTCGACGGCTGCACCGGTGTTTCCCGTGATGGTGGAGTCACGCAGCGTGAGCTTGCCCGTGCTCACCAAGATCGCCCGTTCGGAATCGCTGAGGGTGACGCCCTGGACCACAACATCGCCGCTGGACACGTGCAGGATCCCCAACGGGCCCTGCAGGATCGTCGATCCGGCACCCGCACCCTGAAGGGTGAGCCGAGTGAAGCCGAGGACGCTGACGCTTCCGACGCAGGTCCCGGCCGCGATGTCGATGACGTCCCGATTTCCGGCGGCGTCCACCGCCGCCTGGACGGACGAGAAGCAGCCTCCGGTGCCGCCGGGATTCACGTACAGCGTGGCCGCGGCGGCCTGGGTAGCGAGCAACGAGAACGTCGCAGCAGCGATCCAGCGAAGCATCGGCGGCCCTCCTGTTCGTAGATGGACGGTACGCGCCATGAAGCAGCGATCCTGCGCAATGCCGCCGATCAGATGCTGGCGGCAGCAAGCTCCGGCGCTCTCGTCGGACACTTCCCAGATGGACCAGGCTCATCCCGGTCTCGAAGCCTGCTACTCCGCCCGGGCGGCCCGGTTCGAGGCTCTTCTGCGGCCGCGCGAGCGTCGCGGCATTCGTGGCCCGGCCGTGTCGCAACACGCGCGGCCGACCGAGCTGACGCCGCACGGCACCCTCTGGAACGGAGTCCATACCGAACAGGGCGCGACACTGCGCGATTCGGACGGCGGGACCACGCACGACGCCGGCGCGGCGCACGATCGTCCGCCACGTGCGTACCGACGAGTTCGGCCGCCACGGAGGGCGCTCTCGAGGCGGCCTGCGCGACCCTCGTGACGCGGCCTGGTTCACCCCCGCGCGGCCGCCCACGACGCAGCGCGCCTCTAGGTCACGGCACGAGCCCGCACCCCATCATGTCGACGAAGTTGTCGCAGTAGAACCTCTGCCGTGCGTGCTCGTCGACGCCCGTCATGCTGGCCTCGAAGCGCTTGATCGGATTCCGCCCGCCCTCGACGTGCGGCCAGTCCGACGAGAACATGCACACGTCCGGCCCGACCTGCTCGACGATCCAGCCCACGGGCTCGGCCGGGTACGGCGTCACGCGGATCTGGCGCTCGACATACTGGCTCGGCTTCAGCTCGAGCTTGCGCAGCCGCTCCTCGCCCTTCGCGAACGCATCGAGCGCCGCGTCGAGCTGGCGCATCCAGCTCGGCAGCCACACCGCGCCCTGCTCGATCACGCCGACGCGCAGCTTCGGGAAGTGATCGAACACGCGGTCGAAGATCATCGTCGCGAGCGTCTGCATGGGCGGGAACGGGATCGCCATGTAGTCCACCGAGCGGAAGTTCTCGGCGCCGCCGTGGAAGTCCGAGACCGGCGGCAGGCCGTTCTCGAAGTAGTGCGGATCGAGCAGGCGTCCGCCGCCGCCGACGTGCAGCACGATCGGCAGCCCCGCGTCCTGCGCGACCTGCCACACGGGAAAGAGCCCGACGTGGCTCGGCGAGTGGCCGCGCGGACACGACGACGCGATCAGCAGCGCCTTGCAGCCCATCGCGATGGCTTCTTCCGCCATCGCGCGCGCCCGCGCGAAGTCGGCGAGCGGCACGTAGCCGACCGCCAGAAGCCGCGGGTCCACCGAGCAGAAGTCCACCTGCGCCCGGTTGTGGGCGCGCGCGAGGCCGTAGGCGAAGTCGAGGTCGCCCGAGTGCTCGGCGTCGTTCAGGTACTGGTTCAGGAACGTGTTGAACACGAGCTGGCTCTTGAACCCGAGCAGGTCGAGCGCGCGCGGGCGGTCCTCCTTCAGGAACGAGCCGAGCGCGCTCCAGTTCTTGCGCAGCATGATCTCCGCCTCGATGCGCGGGCGAGCTTCGGGGTCGCGGTGCTTCGCGCGCACGCGATCGATCAGCTGATCCTCGCCCGGCTTGACGCTCGCGACGAAGAGCGGCCTGAGCCGCTCGCGTACGCCGGGGTCGGCGAACGGCACCAGCCAGTCGGGCGTCTCGACGACGTGCGCGTCGGCGTCGTGGTACACGCGGCCCTGCGCGTAGGGAAGCGGCTGCTCGTGGACCTCCGACATGTCTCCTCCGTTCACGCTCCGCGCGTGCGCAGCTTCAGGGATCGATCCCGCACGTCCGCTGGCACGCGTCCGCGGTCGCGAAGTTGTTGCCGTTGCCGCCGCAGCCGCCGGGCCGCACGAAGCTATCTCCGCGTCCGCTCGCAGGGCAAGGAAAATGGTCACCGCGGAGGGCTTCGCCGATCTGCCGTCTAGGTCTGCCGCCGCAGCGATTGGCATGGACTCGACGTATCCGGCACACTCGCGCGCGTCGCCGAGCGCGCCGCACGGCGCGCTCGGACGGAACGCCCCCCATGCCCCAGCGCCACCTCACCCGCCGTCGCTTCCTGCGCGACGGCACCGCGACCACGCTCGCCTTCGCGACGCTGCTCGGTGCGCGACGCGGGCTCGCGACCGGCGCGGCCCCGGCCACCGCGGCGACGCCGCGCTTCGGCCCGCTCGTGCCCGACCCGCAGGGGATTCTCGAGCTCCCGAAGGGCTTCTCGTACCGCGTCGTGTCGCGCACCGGTGAGGAGATGAGCGACGGGCTCCTCGTCCCGGGTGCCCCCGATGGCATGGGTGCGTTCGCGGGTCCGGACGGCAAGACCATCGTCGTGCGCAATCACGAGCTCGGCAACGACCTGCCGAAGTTCGGTCCCTACGGCCCGGCGAACGAGCGGTTCGCGAAGCTGCCCGCAGCCGACGTCTACGACGCGGGTGGCGGCACGCGCCCTGCACTCGGCGGCACGACCACGTTCGTCTGGGACACCCGCAGCGGCACGCTCGAGCGCCAGTTCCAGAGCCTCGCCGGGACGCTCCGCAACTGCGCCGGTGGCGTCACCCCGTGGGGCAGCTGGATCAGCTGCGAGGAAGCCACCAAGGAACCGTACTCGGGCACGGCGCGACCGCACGGCTTCAACTTCGAGGTGCCCGCGATCGCTGACCCGCGCCGCGCCCGGCCCGAGCCGCTGCGCGCCATGGGCCGCTTCAACCACGAGGCGGTCGCGATCGACCCGAAGTCGGGCTGCGTCTACCAGACCGAGGACCGCGAGGACGGCCTCCTCTACCGCTTCCTGCCGAACGACCGGACGAGGCTCGCCGCGGGTGGACGTCTGCATGCGTTCCGGGTGTGCGAGTGCAAGCGCGGCGTCGACCTCCGCAGCTGGCGTCGGCAGGAGGTCGCGATCGGCGAGTCGATCGGCGCCGAGTGGGTCGAGCTCGCCGACGTGGAGTCGCCGGACGACGACCTCCGCCTGCGCGGCGCAGCTCTCGGTGCCGCGCCATTCGCACGCGGCGAGGGCATGTGGCGCGGCGACGACGGCATCTACTTCGCGTGCACCATCGGCGGCCCCGAGAAGAAGGGACAGATCTTCCGCTACATCCCGAGCCCGTTCGAGGGCACGCCACGCGAGACCGACGAGCCGGGCTTCCTCGAGCTGTTCGCCGAGCCCGACGATGCGGCCCGCCTCGACATGGGCGACAACCTGACGGTCGCACCGTGGGGGGAGCTGATCGTGTGCGAGGACGGCTCCGGCGAGCAGTACCTGCGCCGCGTCGACGCGCGCGGCGAGGTGTGGCCGTTCGCGCGCAACGCCCTCAACGGCTCGGAGTTCGCCGGTGCGGTGTTCTCGCCGGACGGCTCCACGCTGTTCGTCAACATCATGCAGCCGGGCATCACGTTCGCCGTGACCGGGCCCTGGGCCGCACGGAACGTCTGACCGCGCGGCGCCGGACGAGGAGAGCACCATGGACCGCATGCGCTACGAGAGCGACGGCAGGATCGCGCGCGTCGTCATCGACGACGGCAAGGCCAACGCGATGAGCGTACCGTTCCTGGAGGAGCTGACGCACCTGCTCGACCGCGCAGAAGGCGACGGGTCGTCCGCACTGGTGATCGCCGGCCGCGCCGGGATGTTCTCCGGCGGGCTCGACCTGAAGCTGCTGCCGATGCTGTCGCGCGAGGGCCTGCGCGAGCTGAGCGAGACCTTCGCGCGCACGATGCTGCGCGTCTTCACCTTCCCCCTGCCGACGGTCGCGGCGATCACCGGACACGCGATCGCGGGTGGCGCCGTCCTCGCCTGAGCGTGCGACCGCCGCTACGCTGCCGACGGGCGCTTCCGGCTCCAGCTCAACGAGGTCGCCATCGGCATTCCGATGCCGAGCTGGATGGCTGCGATCGGCGGCAGCGCGATCCCGCCGCTCCTGCACGTCGAGGCGCTGCTGCACGCGCGTGGCTACGCACCCGCGGAGGCATTCGCGAACGGCATGGTGAACGGGCTCGTCGCCGAGGGCGGGGACGTGGTGGCGCACGCGGTCGAGCACAGCGCCGACCTGGCCGCGTTTCCGCGCGACGCGTATGCGATCACCAAGCGCCGGCTGCGTGCGGCCGACGTGGCGCGCGTCACCGCACTCCTGCCCGAAGAGCTCGTCGGGTAGACGTCGCGGCGGGGCGCGCCGCGGCGCATCAGCCCTCTGCCGCCTCGTTCTCCGGCTCAGGCTCCGACGCCTCGGGCGGCTCGCGCCGGATCAGCACCGACTTGATGCGGCGGCCGACGATCTTGTCGGCCGTCAGGCGCAGATCACCGTGGCGCAGCTCCTGGCCCTCGCGCGGGATCTCGCCGGCGATGCCGAGCAGCAGGCCGCCGATGGTGTCCCACTCGTCCTGCGGCAGCTCGACGCCGAGCGCCTCGTTCACGTCGTCGATCGTGACGCGGCCGTTCACGCGGAACGATCCGTCGGGCAGCTCCTCGATGCGGATCTCCTCGCGGTCGTACTCGTCGGAGATGTCCCCGACGAGCTCCTCGAGCAGGTCCTCCATCGTGATGAGTCCCGAGACGGAGCCGTACTCGTCGGTGACGATCGCGAGGTGGAACTTCCGGCGCTGCATCTCGGCCAGAAGCTCGCCGACGCGCTTGGACTCGGGCACGAATTGCACCGGGCGCACGAGCGTCTTGATCGGCGTGTCGGAACGTCCGTGGTGAAGCGCGCTCAGCACGTCCTTCGCGAACAGCGCGCCCTCCATGTGATCGAGGTCGCCGCGGTAGACGGGAATGCGCGAGTAGCCGTGGCGCAGCATCAGCTCCTGCGCGGTGCGCAGAGGCTGCTCGATCTCGATCGCGACGAGATCCGGCCGTGGCTTCATCACCTCGCGGACGACCGTCTCGGAGAAGTGGAAGACCGACTGGATCAGCTCCTTCTCCTGCTCCTCGATGCTGCCTTCCGCGTGGCCGACCTGCGCCATCCAGCGGATCGACTCTTCCGACACGAACGGCCCCTGCTCGAGGCCCTTGCCCGGCAGCAGGATGTTGGCGAGGCCGATCAGCCCGCGCGTCGGCCAGTAGAGGACACGCCCCAGCACCCAGATGACCGGCGAGAGCGCCAGGCCGACGCTGTCGCTGTGCAGCACGGCGAAGGTCTTCGACATCGCCTCGACGGCGACGAAGTAGCCGATGGTGAACAGCACCGAGGCGACCGTCACGCCGATCTCGCCCCAGATGCTCTGCGTGACGATCGCGACCAGGATGGCTGACCCGTTCTGGACGCACATCACCGACAGGTAGACGGAGTTCAGGTAGCGCGGCAGGTTCTCCTCGATCTCCTCGAGGATCTCGACGTTGCGGCGGCCCTCCTCGCGCAGATTGACGAGGCGCACCTTGGTGATGCGAGTGACCGACGCCTCGGCCATGGCGAGCACGGACCCGAAGACGACGAGGAGAGCGATCGCGGCGACCCAGACCAACCCTGCGAACGGGTAGCAGACGGCGGCGGCACCCGAAAGCCGCCTGGACTGGCGGCTGCCCGGGTGGCATCGGTGGAGGTGCCCGCCGCATGTCGACCCCGGACTGCATCCGTTTTCTGCGCGAATACGTCGCGATCCCGTCGGTGAACCCGATGCGCCGCGACGACATTCCCGCCGCGCTCACCGGCGAGCGGCGCTACGCTGCGCACCTGCGCGAGCAGCTGCGCGGCCTCGGTCTCGACGCGGGGCTGCTCGGCGAGGGCGAACGCCAGAGCGTGATCGCGGAGGCGAACGCGATCGGCGGGCGAGACACCGTGCTGATCGCCTCGCACCTCGACACGGTGCCCGTGGACGAGATGGAGATCGACCCGTTCGATCCGCGCGTCGAGGGGGACCGCCTCTACGGCCGCGGCTCGTGCGACACCAAGGCCGGCATGGCGGCCGCCGTGGCGGCGCTGGCACGCGTTCTCGCGCGCGGCACGCTGCGGCGCAACGTGATCCTCGCCGGCGAAGCGGACGAGGAGTGCTCGAGCGCGGCGTGCGCGACGTGCTCGCGCGCCTCGGCACGAAGCGTCCCGACTGGGTGCTCGCGACCGAGCCGACGAACCTCGAGGTGGTGACGAGCCACAAGGGCATCGCACTGGTGCGGCTCGTGGCGCAGGGCGTGTCGTGCCACAGCTCGGAGCCGCAGAACGGCCGGAGCGCGATCGTGGCGCTGGCGCGCGCCGTGCTGGCGCTCCAGTCGCTCGCCGGCGAGATCGGCGAGCGCGCGCACCCGCGCCTCGGCAGGCCGACGATGTCGGTCGGGGTGGTCCGCGGCGGGCAGGCTGCGAACATCGTGCCGCAGGAAGCGTGGCTGCTGAGCGATCGCCGCCTGCTCCCCGGAGAGAGCGAGCACACGGTGTGCGACGAGGTGCGCGGGGCACTCGCGCGTCACGAGATCTGCGACGTCGAGATCGAGTCGTGCACCGTCGAGAAGCCGCCCCTCGAGACCGACGACGACGTCCCGGCGGTGCGCGCGTGCCAGCGCATCCTGGGCGAGCTCGGGCCCCCGGTGGCACCGGCCATCGCGGCTTTCGCCACCGACGCCGGCCTGTTCGACTCCGCAGGCCTGCCCGGAGTCGTCTTCGGACCGGGCTCGATCGCACAGGCCCACACGGCGCGGGAGTGGGTGGCGATCGATCAGGTGGAGAGCGCGACGGACTTCTTCGTCCGTCTCTTCGAGTCCGCGGCGTGAGTCACGGGCCCTGCGGCCCGTGCGACCTGCTCACTCCTTGACCGCGATCGCCTGCCGCGGGCAGCGACGCACCGCTTCCAGCACCTTCGCACGCAGGGCTTCGCCCGGCTCCTCGATCAGCACGTCCAGCGTGTCGTCCTCGTTCAGCTTGAAGACCTCCGGGGAGATCTGCATGCAGACGGCGTTCGCTTCGCAGCGGTCGTAGTCGACGATGACCTTCATGACCTTCTCTTCGTTCGCCGGAGGTGCCGCTGTCAACCGACGGCACCGACGTCCTCGTCGACGCCACCGGCCTCGACGGAGGGAACGGGTACGGCGCTTTCAGCCGACGTCCGTACCGGCTTCGCCGGCCCCGACGGATGGAATGGGTACGGCGCTTTCAGCCGACGCGCGGCGGCGTGAACTTCACCGGCATCTCCTTGATGCCGTTGATGAAGTTCGAGCGCAGCCGGCGGACCGGGCCCGCGAGCTCGATGTCGGGAAAGCGCCTGAGGATCTCATCGAACATCACGCGGATCTCGAGCCGAGCGAGGTTCGCGCCGAGGCAGAAGTGCTCGCCGATGCCGAACGCGATGTGGTTGTTCGGCGAGCGCGTCACGTCGAACGTGTACGGATCGGGGAAGACTTCTTCGTCACGATTCGCCGACTGGTAGTAGACGACGACCTTGTCGCCTTCCTTGATCTTCTGTCCGCGGATCTCGGTGTCGCGCGTGGCGGTGCGGCGGAACTGGCTCACCGGCGACACCCAGCGCAGCATCTCCTCGACCGCGGAGTTCAGCAGCGACGGATCGGCGAGCAGCTTCCGGCGCTCGGCCGGGTGCTCGATCAGCGCCAGCATGCCGCCCGAGATCAGGTTGCGCGTGGTCTCGTTGCCGGCGACCGCGAGCAGCAGAAAGAAGGAATCGAACTCCATCTGGGTCAGCTTCTCGCCGTCGACCGCGCTGTTCAGCAGCAGGCTCACGAAGTCCTCGCGCGGGGCGTCCTTGCGCCTCTCGGCGAGATCGTGCGCGTAGAGCCACATCTCCATCGCCGCCATCTTGCCCTTCTCGGCGCCGCCCTCGAACTCGGGGTCGTCGAAGCCGATCAGGCGGTTCGACCACTCGAACACCTTGTGGCGATCCTCGAGCGGCACGCCGACCAGCTCCGCGATCACGATCAGCGGTAGCTCGGCTGCGATCGCACGCACGAAATCGCACTCGCCGCGCGCCGCGATCTGGTCGAGGATCTCGACCGTCGCCGCGCGGATGCGCGGCTCGAGCGCCGCGGTCATGCGCGGCGTGAAGCCCTGGCTGACCAGCTTGCGGTACTTGCTGTGCTGCGGCGGATCCATGTTCAGCATGATCGTCTGCGTGTTCGCCAGATCCTCCCCGGAGAGGTCGCGCAGGATCGTGCCGCCCTTGAACGACGAGAAGGTGAGCGGATCCTTGGAGACCATCACGACGTCGTCGTACTTGGTGACCGCCCAGAAGCCGCTGTCGGGGGCCGGCATCTCCTGCCAGAACACCGGCGCCTTCTGGCGCAGGACCTTGAACGCCTCGTGCGGCACCCCGGGCACCCAGTTGTCGGGGTTCACGAGGTCGATGTCGGACAGTTCCATGGGGCGCTCCCTCGGCCGTGCACACCGCGCCCGATGCTCCGGGGGCGGGGTCGCGTCACGCCGCGATGGTTTACGGAATGCGCCCGACGCTAAGGAACAAACGTTCGTTAGGCAAGCGTGCGACCATCCGGCCGCACGCCGTCGGCGGCGCGCTGCCGCCCCGCGACGCCGATCACGGCGCCGGCTGCTTCTCGGAGTGCATCGGCCGCACGGCCGCCGGGGCGCCGCTCGCGTCCGCTGCGCCGCGGGGGATCGACTTCGCCGCGGCGGCCGCCGACGGCGAGGTGCCGGCAGGCAGGCAGGCGTCGGCGCCGAGCTTGCAGGCGAAGCCGGGCTCGCAGTAACCGCCGAACTGGTCGTAGTAGCACTCGTAGCCGGACGGCAGGCATTCGTTTCTGCAATTGACAGGCGCCTCGGCGGGGCACGCCTCGCAGCCGCCGCCCTGCCCCTCGGGGATGCAGAGCGAAGCTGCGGGGCACGAGCACGACGTCACACCGGGTGGGCAGTCGGAGCAGCACTCGCGGCCGGCCTCGAGGCACCGGCCGTTGCA
Organism: Deltaproteobacteria bacterium; assembly: GCA_016874715.1. GTDB lineage: Bacteria > Desulfobacterota > Binatia > UBA12015 > UBA12015 > VGTK01. The sequence goes on along the minus strand of VGTK01000099.1, from coordinate 2,138 downwards.
CGCGACCGGCAGCTCGAGCGGGCAGCAGCCGCCGCCCTCGGACTCGAGCACGCAGAGTGAGCCGGCTGCGCAGTAGCAGTCGGTACCGCCGTCGGGGCAGTCGACGCAGCAGTTCGCGCCCGACGGGATGCAGCTCGAGCCGTTGCAGATGTCGGGGCGGCTCGTCGGGCAGCAGCCGCCGCCGTCGGCCTCGAGATTGCAGCTGCGGCCCGGCTCGCAGTAGCAGTTCTGCGAGCCGTCGGGGCAGTCCTCGCAGCACGACGCGCCGTGCGGCGCCTCGAGCGAGCCACAGAGGAGCGTCTGGCCGCCGGTCTGGTCGAGGCACGAGCCGCACTGGCTCGACGTCGGATCGCAGCCGTTCGAATCGACGCAGATCCCGGGGCAGTCGGTGTCGCCCCGCGAGGGATCGCAGCCGTCGCGCACGTCGTCGGAGCAGCACTTGCCCGACGGGCACTCGCTGCCGAGCGAGCCGCCGCAGATGCTGATCGCGACGCCATCGTTCCGGTTCGCCGCGTAGCAGGCGCAGTCCGCGCTGGTGGACGAGAACGGCAGGCACTGGCCGCGTGCGGTGGCGCCACCGATCTGGTATTGACAGCCGCCGCCGCACTGGCCGGTCGCGCCGCCGCCGCAGGTGATGCACCCCGGCGGCACGTCGGCGACGAGACACGCGCAGCCGACCGTCGCGTCGTTCACCACGCGGCCCTGCACCGAGCCGCAGCCGCCGACGCTGGTCGTGCAGGACGCGCCCTCCTGGCACAGCCCCTGTACCGTCGACGTGCCGTCGGGCGCGGCCGCGGCGGCGCCATCGCCGAGCGGTACGACCATCGACGGCGGATCCGAGGTGCGGCCGATCACGACGATCTCGGGATCGGACTGCGGGATCGCCGGTAGCCCACCCGGCGGCAGGAAGAAGCTGGCGTTCAGACGGACGTCCGAGCCGCCGGGGATCGCCTGCCAGTCCTGCGCCGCGCACTCGCTCGCCGTTCTCGTGCACGCGCTCGTACCGACGCAGCCGAAGCGGAACTCGCTGTTCGGGTCGTTCAGATTACCGGTCGAGTCCTGACGCTCCTGGCACCACACGAACTGCGGCGCGCTGCCGTCGAGCGGATAGACGTTGCCGGTCACGCTCAGGAAGCGTGTGGTGACGATGCACTCGAGCGCGTCGCCCGAGCAGCTCGCGGTTGCGGAGTTGCCGCGCTGCGCCGGGATCTGGTTCAGCGAGATCGACCAGCGAAGCCCGCCGAGCTCCTTGTTGACCAGCAGGTTGGCGCCGTCGGGCGGCAGGTTGGCACCGCGGTCCTCGTTCGCCGCCGGCCTCGCCGCCGCGGGGAGCGCGAGGCTCTGCGCCGAGCCCGGCGCGGGCTTCGCCGCCGGCCGCTCGGCCGCCGCGGACGCCGCGCCGGAAGTTCCCGCCCCGCCGGGCGGCAGGAAGAAGCTCGCGGGGATCTCGACCAGATCCGCGATCACCGACCACTGGCTGCGCGCGCAGCCGGTCGCGGTCCCACCGCACGCGCTGGCACCGCTACAGCGCAGGCGAAAGCTGCTGCTCGGGTTCGCGAGCGAGCCGTTCGAGTCGTCGCGCTCCTGGCACCAAACGAAGCTCGGCGATTGGCCGTCGCGGTAGACGTTGCCGGTGACGTTGATCGCACGCTGCGGGCTCAGCGACGCCAGGTTCAGGTTGATCGTCCAGCGCTCGGAGCCGACGTCCTTGTTCACCACGTAGCTGTGGCGATCCGGGGTGAGGGTCGCGCCCGACTGCGCGCGTGCCGCGAGCGGTGCGAGGATCGAGACGAGCACGCTCCCGGCAACGACGAGCGCGCCCCGACCCGAGCACGCCAGGCGAGACATCGACATGGAACCTTCCTCCCCGGGCGACAGAAACGGTCCTCGCCCCCACGTTCGATCAAGCGAGGATCGCGCCAGATGGCACGGGTTCCCGCCACGCCGATTGCGCGTCGTCTCGGCTTGCTCGTCCGGAGATCCTCTGGTTGTCATGGACACCGATGGAGAACCGGCAGCGCTTCTCGCCCACCTTCGTTGACATCCTTCCCGTGCTCCTCGCGGTCCTGCTGGCCGCCTGCCAGGGCGACGGCGCGGGGTCCGGCAGCGCCGCGAAGCCCGCGGCCGCGCCGGCAGCG
>VGTK01000098.1 GCA_016874715.1 Deltaproteobacteria bacterium | reverse complement strand
GCACGCGCCCCCTCGCCCCACGCGGCGGAGCCGCGCGGGGCCCCACTCCCCGCGCTCGCTGCGCTCGGCCGCGCGCTTGGCGCGCGGAGGCGTCGGGGGCGTTGGGGCGGACGGGGATCATTTCGGGGTCACGTTCTCGCGGGCGAAGCCGATGAAGAGGTCCTCGAGCGTGGGGTCGAGGTCGTAGAGGCGCTCGATGGGGGCGCCGGCGGCGGCGGCGGCTTCGGTCAGGCGCGCGCCGCAGACGTCGAGGTCGACGCAGGCGTCGAACAGGATGCGCAGCTCGTAGCCGTGGATCGTGACGTCGGCGATGCCGGGGAGCGCGCGCAGCGCGCGCATCGCCTCGACCGGGCGGCGGACCTCCACGCCGACCAGCCGTGCCCGCAGCTGCTCGCGCAGCACGCGCGGCGAGCCCTGCGCGATCAGCGCGCCGTCCAGCATGAAGCCGACCTCGTGGCAGCGCTCGGCCTCGTCGAGGTAGTGCGTGGTCACGAACAGCGACGTGCCGCGCTCGCACAGGTCGTAGAGAAAGTCCCACAGGCGCTGGCGCTGGCTCGGGTCGACGCCCGCGGTCGGCTCGTCGAGGAAGACCAGCTTCGGGTCGTGCACCAGCGCGCAGGCGAGCGCGAGCCGCTGCTTCATGCCGCCGGACAGGGCGCCGGCGTGCACGTCCTTCAGGTCGAGCAGCTCGACGTCGCCGAACAGCTCCTGCAGGCGTGCGTCGGCGCGCGCGCCGGTGATGCCGTACACGCCCGCGAAGAAGCGGAAGTTCTCCTCGACGGTGAGGTCTGGGTAGAGCGAGAAGGTCTGCGCCATGTAGCCGGTCGCGCGCTTGATGCGCTCGCGCTCGCGGCGGAGGTCGCAGCCGGCGACGATCGCGCTGCCGCCGGACGGCTTCAGGAGGCCGCACAGCATCTTGATCGTCGTCGTCTTGCCGGCACCGTTCGGGCCGAGGAAGCCGAAGATCTCGCCGCGCGTGACGCGCATGGTGAGCGCGTCGACGGCGCGGTTGTCGCCGAACGTGCGCGTGAGGGCATCGGTGACGAGGATCAGGTCACCGTCGCCGGCCTGTGCGCCGGCGGGGGCCGGCGCGGCGTTCTCCTCTCGACGTCGCAGGGCGCTTCCTTCTCTCGGCCGTTCCGGTCTGGCGCGCGCGGCGCGCGAGCGGTGCGGGCACCGGCCCTTCTCTACGAGAGGCGGCGCGGGACCGCCAGAGGGCTCGCCGGCACGCGCGCCTCCGGCGGGGTCAGGCCCGGACCTGTCGCACGCGCCGATTGGTCACGACCACGATCAGGACGACGGCCTGCATCGCCGCGTTCACCAGGAACGGCGCCTTGTGCGAGAGGCCGTAGAGCGACGTCCCGATCAGCGGCCCGACGACGTTGCCGGCGACCGAGACGCCACCGAGGATCCCGGCCGCCGAGCCCTGCTCGCTGGCCTCGACCGACAGCGATGCTGCGGCCGCCGAGCCGGGCCGGACGAGCCCCATGCCGATGCCGAGCAGGGCGAGCCCGCCGGGGAACACCGGCAAGTTCGTGCCGAGGATCAGCAGCAGGAACGCGGCCAGCATGAGTGCGACGCCGCTGCGCATCAGCGAGCGCGCCGACGGCCGGAAGCGCTGCACGATGACGAGCTGCGCGAGGAGCCCCGCCACCGCGAGCGTCACGAAGCCGAGCCCGGCGATCTGGGCCGTGCGCTCGGCGTCGAGGCCGAGCTCGTCCTGCAGGTAGAACGCGAGGCAGACGACCGTCGTGCCGCGCGCCGACTGCAGTGCGGTCGAGACCGCGAGGAAGGGCCGGATGCGACGGTCGAGCACCCGCATGCGCCGCGGCGCCTCGCGCTGCGTCTGCGCGTGGTGCTCCTCCTCGGGCAGGAAGAAGAAGATCGTGACCGCGCTCAGCACCGCGAGCGCCGACGACAGGTAGAGCGGGGCGAGCAGCCCGACCACCGCGAGCGCCGCGCCGACGCCGGGCCCGATGGTCTCGCCGAGGCCCATCGCGGCGCTCACCAGCGCGACGCCCGCGGTGCGTTCGGTGCGCGTCGTGCGGTCGGCGATGTATGCCTGCGACGCCGGCCCCGTCCCCGAGCCGAGCAGCGCGAAGACGCAGCGCGCCGCGATCATCATCGGGAACACCGCGACGCCCGGCAGCAGGTGATTGCGCCCGACGTCGATCACCAGCGCCAGCAGCGACATCGACAGCGCGTAGCCGAGAAGCCCGATGATGATGACCTGCCGGCGTCCGGCGCGGTCGCTGCGCCGTCCCCACGCCGGGCTCACGAACACCCACAGCGACGCCGAGGTCGCGAAGATCATCGAGACCTGGAACGGCGTGATGCCGATCTCGCGCGATGCCGGCGGCAGGATCGAGAACAGCATCGACTGCCCCATGCCCACCGAGACCAGGCAGACGAACAGCAGCGCGAAGTCGCGCCGGAAGGGCGACCGCGGCGCGTCGGGTCGGCTCCATCGCTCGTGGCTGGCGGAGCCGCTGCGGACGTCGGTCGGTGTCCCCGTCGGCGGCATCCCGCATCCTTAGCGGACGGGGGATCGGATATGCCCGCGTGCAGCCGCCGCGCGCGTGGCTCGCGCGCTCACTCGAGTCTGCGTCGCGGCGGTGCGGGTGTCTGGCGGGCCTGAGGTAGCAGGCGGAGGCGGTCGAGGATGGGCAAGAGCCCGCCCATCCAGACGCCGCGCCGGATCTCCGTCAGCCCGGGTGCGAGATTGCACACGAAGGCTCGCCGCAGGCCGAGGTCCCGCACGCACGTCTCGAGCGCACGGACCTCCGGGACCGCGCGCCCGAGCTTGATCTCGATCGGGATCAGCTCGCCGCGCAGGCGGAGCACGAGGTCCACCTCCTGTCCGGTTTGCGTGCGGTAGAAGAAGGCCTCGGCCGACGGGTCGACGAGCTGTGCGTGCTGGGCGAGTTGCTCGATGCAGAAGGTCTCGAAGCTGGCACCGGCCTTGGGATGGGCCAAGAGGGCGCCCTTCGCGTGCGGGATGCCGAGCAGGGAGTGCAGGAGCCCGGTGTCGCGGACGTAGAGCTTCGGGCTCTTCACCAGGCGCTTCTTCAGGTTGGCGACGAGCGGCCGCAGACGCCGCACGAGAAAGACGCCCTCGAAGAGGTCGAGGAGATGCGCCACCGTGTGGTACGTCACGCCGAGCGACCCGCCGAGCTCGCTCAGGTTCGAGACGCTACCCTGCGCGTGCGCGACCATCGTGAGGAGCGTCCGCAGGCGCGTCGCGCTCACGCGGTAGCCGAGCTGCGGGATGTCCCGCTCGAGCGTCGTCCGGAGATAGGCCGGGTACCAGTCCTCCGGACGGGCGCGCGGACGCGTCCAGTGGAGTCGGGGGAAGCCGCCGCGAATCCACACGGCCTCGGGATCGTGCTCGGCCGAGGAGATCCCGCCGAGCTCGAACAGCGCGATGCGGCCGGTCAGCGACTCCGAGACCTCGCGCACGAGCCCGGGCGAGGCAGAGCCCAGCAGCACGACGCGGTGGCGAGGGTGGCGATCGAGATGGCTGCGCAGCACCGGAAAGAGCTCGGGCAGGCGCTGTGCCTCGTCGACGACCAGACGGGGCGACTGCTCCAGCAGGAACTCGGGATCCTGCTGCGCGCGCGCGAGGTCCGTTGGGCGCTCGAGGTCGACGTGCTCGAACTCCGGAAAAGCGATCCGGGCCAGCGTCGACTTGCCGCTCTGTCGCGCCCCGAGGATCGCGACCGCGGGGAAGGTCCGCAGCAGCGAGCGCACACGAGTGGTGGCGAGGCGCGGGTGCACTCGTGAAAAATAGAAGCTTAGCTTCTATTTTTCAACCCCGAGGTGCCCGGCCGAGCGGTGTCGGCGTCTCAGCCGCAGCCCAGCGCCACCTGCACGCCGACGTGGTCCGACGGCCAGCAGATCGGCAGCGGGACCGTACCACACGACGGCGCGAACGGGTTCGGCTCGTCGGCGAAGAGCCGCGTACCGCGACCGTCGTCGTCCGGGGGCACGATGCGCGCGGCGCAGGTCGCGGGATCGGCGGGCGCGATCACGAACACGAAGTCGATGCGCGCGGTCTCGTTCGACGCGGGCGACTCGAGCTCGGTCAGCTCCTCGTCCGCGCGTCCCGACGTGCAGCCCGTGCCGGTCGCCGGGTCGCACTCCGGGTTGCCGGCCGCGAGGTAGGCATCGACGAAGCCGCGTCCGGTGAACTGGCGGTAGACGAAGCTGCCCGGTGTCTCGTTGAAGTCGCCGCTGACGAGCCCGAGGAGGTCCGGGTCGTGCGTCTCGTCGATGAACGCGCCCATCTGCACCGCCTGGCAGTCGCGGATCGTGACCGCTCCGGCCGCGACGCACTCCGCGGGGCAGTCCGCGCCGCACGGCTGCGGTCCGCCGTCGGCGCTCGAGCCGAGGTGCGTCGTGTAGACGTCGAGCTCGCCGCGCGGGTGTGCCACGCGCACGTGCAGCACGCGGCGGAAGCGCGGGAAGAGCGTGCGCTGCGCGACCGCGAGCACGGGGTAGCGCGACAGCACGGCCTCGTCGTCGACGTCGGTGCGACGCTCGCCGCGCACCAGCGCGTAGGTGAACGGGCACGCCGACACGAGGTACGGCTCCATGAGGGCGACCGACGGCGGCCAGATCTCCTGCAGCGTCACCACGTCGGGGCAGCCGCGCGCGGCGACGAAGTCGAACAGCAGCGCCGTGCGGTCGGGCAGCCGGCAGTCGTCGCTGCCTTCGGGGCAGAACAGGCCGTGCAGGAAGTTCAGGTTCGCCAGGGTGACGTCGGCGGCGTCGCCGTCGCGCGGCGCATCGCTGCAGGCCGCGAGCAGCAGGACACACAGACCGATCGTCGCCGGGGCGCGCATGCGCCGAACGTCGGCGATCCGACGGGACATGTCAACCAGGAGGTGGGCTCGTCTTGCTGGTCGGCACCGTGCCCATCCGGGGGTGCGGCGTGCGCTTCACTCCGGAGCGATCAGCTTCAGGCCGGGGTAGTACTCGCGGTAGCGCCTGGGATCACGGGTGAGGAGCTTCAATCCTGCGATTGCCGCGTGCGCACCGATGTAGAAGTCCGGCAACGGCGAACGCCTCGCGCCGCCACGCCGGCGGTAGCGCTCGAACGCCTTCCCGGCGAGAAAGCCCGCCTCCCGGGGCAACGGCTGGCGCTCGAAGCCGAAATCTCCGATCGCCGCCTCGAGATCCTCGATCGACGCGAATCCGATCGACACTTCCGCGTAGACGATCGGGTCGAGCACGACGCGGCGGGAGTCGACCAGCGGAGCCAGGCGGGCGGAGGACCAGGCAAACCATTGCTCGTCCTGCTGGAGAATGTCGATCAGGACATTGCTGTCGACCAGGACACGATCCGCCACGGAGGTTCAGTCCTCGCCGCGCAGAAGGGTCATGATCTCCGCGGTCGAGCGCCCTTTCCATGCGGGGTTGGTTCCGCTCCCGCGCAGCCTCTCGATGGCCCGGCGACCTCGCGTCGTGCGTTTGCCGACAGCGCGCAGCGTCACCCGGCCGCGCGTGTACTCGAACTCGACCTCGGTGTGGGGCAGCAGGCCGGCCTTCTCGCGGATCTCCTGCGGGATCGTCACCTGCCCCTTGCTCGTGATGCGCATGGTGCTCGTACCCTCCGGTAAGACTCCTGGCAGGAATTACTCTTACCCGCCCACTGGGGACGTCTCCGGGCGGCCGTCCGCCGGACCCGACGCGCGATCGGTGGCTCGCCCTGTCGTCGGCCGCTCCCGCGCAGCCGCGAGCTCTTCGCGCAGGCGGTCGGTCGCAGCGCGATCGACCTCCAGATTCCACGCCTCGAGCGACCCGCGCAGCACGACGCCGTAGTCCTCGCGCGCGCTGCGCTCGGAGACGTACTCGTCGAGGACGTCGTCGAGGACGCGTGCGGGATCGCGCTCGAGCGGGTCGCCGACGCCGCCGCCGCCACCGTAGTGGTAGGCGATCGCCTCGCCCGCCTCGTGGCGCACGAGCCGCGTTGTCACGCCGGCTTCCGTCGTCCGGCCGCCGACCTTCAGCTCGAGGCGATTCGGCCCGCCCGGACGCCCGCCGGCGATGCCCGGCATCGGATACTTGCGGCCGACGACGTAGGTGTAGACGTTCGCCGGCGTGAGGAGCTGCTTCCGGTAGAGCGTGCCCAGGCCGCCGCGCCAGCGACCGGGTCCGCCGCTGTCGGTCTCGTAGTCGCGTGCGAGCTGGCGCTGCGGAAAGATGCTCTCGTTGATCTCGGCGGTGGCGCGGATCAGGTTGCCGAAGCTCGCGTTCATCGAGCCCCAGCCGTCCTGCCCGTGCACGGCGCTCGCATGCGCGGCGATGGTGTCGGCCGAGTTGTCGATGAACAGCGCACCGGTCCGCGGGTGTGTGCCGAAGATCACCGTCGGCATGCCGATCTTGTAGGTCTGCGGCGCGCAGCGCTCCGGCACCACCCCGGCGAGCGCCAACGCGATCGCCTCGCCGACCTCCGCCCCGGGGTGGTGCGTGCCCGCCGCAACCGAGCGCCCGGGCCGCGGGTTCAGGCAGCAGCCCTCGGGCACGATCAGCTCGATCGAGCGGAAGAAGCCCTCGTTCTTCGGGATCGCGGGGTCCATCATCGCAGCGAGCTGTGCCACGACGTAGCCACGCGTGTTGCCGAATGCGGAGTACGCCTGGATCTCCGGTCGGTCGTCGGAGCCCGTGAAGTCGACGGTGAGCCGGTCGCCGGCGATGGTCACCCGGCAGTGCAGGTGGATGTCCGGGTTCCCCTGCGGATCGTGGTCGACGTGGACGTCGGACTCGTAGACCCCGTCGCGCCACGCCGCGACCTCGCGACGGAAGCGTCGCGCGGCGTAGGCGATCGTGCTCTCGACCGCGGCCCGCACCGTGGCGGTGCCATGGCGCGCGAGCAGGTCCTTCAGCCGCCGCACGCCGAGCTGGGCCGCACCCACCTGCGCGCGCAGATCGCCGATGAAGGTCGGCGTGCGGTTGTTCACCTGCAGGAAGTAGGTCACGTCGCGTCGCTCGACGCCGCGATCGATGAGCTTGACGGCCGGCAGGCGCACGCCTTCCGCCCAGATGTCGGGCGCGTCCGCGTTGTAGCCGCCCGGCATGCCGCCGCCGGTGTCGGCGTGGTGGCACTGGATCGACGCGATGAGCACCAGCGCGCCCTCGTGAAAGACCGGCGCGAAGACGTTGTAGTCCGGCAGGTGCCCGCCGCCGTGATAGGGGTCGTTCGCGACCAGCACGTCGCCGTCGTGCAGGTCGTCGCCGAAGAACTCGAGCGCGAAGCGCACCGGCAAGGTCGAGCTCAGCATGAACTGCGGGATGCCGACGCTGAGTGCCGCGAGGCAGCCCGAGGCGTCGAGGATGGTCGCGTTGCGCTCGTTCGACTGGTTCAGGATCGGTGTCGTGGCGGTGAGGCTGACGTGCGTCGCCATCTCGAAGGCGACGGTCTCCATCGCGCCGCGAATGATCTCGGCCGTCACCGGGTCGATGGGCGGGTCGTGCCGCGAGGTGCCTGATGTCCGTCCACCGCCCGGCACCCGGGTGCGGGCAGGGCCGGCGGACGGGCGCGCGGGGGCTCCCCGCGAGGTCCCGGGATCGGCCGCTCGGCGCGTCCTCCGCACGGCGTGATCTCGACCACGCTTGCGCGCGCCGCGCAAGCACCGTCGCGGAACCCTACCCGCGTGGAACGAATTGCCGTCCGGAGGCCCGCCGCGATAGAGCATCGGCCATGAGCGACGTCCTTCTCGTCCGCATCGAGCACGGGGTTGCCTGGCTCACCCTGAACCGCCCCGAGGCGAAGAACGCGATCGACGACGAGCTGCGCGAGCGGCTGGTCGACGCGTTCGGCATGGTGGCGCGCGACGCCGCCGTGCGCGCCGCCGTCCTGACCGGTGCGGGCACCGCATTCTGCCCCGGCGCCGATCTCTGGGGCGGGCGGCGCGACCCCGACGCGGTGCATCCCCCCGGTGCCGCGCGCACGCTGATGAAGCAGAACTCGCAGCGCCTGATCCGCACCGTGCTCGAGGTCGAGAAGCCGGTCATCGCCGCCGTGAACGGCGTCGCCGCGGGCATGGGCGCGCATCTCGCACTGGCCTGCGACCTCGTGGTCATGGCGGCCGAGGCGCGGCTGATCGAGGTCTTCAGCCGGCGCGGCATCGCCATCGACTCGGGCGGGGCCTTTCTGCTGTCGCGCCTGGTCGGTCTCCAGAAGGCGAAGGAGCTGGTCTTCTTCGCCGACGACGTGCCGGCCGAAGAGGCGCTGCGCCTCGGCCTGTGCACACGGGTCGTGCCGCGTGCCGAGCTCGAGGCGACGGTGAAGACCATGGCCGAGCGCCTCGCCGAGGGGCCGACGTTCGCGCTCGGCATGTCGAAGCGCCTCCTCAATCGCGCCTACGAGAGCACGCTCGAAACCTGCTTCGAGGAGGAGGGCCTGGCGCAGGCGCTGGTCTCGCAGAGCGAGGACATGCGCGAGGGCGTGCAGTCGTTCGCCGAGCGCAGGAAGCCCGTCTTCCGCGGACGGTAGGAGGTACGATGGAAGTCGCGCTCGCCGGCCGGGTGGCGATCGTCACCGGCGCCAGCAAGGGGATCGGGCGCGAGATCGCGCGCGAGCTCGCGGCGTCCGGCGCCGATCTGGTGGTGAACGCGCGCGGTCGCGAGGCGCTGGAGGCGACCGCTGAGGAGCTGCGGCGCGGCGGGCGCACGGTCGAGGCGGTCGCGGCGGACGTCGCGACGCCGTCGGGTGCGGCCCTGGTCTTCGAGCGCGCCCGCGCGTCCTTCGGGCGGGTCGACATCCTGGTCAACAACGCCGGCAAGGGCTCGCCGAAGAAGATGCTCGAGCTCACCGAGGACGACTGGCACGCGAGCTTCGAGCTCAACTTCATGAGCGCCGTCCGCTTGTCGCTCGCGTGCGTGCCGCTCATGCAGGCGACCGGCGGCGGCCGCATCATCAACATCTCGTCGCGCGTCGGCCGCCAGCCCGATCCGTACTTCGCACCCTACGCGGCCGCCAAGGCGGCGCTGATCAACTTCACGAAGAACCTCGCCAACGCGTTCTCCAAGGACGGCATCCTGTCGAACTGCATCGTTCCCGGCCTGATCCGCAGCGAGGCGGTCGAGGAGGCAGCACGCCGCAGCGCCGAGGCGACCGGCAAGACCGTGGAAGAGGTCTACCGGGCGACGCTCGCGAAGCGCCCGATCCCCGCGGGGCGCATGGGCGAGCCGGAGGATCTCGCGGGTCTCGTCGTCTTCCTCGCGTCGACGCGCGCGAGCTGGATCACGGGCAGCACCTTCACCGTCGACGGCGGCATCGTGCCGACCGCGCCCTGACGCAGGCACCGGGCGGCGCGATGGACTTCACCTTCACCGCCGAGGAGGAGCGCTTTCGCGCGGAGCTGCGCGCGTTTCTCGCGGCCGAGCTGCCGGCGTGGTGGCGCGGCATGTTCGTCGACGACCCGCGTGCGATGCCGTTCACGCGCGAGCTCTGCCGGAAGCTCGCGGCCCGCGGCTGGCTCACCATGGCGTGGCCGCGCGAGCACGGCGGCGCGGCGGCGGGCCCGTGGCTGCAGGCCGTGCTGCGCGAGGAGATGTGGGCGCACGACGAGCCGCGCGGCCCGCAGTACATGAACCTGAACTACATCGGTCCGTGCATCATGCGCTTCGGCAGCGACGCGCAGAAGGCGCGCTTCCTGCCGCCGATGGCGGCAGGCGACGTGCTGTGGACGCAAGGCTTCTCGGAGCCCGGTGCGGGCTCCGATCTGGCGGCGGTCGCGACGCGCGCCGAGCGCCGCGGTGACGGCTTCGTCGTCACGGGGCAGAAGGTCTGGAACAGCTACGCCGACGCGCCCGCCGACTGGTGCTTTCTCCTTGTCCGCACGAGCAGCGAAGGGAAGCGGCACGAGGGCCTGTCGCTGCTGCTGCTCGACATGCGCACGCCGGGCATCACGGTGCGCCCGATCGACAGCATGGCGGGGCCGCACGAGCTGAACGAGATCTTCCTCGACGAGGTGGTCGTCCCGGACGATTGCCTGCTCGGGCGCGCCGGCCAGGGCTGGGAGATCGTCACCGCCGGGCTGACCTTCGAGCGGGTCGGGATCGCCCGCTACGCGCGCGCCGGCCGCGTGATCGAGCTGCTGGTCGAGCACGTGAACGCGACCGGCCTCGCGCGCGATCCGCACGTGCGCCGGCAGCTCGCGAGCCTGCGCGTGCGCTACGAGGCGGCGCGCCTGCTGAGCTACCACGCGATCTCGCTGCAGGCCGCGGGCCGCGTGCCGACGGTCGAGGTGTCGATCGCACGCCTGCACAACACCGAGATCGAGCAGCTGGTGAGCGACGTCGGACTCGAGATCCTCGGCCTCACGGGGCAGCTCACCGCCGACGATCCGGCCGCACCGCTCGCCGGGCTGGTGCACCGACAGTGGGTGCGCACGATCCCGACCACGATCACGGCCGGCACCCTCGAGGTGCAGAAGAACATCGTCGCCGAGCGCGGCCTCGGCCTGCCGCGCGTGCGATGAGGCGGTCGTGTACTTGACGATCGTCGCGGAGCAAGCGTCGTGGACCTGACCCTCACCGCGGAGCAGTCGATGCTGGTGGAGTCGGTGCACGCGTTCCCCGCGCGCCGCTGGTCGCTCACGTCCGTGCGCGCGCTCGAGGCCGCGGGCCGTGCCTTCGACCGCGACGTCTGGCGGGAGATGGCGCAGCTCGGCTGGCTCGGGCTCGAGGCGCCGGCCGCTGCCGGCGGCAGCGCGCAGAGCTTCGTCGAGACGGTGCTGGTCTGCGAGGAGCTGGGGCGCGCGCTGCTGCCGTCGCCGTTCGTCGCGACGGCGGCGACCGCCATGCCGCTCCTCGACGGCAGCGCAGCCCGGCGCTGGCTGCCGCGCGTCGTCTCGGGCGACGCGGTGGTGACGCTCGCGCTCGCGGAGCCGGGCTGGCGCGGGGCGTGGGAGCAGCCGGCGCTGCGTCTCGACGGCGGCCGGCTCACCGGGCGGAAGGTCCTCGTTCCCTTCGCGGACGACGCCGACCTGCTGCTCGTAGCCGTCGCGGGGCCGGCGATCGTCGCCGTCGAGCGCGGCGCACCGGGCTTCACCTGCACGCGACAGGCCACCTTCGGCGGCGACCCGTCGTACGCGGTGACCTTCGACGGCGCGCCGGGTGAGCTGCTCGAGCTCTCGGGTCTGCGCGGCGACGCCCTGCCGCGGATGCTCGATCGCGGCGCCACGGCCACGCTCGCCTGGCTCTCCGGTGCGTGCGAGCGCGTGCTCGCGATGACCATCGAGCACGCGAAGACGCGCGAGCAGTTCGGACGGCCGATCGGCAGCTTCCAGGCGGTCGCGCACCGCTGCGTCGACATGCGCAGCGACATCGACGCGCTGCGCGTCCTGGCGCGCCGCGCCGCGTGCAGCATCGCCGCCGGGCGCCACGACGACGTGGAGGTGGGCAGCGCGGTCGCGTACGGTCTCGAGGCCGTGCGGCGGATCCTGCGCCACGCGCACCAGGTGCACGGCGCCGTCGGCTTCTCGATGGAGCACGACCTGCAGCTCTTCACGCGCCGCGCGAAGGCCGCGGAGCTCGCGTGGGGCCCGGTCGCCTGGCATCACGAGCGCGTGGCGCGCGGGATGGGTCTCGCCTGACGATCCGGTGAACACGCCCTGCGGGCTCATCCGATCGTGGCCGGCGAAGCCGGTGTGGACGTCAGCCCTCGAGCCGGAACGCGCGCAGCGCGTTGTCGCGCAGGAACTTCCGTCGCACGTCCTCCGGCATCGGACAGAATCGATCGAGCTCGCCGAGCGGCCGGCCGATCGGCAGCAGCGGCCAGTCCGATGCGAACAGGCACTTGTCTTGACCGAAGGTGCGCAGGAAGTGCGTGAAGCTCGGCGGGAAGTGCTTCGGGACGTGCGCCGAGGTGTCGATCCAGACGTTGCGGTGCTTCCACGCGAGCGCGATCGCCTCCTCGGTCCAGGGCCAGCCGATGTGCCCGCCGACGATGCGCAGCTCGGGGAAGTCGATGGCCACCTGGTCGAGGTAGATCGGCCGGCCCACCTCGGACGGGAAGACGTCGGGCCCGGTGTGCCCGATCTGCGTGGTGAACGCGATGTCGAGCTCCACGCACTTGGCGTAGATCGGGTAGTACATCGCATCGGTCGGCGGCTTGCCCCAGACGAAAGGCTCGATCTTCACCGCCTTGAAGCCGTACTCCCGCACGCAGGTCTCGATCGTGCGCAGGCACGGCATGATGTCGCGCGGGTCCGGGCTCACCATGCCGAAGAAGCGTCCCGGGTACCGCGCGCAGGTCTCGGCGACCCAGAGGGTGTCGGTGCCGCAGAGGCCGCTGCGCTCCACGCCTGCGGCGTCCATCTCGGCGACGAGCTGCTCGGGCTTCGTACCCGCGGTGAGCTGCTCGAGCTGGCCGTAGCGGCCAAAGATGCTCTCGCCGTCGCTGCTGTCCGGCGAGTCCGAGGCGGGGCGGAGCAGGTTCACCCACGCGTCGATGATCCACGGCCCGTCGTGTGCGCGGGCGTCCGAGCGCGGCTCGGCCGGCGCGCCCGCGCCCGGCTCGCCGGGCGTCACCACGACTGCAGCTCGGGAAGCAGCTCCTCGGCGAACAGGCGAATGCTCGCCTCGGCGATCTCCGGTGCCATGCCACCGTAGTTCGAGATCATGTTGAGCTCGAAGTCGCCGATCAGATCGCGGCGCTTGCGGAACTTCTTCAGCAGCTGCTCTGGCGTGCCGAAGCTGTTCACCGCGCAGTAGCCCTTCGCGGCCGGCTCGAGGCCCACCTGCCGGAACAGCTCGCTCGCCGACGCGTAGCTCGCGTAGCCCTTCACGCTCTTGAAGTGATCGCTCATGAGCTCGTAGTGATTCGCGATGGTGAGGAAGTAGTTGGTCATGTACTCGAGCCCGCGCTCCTCGGCGACGGCGGGATCGTGGTGGCAGTACATCAGGTCGCCGGTGAGGGGCGGCGGTGGCACGACATCGCCGTGGTGCTCGCGGTAGGCCTCGCGGTAGCGCCGCAGCGGCCCGCTCGCGTAGTCCTCCCAGAGCTGCTGCGTGAAGGTCGTGAGCCGCCCGCCGAGCCTTGCTGCCTGCTCGACCGAGTCCGGCGACATCCCGACGCAGTACAGACGATCGCGGATGCCGCGCTGCGGCCGCGGCCGGATCTCGGTGCGCGGCTGCGGATAGAACGGACCCGAGCCCTCGATCCAGCCCGTCTCGAGCGCGGAGAGGATCATCGCGGCACCTTCGTCGAAGCGCTCGCGGCTCTCGCTCATGTCGATCCCGAAGCGCCCGTACTCGCCGCGCGACAGCCCGCGCCCGAGCCCGAGCACCGCGCGGCCGCCCGAGACGTAGTCGAGCATGATGATCTTCTCCGCTACGCGGAGCGGGACGTTCCACGGCACGATCACCGCACCCGTGCCGAGCCGGATGCGCCGGGTGCAGCCCGCGAGCCAGCACAGGTAAGCCACGTTGTCCGGGCACGCGGCGTAATCGGTGAAGTGGTGCTCCACCACCCAGAGCTTGTCGTAGCCGAGCTCCTCGGCGAGACGCGCGAGGCGCATCTCCGTCGCGACGACCTCCCGGTCGGCGACGCGGCCCTGGTAGTTCTGGAAGATCTGGAGGATGCCGACTTCCATGTTCAGACTCCAAGCTGGACGGACGATGCCGTCCGGTCGTCGCTGGTCAGGGGAGATGTCCCGACGCCTCGTCGGGCGCGGCCGGTGCGGGCGATGCGGGCATGGGCTGCTTCTCCGGCGGGTGCGTCATCGCTTGCCACCGGCCCGTCGTCGTGCGGGGCGGCGTCTCGGCTTCGCCGGCGCGGCGAGCTCGGCGCTCAGGCTACGGTAGAGCGCGGTCAGGCTGCGCGCCGTCTCGCCGGGGCGCGGATCGGGGAACAGGAAGGCCGACACCATGAGCCGCATCATCCAGTCGACGAGCTGCTCCGCGGTGACGATCTCGTGCCGCACGAGGTCGACCCGGCGCAGCAGCGGCACCAGCACCTGGGCGAACTCGGCGCGGAGCGCGTCGAACCGCGCGCGCAGCTCGCGCAGCACCAGCGCCGGATCGGTCTCGAGGAGACGCTGCAGCGCCGGATGCTCGTTGACGTGCTCCACGAAGAGCCGCAGCGCCACCAGGATCCGCTCCTGCCCGGCGGGCGCGTCGGCGATCGCCGCGAGCATGCGTTCCTTGAGGCGCAGCCCTTCGCGCTCCGCGAGAGCGGCGAGGATCGCGTCCCGGTTCGGGAAGTGGCGATAGATCGTGCCGCGCGACAGCCCCGCACCGGCGCAGACGTCCGCCATGTCGAGCTTGGCGAGGCCGTGCAGCGCGACCGCCGCCGCCGCCCCGTCGAGGATCCGCTCGCGCGTGGATTCGAGCACGGGGACACTTTTCACTGATGAGACAGAATTTGTCAATCTGTCTCATCGCAGCTACGGCGAGACGCTCACTCCCACGACGTCCGCAGCGTCTCCTCGTACAGCGCGTGCGTCTCCGCGATGTGCCGGTCGAGATCCTGCCGCTTCCAGCGGCGCGTCTCGATCGGCGGCAGAACGTCCACGTCGATCGTCGTCGGCCGCACGACGAGCCAGTTCTTGGGCAGCGCGTCCAGCGTGTTGCGCAGCACGATCGGCACGATCGGCACGCCGGCCTCCATCGCCATGAAGAAGGCACCCTTCTTGAACGGGCCCGGGTGCGGCGTCGTGCTGCGCGTCCCCTCCGGCGCGATCGCGAGCGAGATGCCGTGCCGGAGCGCGTCGATCGCGGGGCGCAGCGCCTGGATCGCCTTCTCGTGCTGGAAGCGGTCGATGAACACGGTCCCCGCGAGCGACATGAGCGGACCAAAGATCGGGTTCTTCTTGATCTCCTGCTTGCCGATACCGACGAAGTCGCGCCGCAGGAGCTTGCACAGCACCAGCATGTCGACCGCCGACTGGTGGTTGAAGATGAACACCGCGGGCCGCCGCGCCCACAGGTGCTCCTCGCCGTGGACGTTCACCTCGAGTCCCGCGAGCGCGGTGCCGACCTCGCCCCAGGTCGACGATGCGATGTTCACGCACTGCTGCCAGTTGCCGCTCAGCGCCGCCGCGGGCAGCCCCATCAGGAACGACGGGAAGATCGCTCCGATCGCGAGCCCGGTGCGCAGCATCTGCTCGGCGCCGGGAAAGCCGCGGCTGGTGAACGCCTGCGTCGGCCACCTGCGGCGCGCGGCGATGGTCTGCAGCGCGCGGCTCGGGTTGGTCGGACGCGGCTTGCCGACGGCTTCCAGCAGCGGCAGGTCCTCCTCGCTGTCGGTGTAGAACCAGCTCTGCGCGAGGTCGAGGCCGAGCTCGTCGGCGAGGCCGCGCGCGAACAGCGCCTTCCCCTCGCCGTAGCAGAGCGGGTAGACCAGCTCGCCGGTCAGCTGGCCGTCCTTCACCTCGAGGCTCGTGACCAGCACGTGCTCGATGCCGAGCTCGCGCGCGATCGGTGCCACCTGGTAGCGCGTCGCCGACGACACGATGGCGATGGTGTGGCCCTTCCGCCGGTGCGCGTCGACGATGGCGCGCGCCTCGGGGTAGACCTCGCTCGCCAGCTCGTCGTTGAAGATGCGCTCCCCGACCGCCGCGAACTCCTCCTCGGAGAAGCCGCCTAGCGTGCGCGCCGTGCCGGAGAGGAAGCCCGAGAAGCCGACGGTGCCGAGCTGGAAGCTCGTCGCCGCGAACAGCAGCTCGCCCAGATCCGGAGCACCGAGGCGCCCGCTGCGGAAGCCGTCGACGACGAAGGTCAGCGCCGAGAAGCCGGCGATCAACGTGCGGTCGAGGTCGAAGAGTGCGGCGATGTGCGGGCCCGATGGGCTCTCGTCGATCTCGCGGGTCAGCTCGCTCGTCCGCACGTCGGTGTTCCTCGGTTTCCGGGCTGTCGGACCTTAGCGGCGGTGCCATGGCGGGTAAAGCATCGACGCACGGCGCCACGGCCGACGATCGGACGGCGGCAGCGGCGCGGAATCGGCTTTACGCCACCCGCGTCATCTGGGAAGAACGGGTGCGATGGTGGCGCAGGGAATGACCCCGCTGGGCGGGACCCCGACCCCCGTCGCGACCGGCCGGGGCGCGGGCGGCCTGCCGCACGAGCCGTCGTGGCCGGCGGCCGATGGCCGCCGCGTCGTCTTCCTGCTCGACGTGTCGAGCCCGCTCGAGCGGCGCATCCTCGAGAGCTGGATCGAGCGTCACGCGCCGGAGGCCGGTCCGGGCGGATTCGAGGTCGCGACCATCCCGCCGTCGCGGCGCCGCCGGCGCACGCCGCAGGACGGACGCCTCGAGGCGTGCGTCGCATCCCCGGACGGCGACCCGCTGCTGGCACCGCTGCGCGTCGCGTGGGAGCGCGAGAAGATCGCGGGCGTGCGCGAGAACCCGCTGCGCGAGCTGCTGACCGTCGGCGACCCGCGCGACCCGGGGCGGCTCCGCCAGGAGATGATCCTGCGCCGCAACCCCGAGCGCTGCCTGATCGTCGCCGGCGAGCCCGCACCGCTGTCGGCGCTGCGCGAGCGCTGGCGCAGCGCCGGCGGCGCCGACCCGGCCTACACCACGGGGCTCGCGGAGTTCGTCTGGCGCCAGGCGGCGCTGGCGCTCGAGCGCGCCGAGCGGCGGCTCCGCGGCGCGCGCTACAAGGTGCCGAAGCTGGTGCGCGAGGACATCCTCGCGCGCCCCGCGTTCCGCGCCGGTGTGTCGAGGCTCGCGCGCGAGACGCAGCAGGACGATGCGAAGGTCGCGGCGGAGGCTGCGGGCTACCTGCGCGAGATCGCGGCGACGCACAGCCCGCACGTCATCGACCTCACGGCGCATCTGATCCACCTGCTCTACACGCAGGGCTACGGCGAGCACCTGCACTACGACCGCCAGCGGCTCGGCGAGCTGTTCAGCCTGACGCAGCGCTACCCGGTCGTGTTCCTGCCGTCGCACAAGTCGAACCTCGACCACCTGGTCCTGCAGTACGCGCTGCACGAGAACGGCCACCCGCCGAACCACACCGCGGGCGGCATCAACATGAACTTCTTCCCGGTGGGGCCGCTCGTCCGGCGCAGCGGCGTGTTCTTCATCCGGCGCACGTTCAAGGACAACCCGGTCTACAAGTTCGTCCTGCGGCAGTACGTCGACTACCTCGTCGAGAAGCGCTTCTCGATGGAGTGGTACGTCGAGGGCGGACGCTCGCGCTCGGGCAAGCTGCTGCCGCCGCGGCTCGGACTCCTCGCCTACGTGGTCGACGCCTACCGGCGCGGCAAGGCCGAGGACGTGTTCCTGATTCCCGTCTCGATCGCCTACGACCAGATCCAGGACGTCGGCGACTACGTGCAGGAGCAGCGCGGCGGCAAGAAGCAGAAGGAGAGCTTCGGCTGGTTCGTGCACGTGGTGCGCTCGCTCCGCCGACGCTTCGGAGACATCCACATCAACTTCGGCGAGCCGGTGTCCGTGCGCAGCGCACTCGGACCGCCCGCCGATCCCGGCGCCGAGCCGCACCCCGACGAGGACTCGATCGCGCTCTCGAAGCTCGCCTTCGAGGTCGCCGTGCGCATCGACCGCGTGACGCCGATCACGCCGACGTCGCTGGTGACGCTGGCGCTGCTCGGCGTCGGCGATCGCGCGCTGACGCTCGCGGAGGTCTGCGCGGTGCTGCGCGAGCTGGTCGCGTACGTGCGCAAGCGCGGCCTGCCGACGACGGAGGCGCTCGAGCTCGACACGCCCGAAGACGTGCGGCGCGCGCTCGGCGCGCTGATCGACAGCGACGTGCTCGCGTACTTCGACGAGGGGCCGGAGACCGTCTACCTGATCGGCCCCGACAAGCATCTCGCGGCCGCGTACTACCGCAACACCATCATCCACTTCTTCGTGAACGCGGCGATCGCCGAGCTCGCGCTGGTGCACACCGCAGAGCGCGACTGCAACGACTGCGCCGGCGAGTTCTTCGAGGAGGCGCTGCGGCTCCGCGATCTCCTCAAGTTCGAGTTCTTCTTCCCGGAGAAGGAGGCCTTCCGCACCGAGATCACGGCCGAGGTCGCGCTGCACGACCCTGGTTGGCGGGAGGCGCTCGCGGTCGGCGGCGCCGAGGCGGCAGCCCTGCTGCGCCGCATGCAGCCGTTCCTCGCGCACCGCGTGCTGCGGCCGTTCCTCGAGGCGTACCAGGTGGTCGGCGACGTGCTCGCACGCCAGCCGGTGGACGCGCCGTTCGACGAGGGCGAATTCCTGAACCGCTGTCTCGCGCTCGGCAAGCAGTACCAGCTGCAGCGCCAGATCCGGAGCGCCGAGTCGGTGTCGCGGGTGCTGTTCCAGACCGCGCTGAGCCTCGCGCGCAACCGTGGCCTGATCGACCCCGCGAAGGCCGACCTCGCGGCGCGCCGCGCGGTCTTCGCGGAGGAGATCCGCGGCGCGATCCGCCGCGTCGACGCGATCGACGCGCTCGACGCGGGACGCCGCGCCGGCCTGCTGCTCTGACCACGAACGATCCACCGAGGACGAAGCCCGAGACGGAGTGAGAACCATGCTGCGACTGCACGATCCCTTCGACTTCCGCGTTCGCGAGACGCCCGACGCCGAGTTCGCCGTGTTCGACGGCAAGCGCACCACCTACGGGGAGGCCGCGCTCGAGGTGCACCGCCTCGCCAACGCCCTGCTGGCCGCGGGGCTGCAGCGCGGCGACCGCTTCGCGTACCTGTCGAAGAACTCGACCGAGTACGCCTTCATGTTCCTCGCCGCGTCGAAGGTCGGCGCGGTGCCGGTGCCGCTCAACTACCGGCTCGCACCGCCCGAGTGGCAGTACATCATCGACGACGCGAAGGCGCGCCTGCTGATCGCGCGCGGCGAGTACGTCGCCGCGATCGAGCCGGTGCGCGCGCAGCTCGCGACCGTCGAGCGCTGCGTGGCGCTCGCGGTACCCGACGCGCCAGCGGGCTGGGAGTGTTACGAGGCGTTCGTGGGCGCGGCGCCGACGACGGCGCCCGACGTGCACGTCACGGCGGACGACGACCTCTACCAGATGTACACCAGCGGCACGACGGGCCGCCCCAAGGGTGCCGTGCTCGCACAGGGTGCCGTGATGGCGCAGCTCGCGCAGGCGTCGTTCGCGCTCGACAGCACGCCCGGCGAGCGCGCGCTCGTCGTGGCGCCGATGTACCACGCGGCCGCGGCGATCATGACCTTCAGCACCGTCTGGTACGGCGGCTCGCTGTTCATCCAGGGGGACTTCCACCCGGTACACGCCGTGCGCGCGATGAGCGACGAGCGCATCGGCCGCGCGTTGCTCGTGCCGGCGATGATCCAGGCTTGCCTGGTGATGGTCCCGGACGTGGCCGAGCGGAAGTACGATGCCCTCCGCTACATCGTGTACGGCGCGTCGCCGATCTCCGAGGCGACGCTGGCGCGCGCGATGCAGGTCTTCGGCTGCGACTTCCTGCAGGGCTACGGCATGACCGAGACCACCGCCGCCGTCACGTACCTCCTGCCGTCGGACCACAGGCGCGCGCTCGCCGGCAAGCCGGAGCTCCTGCTGTCTGCGGGACGCGCGATGGTCGGCACGGAGGTCCGCGTCGTCGACGGACAGGACCGCCCGCTGCCGCCGGGCGAGGTCGGCGAGATCGTCGCGCGCGGGCCGCAGCTCATGCGCGGCTACTGGAACCTGCCCGAGGCGTCGCGCGAGGCGCTGCGCGGCGGCTGGATGCACACCGGCGACGCGGGCCGCATGGATGCCGACGGCTACCTCTACATCTCCGACCGCGTCAAGGACATGATCGTGTCCGGCGGCGAGAACGTCTACCCGAGGGAAGTCGAGGAGGTCCTGTTCCAGCACGCGGCGATCGCCGACGTCGCCGTGATCGGCGTCCCCGACGAGAAGTGGGGCGAGAGCGTCAAGGCCATCGTCGTGCTGCGCGAGGGCGCCGCGGCCACCGCGGACGAGATCCTCGCGCACTGCCACGGCCGCCTCGCGGGCTACAAGCGTCCGCGCTCGGTGGACTTCGTCGCGGTCCTGCCGCGCAACCCGAGCGGCAAGGTGTTGAAGCGCGAGCTGCGCGAGCCCCACTGGGCGGGGCATACGAGGCGCGTGTCGTGAGGATCGTCGTCCTCGACGGTCACACGCTGAACCGCGGCGACAACCCGTGGGACGAGCTCGCGGCGCTGGGCGAGCTGACGGTGTACGACCGCTCGGCACGGGACGAGATCGTGCCGCGCGCGCGCGGCGCCGCGGTCGCGCTGACCAACAAGACGCACCTCGACGCCGCGGCGCTCGCCGCTCTGCCGGAGCTGCGCTACGTCGGCGTGCTCGCGACCGGCTACAACGTGGTCGACGTCGCGGCGGCGCACGCGCGCGGCATCACGGTGACCAACGTCCCGGAGTACGGCACCGACTTCGTCGCGCAGCACGTGTTCGCGCTGCTGCTCGAGCTCGCGAACGCGGTCGGCGAGCACGACGCCGCGGTGCACGCGGGCGAGTGGCAGCGCTGTCCCGACTTCTCCTTCTGGACGCGTCCGCTGCTCGAGCTCGCCGGGCTCACCATGGGCATCGTCGGCTACGGCCGCATCGGGCAGCGCGTCGGCGAGGTCGCGCGTGCGCTCGGCATGCGCGTGCTGGCGAGCGCGCGGCCCGGCAGCCCGCTGCCGCCGCCGACCGCGAAAGAGACCTGGTGCGAGCTCGAGGAGCTGTTCGCGGCCGCCGACGTGGTGACGCTGCACTGCCCGCTCACCGCCGACAACGAGCGCTTCGTCAACGCGCGGCTGCTGGCGCGCATGAAGCGCAGCGCGCTGCTGATCAACGCCGCGCGCGGACAGCTGGTCGACGAGGCGGCGCTCGCGCAGGCGCTGGCGGACGGGACGATCGCCGGTGCGGGGCTCGACGTGGTGTCCGACGAGCCGATCCGCGCCGACAACCCGCTGCTGCGCGCACCGCGCTGCGTGATCACGCCGCACGTCGCGTGGGCGAGCCTCGCGGCGCGGCGCCGGCTGATGGCGACGGCGGTGGAGAACCTGCGCGCGTACCTCGCCGGGAGGCCCGTCAACCTCGTCGGTTGAACGAGCCATCGCGCGCCTGGCGGCGCGCTACTCGTCGCCGCCTTCGGGGGGAACGTCGACTGCCGGGACGTCGCCCGTGTGGCCCATGGGCTCCTCGGGCGGCGGCGTGAAGTCCTCCGCTTGCGGCACCACCTGGGCTCCGCTGTCCGCCGCGCCCGGCTGCTGTCCCTCGGCGAGCGCGGCGCGACGTGCCTCGGCGC
>VGTK01000097.1 GCA_016874715.1 Deltaproteobacteria bacterium | reverse complement strand
AATCGCGGCGCGCGTCAATCCCGCACGGCGTCCCCGCACGGCGTCCCCGCACGGCGTCCCCGCACGGCGTCCCCGCACGGCGTCCCCGCACGGCGTCCGTGGACGGGCGTGCCGCGCATCGCGCCCGCTGCCACCGGCGCGGCTCTCAGCGGCGGCGCGCGATGCGCGCTGCGGCGACCTTCGAGCGGATCGCCGTCCGGGCACCGTCGCTCAGATCGACGAACGAGCACCCGATCTCGAGCTGGAAGCGCCCGCGCAGCTTGCAGGCGCGCACGCGAATCGCGGCACCGGCGACCTCGACCTCGTCGAGGAAGAACTCGAGCCACGCCGTAGCGCCGACCGCGGGCGGCAGCGCCTCCCCGAAGCGGCGGTCGGTGACCAGCAGGACGCCGGTCGGGCTCAGGTCGGCGAGCAGCACCGGAACGATCTCACCGTCGGCGGTGGTGAGTCGGGCCGGAAGAGTCGTCGCCATGCGCGCCTCCGACTGCTGATAGCGCAAGGCTTCGGGCAGCTCGGCGTGTGCGGTCTCGACGGTGTCCTGCGGGCGTGCCACGGCGTCTGTCGATACCTTCGGCCCTAGGGCGGGCCGGCTTGAGCGCGCCGCCCGGGGGGCCCGCAGCCGCGCGGGCGCACCCGCGAGCCGCCGACCGCGGAGGCTTTGCGACGTCGCGCGAGCCGAGGCCTCAGCCTCGTGCCTCACCCGGTGCTAGCTGCCGATCGCGCAGGCGGCGGAACAGACGAAGGAAGAACGGGCCGTTCAGGCGCTTCACGAGCCACAGGAGGCTCAGCCAGCGCGGCGCGAGGACGTAGAAGCGACCCGCGGCGGCGCCGTTCAGCACGTCCGTCGCGGCCTGCTCGAGGGTGTAGGGCGTGGTGGCGAACATGCGCTCTGCGTCGCGGCGTGCCTGGTCCGGGGCGCGCAGCGTGCGGTGGAGCCCGGTGCGGAAGAAGTACGGCATCGCGACCGACACCTGGACACCCGTGCCGAGCGTCTCGCCGTAGAGCGTCTCGCTCAGCGCCACGACCGCCGCCTTGGTCGCGTTGTACGCGCTCATGCCGGCCGCCGAGGCAAAGCCTGCAGCGCTCGCCACGTTCAGCAGCAAGCCGCTGCGCTGCGCGAGCAGGACCGGCAGCGCGGCGCGCGCGCCATGCACGACGCCGAGCAGGTTGATGCCGACGATCCAGCGCCAGTCGTCGACCGGCGTCTCGAGAAAGTCGCCGCCGACCGCCACGCCGGCGTTGTTCACCATCACGTCGAGACCCGGCACCTCGGCGACGAACGCGTCCACGGCAGCGCGCAGGCCGTCGGCGTCGGCGACGTCGACCACGGCGCGCCGCACCCGGCCGCCGAGGCGCTCGACCTCGACCGCCGCCGCGTCGAGCGCCGTCGCGTCCACGTCGAGCATGCCGATCGTCCAGCCGGCGCGCGCGAAGCGCCGGCAGAGCTCGAGCCCGAGGCCGCTCGCGGCACCGGTGACGACGATTCGCCGGCGGGGAAAGCGCGCCCCGAGTGCCGCGACTGCATCCGTCATCCTCGTGGCTGCAGCACGTCACCCGGGGTTTCTCAACCGTTGCCCGCGGTCGGACGCGGGCGACGCAACGGTTGGCGAGCATTCTCTCCCCGCCCGCCGGCGCCGGCGGCGCGCTCACTTCTGCTGGATCGTCCCGATGTAGTTCACGATCCCGGCGATCGTCGCGCGGATCTCGGCCTGCTGCGTGGGCGAGGCGGCGATCTGCTGCTTGAAGACCTCGCCCCACACCGGCATGTCCGGATCGCCGTACGCGCGGACGTCGGTCGTGCCGTCGATGAAGCGCATGACCGTCTGCTCGGGAACTTGCCGCCGTTCTTCTGCGCGATCAGCGTGAGGTCGGCGGGGCGCTGCTCGAGGGCGCCCGACAGGATCCCGTCGCCCTTCCCGTCCGGGCCGTGGCACGAGCCGCAGTAGCGGATGAACTGCGCCCGGCCCTGCTGCGCCGTCTCGGCGTGGCTCTCGGCGCGCACGGAACCGCCGTGGAACAGCAGGGCACCGGCGGCGAGAGAGGCGGCAACGATACGCGTACGGGCTCGGCTCATCTTCGCGCTCCTTTTCTTGGCTGGCACCGCGGTCAGCGGCTCGGGCGCTGTCACGACTCCGTGAATGCCGCCAGACCTCCACGTCCGACGAAAGGGCGCGCCGCGGATCGGTTCCGCCGCGCGGCGGACCGTGGTGGACGCTTGCACACCGCGATGTCAGGGATCACCGACGAGGTCGCGCGAGGGCTTCTCGAGCAGCCGTTCCAGCGCAGCGGCGACTTCGCGGAGCTCGGTGTGGTGGTCACCACCGCTCTCGCGATCGCCGTGCTCGTGCTGGTGGTCGGCGCCGCGCTCGGCGAGCGGCGCATGAGCCCGACGGCGGCGAGCGCGCTCGGCGTGCTCGGGTTGTTCGTGCTGCCGGTGTTCATGATGCTGGTCGGCGCATTCACGACGGTCGAGCGCTCGAAGTCCGTCGAGTTCTGCCACTCGTGCCACAGCGCGATGAGCCCCTATGTGAGCGACATGCAGTACGCCGCGAGCACGTCGCTCGCGGCGGTGCACTACAAGCAGCGCTGGATCGCGCAGAACGAGTGTTACCGCTGCCACGCCGACTACGGAGTGTGGGGCTCCGCCGACGCGAAGCTGCGCGGCTTCGCGCACCTCTACCACTGGCTGGCCGGGTCGCCGACGGCGCTCGGCGAGGAGCAGATCCGCACCTACCGGCGCTACCGGAAGCAGATCCGCACCTACCGGCGCTACCGGAAGCAGATCCGCACCTACCGGCGCTACCGGAAGCAGTTCTGCCTCGACTGCCACGCGGGCGGCGCCGACTTCCTCTCGTCCGGACGCAGCGTTCACCTGATGATCGCGCGCAACCTCGTCGAGCGCGACCCCGACACCGGCGCCGAGGTCACGTCGTGCATGACCTGCCACTCGCCCGCGCACCCGAGCCTCGAGCAATGGCGCGCCCGGGGCTGACCGCGGCGCCACCCGTGACCGACGCGCTCCGGCTGCCGGCGCCGCGCGTGCGGCGCCGCATCCTGCTCACCGCTCGCGTGCTGATCGTCGCGGCAGCGCTGATCACGCTCGTCGCGGTGCAGCACCTGACGGCGCTCACGCTGTCGCTGTTCCTGATCGTCGGACAAGCCTGCATCGTGGTCGGCGCGCTGCTCGCTCTGGGGGTCGCCGTGACCGACGTGTTCCGGCGCCGCGGCGTGACCCAGCTCCGCTTCGAGCCCGGCGACGTCGTCTTCCGCCAGGGCGAGCCTGGCGACCTCGCGTTCTCGATCGTCTCGGGCGAGGTGGAGATCCTGCGCGAGATGCCCGACGGCGGGGAGCGCTTGCTCGCGACCATGGGTCCGGGCGAGTACTTCGGCGAGATGGCGCTGATCAGCGACGCCGCACGCACGGCCACGGTGCGCGCCCGGACGGCGGTCGAGGTCGTCGGCATCGGCCGCGCCGACTTCACGACGCTCTACGCGTACCTGCCCGGCTTCCAGCAGCGCGTGGAGACCCTCATGCGGCAGCGCGCCGCGGACACGGCGGAGAAGACCCGATGAGATCGCCTCGATCGTTCGGGCACGCGGCACTGGCCGCACTGCTCGCCGCCACCCCGGCGCACGCGGGCGATCCGGCGCAGGTCGAGCAGGGCCGAGAGATCTTCAAGGACGAGGGCTGCCCGCAGTGCCACGGCTTCGGCGGCAAGGGCGACGGCTACCTGCTCGGCATGCTGAAGGAGCCCGTCAAGATGCACGACTGGACCGACGCCGCGACCGTGCAGGGCTGGACCGACGAGTACCTCTTCGACATCACGAAGAAGGGCGGCGAGGCGATCGGCAAGAACAAGGTGATGCTCAAGTACGGCAACAAGCTGACCGACGAGCAGCTCCGCGCCGTGACCGCGTACGCCCGCAGCGTCATGCCGAAGCAGGAGCCCTGAGCAATCGGGGCCGGCACGCGCGCCGCCACCCACCGCGTCGCGTGCACCGCAACGCTGCCCCGGTTCCGCCCCTCGAGCGCCAGGGCGATGGATCCGACGGCGACGCCTACGCCCGCTTGCCGCCGTCGACCCGCAACACCTGCCCGTTCACGTGGCTCGCATCGCGCGACGCGAGGAACGCGAACACCGCCGCGACCTCCTCGGGCTTGCCCACCTCGCCGAACGGCAGGATGAGGCTGCCGATCAGCTGCAGGTCGGCGCCTTCGGGCGGGATGTACTGCAGCGCGATGGGTGTATCGATCGGACCCGGTGCGACGCAGTTGACGCGTAGCCCCGCGTGCGCGTGGCTGACCGCGAGCGACATCGTGAGCGCGACCACGCCGCCCTTCGACGCCGCGTAGGCCGACGAGTAGGGCGTCGCGTCCGTCCCCGCCGTCGATGCCGTGCTGACCACCGCGCCGCGGCTCGCGAGCAGTGCCGGAAGCGCTGCCTGCGTGACCAGCCAGGTGCCGGTGAGGTTGACGCCGAGAATGCGATCCCAGTCCTCGGGCGTCTGGTCGATGTCGAGGCGCAGCCCACCGATGCCGGCCACGTTGCACAGCACGTCGAGGCCACCGAGCGCGTCGATCGCGGCACGTACCGTCGGCTGAACGGTGTCGCGGGCGAGGAGGTCGCAGACGAACGGCCACGCGGCGGCGGCGCCGTGCGCCGCCCGGATCTCGGCGACGGTCGTGGCGAGTCCGGCCTCGTCCCGATCCGAGCAGGCGACCGTCGCACCCTCCGCGGCGAGACGGGTGGCGACGGCACGACCGATGCCGGACGCGGCGCCCGTGACGAGGGCACGCTGGCTGGTGAATCGCATCCCTCTCCATGCCCGATGACGCGGCAGGCCGCCAACACCGGTGCGGGCCGGGCGTCCGCGCGCCGCGATCCGCCGTCCGGTGGTGCCGCCCGCGTTCCTTGCTTACCCGCCGCCACCGAACCGCGCCATGTTCGTCCCTCGCTCGCGGCAGAGCCGCCCCGGAGGGAAACTCATGAACGCAGGTCTTCGCACCACTCCTTCGCGCCGGCGGGGAACGCCGGTCCTCGCGGCCTGTACAGCGCTGCTCGCCCTCGCTCTCGCGCGGCCCGCCGACGCGGCCGACTGCTGGGGCGGCACCGCGCGGCGCGTCACCGTCGCCGCGCGCGACGTCGCCTACCGCGGCACGGTGACGCTGCCGGGCGGCCGTCACGAGACGCTGATCGGCGACGACGGGCTCACGATCCAGATCGTCGACGCGCACGATCCCGACGCCGTGCTGTTCTCGACCACGGTGCCGAAGGCGCGCTTCCGCTCGAGCGCGACCGCCACGCGCTACGACCGCGCCGGCACGCTGAACGGCCGCATCACGTTGCGCAACTCGCGCAGCCAGGCCGACACCGTCGAGATCACCCTGCGCGCCTTCGGCCTCGTCGACCTCGGCGCGATCTCGACCGACGCGGTTCGCGTCGTCGTGCGCAGCGGCGCGTCGTGCGCGTCGTCGTGCGTGAGCAGCTGCGGCGCGCGCGCCGACGGGGCTCCTCTCAAGTGCCGGAAGAGCGCGGTCTACCAGCCGTTCGCCGATCAGGGCTTCGGAGTGCTGTCGGCCGAGGCGCTACGCAAGCCGGGACCGCGCTCGTCGCTGTGCGGGCTCACGATCCGCAGCGCGGGCCCGCGCTGCGACTTCCTGATCGACGAGCGCTGCATCCTGCCCTACCCGTCCTCGGTCTTCCTCGACGAGGACCCGACCACGCCGACGGGGCTCCGCGTCCACTACGACGCCGAGTCCCTGCCGGCGAACGCGAGCGGCAAGCACATCGAACCGGCCGACTGGAACACGCTCGACGGCTTCAGCCCGGGCCCGATGATCCTGGCCCTCTTTCGCGACACCGGCTTCCCGGTCGACCTGGCCGCGTCGAACGTCGCCTTCCACACGAGCTTCGCGCGCTCGCTCGATGCCGACCACCCGACCGTGCTCCTGCAGGCCGATGACGGCGAGCGCGTGCTCCACTTCGCGGAGCTCGACGCGCAGACGAACGACGTCGAGAAGAAGAGCTTCATCATCCGTCCCGGCAAGCGGCTCGACGACGCCACGCGCTATCTCGTCGCGATCCGCGACCTGGTCGACACGAACGGCACGCCGATCACCGCACGTCTCGCGTTCCGCGTGCTGCGCGACGGCATCCCCGACGGCGACGTCGCGCTCGCGTGCGGCGACGCCTGCGCCGCCGCCATCGCGGCGCGGCGTCCCGCGATGGAAGACGTGCTCGACCGCCTCGCCGCAAACGGCGTGGCGCGCAGCGAACTGATCCTCGCGTGGGACTTCACCACCGCGAGCGCGCCAGCGCTCACCGGCTGGATGGTCTCGATCCGCGACCAGGCCGCAGCCCTCGGCACGCCGCCGTTCTCGGTGACCAGCGTCAACACCGGCAACCCCGCCGGCAGCGGCTTCAACGCCCGCATCTACGCGCGCATCGAAGGGACCTTCCAGGCACCGCTGTTCATGACCGCCGACGCACCGGGCTCGCGCCTGAACCTGGTCGGCGGCGTGCCGGCACAGAACGGCTACGCGACGGTGCCGTGGGTCGCGCACGTACCGCGCGTCGCGGTGGCGTCGCAGAACCCGAGCGCCGTCCCCGCGCGCGCGAGCCTGTGGGGCCACGGGCTGCTCGGCAACCGGTTCCAGCTGGGCGCGCTTTCCGACCTCGCCAACGGCTTCAACTACGTGATCGCCGCGGTGGACATGCAGGGCATGTCGGACGCGGACGTGGCCCCCGGCGTCCTGCCGGGGATCGCCGACCTCTCGAACTTCCACATCATCCCCGAGCGTCTGCACCAGGGCTTCCTGAACCACCTGCTGCTCGGGCGCCTGCTCGCCGATCCGGTGAACGGCTTCAACTCGCACCCTGCGTTCCGGCTGGGCGTCGGCGACGCACCGGTGATCGACACCGACGAGGTGTTCTACTCGGGCGGCAGCCAGGGCGGCATCTTCGGCGGGGCGATCATGGCGATCGCCGAGGACTTCGACCGCGGCTTCCTCGCCGTTCCCGCGGCCAACTACTCGACGCTGCTGCACCGCAGCATCGACTTCAACCCCTTCTTCACGATCATGAACGGGACCTACCCGGACAAGCTCGACCAGCTCCTGTGCTTCCCGCTGATCCAGCAGCTCTGGGACCGCGCCGAGCCGCAGGGCTATCTGCCGCACATCGTGCCCGGCACGCTCTCCGACCCGCCGAAGCCGCACAAGATCCTGATCCGCATGGCGACCTACGACAGCGAGGTGTCGAACCTCGCGACCGAGATCATGGTCCGGTCGCTCGGCATCCCGCAGGTGGTGCCGGCGGCGCAGAGCTTCCTCGGCATCCCGGAGCTCGCAGCACCGTTCGACGGCTCGGCGTTCGTCGAGGTGAATCCGCAGCGCGGCGGCAGCCGCTGCCACACGCCGGGCACGACGGACGCCGGCGCGGCCTGCACCACCGACGCGCAGTGCCCGGGCGCCGGCGATCCCGCGAGCCGGACGCAGTGCGCGTCGGGCATCCCGCCGCTCGAGAATCTGGCGCCGCCGTTCAACAACGGCGCGCACGGCCGGACCGGCAACGCGACGACCGGCGCACAGATCGCCGCCTTCCTCCGCGACGGCGGCGCGATCGAGAACTCCTGCAACGGCCCCTGCGATCCGCAGTGACGACCGTGGCGCGCCGCGGGCGGGCGGGCGTCACGGCAGCGTGACGGTCCGCTCGTTCCCGGCGCGCACGTCCTCGTCGGACACCCGGAGCTCGCGCGTCGCGCCGGCGGCCGCGATGCGCCAGGCCGACGCGTGTCCGAGGTCCGGGCGGTCGGAGGAGTACGGCAACGACAGCACCGCCTCGCCCGCCGCGTCGGCGACCGCGCTCTGCTCGTGGGTACGGCTGCGCCCGGCATCGCTGCGCCACTCGTAGCGCGCCACCACCGCCGCGCCGGGCGCCGTGCGCACGCGCAGGGATGCACCGCGCACCACCTCGTAGACCCTGGCGAAGCCGATCTCGTCGTCGCGCGCGGAGTCGATCGCGAGGCGCAGGCCGCGCGCCGCCGGCACGGTCTCGGAGACGCCGTCGGACGTCACCACGGTCGCCTCGGACCCTGCGAGCCGTGTCAAGCGAAAGTAGATCGAGCGCACCAGGGGACCGCGGAAGCCGTACGCGACGCTGCCGTCGGCGAGAAGCTCGCGGCCGTACCACTCGCGCGGATTCTCGCCGCGACCGACGATCGCGGCGCCGATCGTTCCCAGGTCGTCGTCGACGACCACCCAGCCGATGCCTCGCCGCTCCAGGATGTCGCGCGCGACCGCGTCGTGCCGGCGAGCAGGAAGTCGGTCGCGTCGGCGAATCCCGCACCGCCCACGTAGGAGCCGAACGGCGTGACGGTGACCGGCGTGCCGGCGACGTGCAGCAGCTTGTGGCCGAGCGGTCACGGGTTCATCGCGGTCCCCGGTGCGCCGGTCGCTGCCCGGCGCGCCTCCTCGAGCACGCGCAGGCGCCGCAGCGTGCGATCGAGGCGTACGTCGACCGACCCTTCCTGCTCCTCGCGGTCGGCGGCCGTCCACGTCCCGGTACCGCCGGGTCCGATCGGCGCACGCAGAAGCGCCGTCAGGCGGCCGGGAACTGCGAGGAGCCCCACGTAGAACGGCGCGAACGCGAGCGCCGCAACGAACGCGACGGCGCTTCCGACGGCGATGCGCGCGGCCGTCTGCGGCGCCCCGCGCGCCACGAGGCGAAGGCGCAGCCCGGCGGCGAGGTTCGCCAGGAAGTCGGCGACGAGGATGGCGAGGGCCGGCGCCGCGGTCTCGGCGAAGCGCCGCTGCGCCAGCGTCGCCGCGAACAGCAGCGTGGCCCACACGAGCAGGAAGAGCCGGCCGTCGTCGCGCCACGCACCGCGCGCCAGCCGCCACGCGAGCAATGCCAGGAGCAGCGGCGTCACGAGGAAGAAGCGCCCCATCCAGACGCGCGGGCCGGAGAAGTCGAATCGGCGGTGCGACGTGCGGACGATCGAGACCGACTCCTGCACCGCCCCCATGAACGGGTCGGCGGCGAGCAACCAGTCGCCAACCCGCCCCAGCATCTCGCCCTGAAGCAGCAGCGCCGCGAGCGCGACTCCGCCCGCCGCCAGGACGAAGCCGAGCAGCTGCCGCCCGCTCGCGCCGCGCGCGAGCAGGGCAGCCACGATACCCGCGACACCGCTCGCGCCTGCGAGCAGCGCCACGTGGAGGTAGGAGAGCGTGACCGCGCTCCAGGGCCAGCCCGTGTCGCGCACGATGCCTGGCACGACGGCGAGCACGACGAGCCCGGCACCGAGGTGCGTGACGCCGACGAGCGCCGCGACGTCGCGGCGCCGTCGCGGCCCCCCCGCGACGAACAAGGCGCCGAGCGCCACGTCGAGCACGGCGACCAGCAGCATCGTCCCGTTCCACAGCAGGACGCCGCATGCGAGAACGAGGGACGCACCGAGCAGGGCCGTCCGACCGAGCCCTCTCTCCTCCAGCCCGGTGGCCGGATCGTCGATCGAGCGCACCCGCAGCGCGGACAGTGCGAGCGCACCGTTGACGACCATCGCGAGCGTCACCGCGACGTGGTGATCGACGAACCCGAGCCGCGAGTACCACGCGTGCGCCGGGGTGAGCGCGACGAGCAGCGCCGCGAGCAGCGCGCCGGTACGCGACATCACGTGGCGCGCGAGCGCGTACGTCGCGACGCTGGTCAGCGCGCCGAGCACCG
This sequence comes from Deltaproteobacteria bacterium, assembly GCA_016874715.1. Lineage (GTDB taxonomy): Bacteria > Desulfobacterota > Binatia > UBA12015 > UBA12015 > VGTK01. The sequence goes on along the minus strand of VGTK01000097.1, from coordinate 11,596 downwards.
GCGGCACGAAGGCCGCCAGCAGCTCGACCGCCCCGGGCTCGTCCGGTCCGAGCCCAGCGAGGAGCGCCAGCGTCGCGAGCGCGAAGTCGAACAGCGGCGCGAACACCACGGGCGCGCCGTGCGGGTGGTCGATCCAGGGGTCGAACGACGGTACGCGCGGGTAGTCCCGAAGCACTTACAGCACGCGGCGCAGGTGGTAGTGCGGGTCGTTCTCGGCGAGGACGACCCGGTCGCCGAGCAGGACCGTCGCCGCGTTCGTCGTGCGCAGCAGGAAGCCGATCGCGCAGGTCGCGGCGAGCGCGAGAGCCGTACCGGTCGCAGCGCGACGCATGCGACCTTCAAGCAGATTTTGCGCGCCCCGCCCAAGGCGGTGCCCGATACGGTGCGCGCTCCGGTCGACGGCGCCGCCCGTCGCGGCTTCGGGGCGTGTCAGCTCGCGCGCCGGGACGACAGCGGCAGCTCGACGGTGAGGACCGGACCGCGGCCCTCACCGCCGCTCTCCGCGGTCACGCTGCCGCCGTGCAGGTCGACGAGGTGGCGGACGATCGCGAGGCCCAGCCCGAGCCCGCCGTGGACGCGCGTGTCCGAGGTGTCGCCCTGGCGGAAGCGCTCGAAGACGTGCGGCAGCAGCTCGGCAGCGATGCCCTTGCCGGTGTCCTGCACGCGCAGGACGGCCCGGCTGCGGACGCGCGTCAGCTCGACGCGGATCGCACCTCCGAGCGGCGTGAACTTGATCGCGTTCGACACCAGGTTCGCCACGACCTGCGTGAGCCGCCCGGCGTCCCCCGCGACGACGAGCGGCTCGTCGAGCACCTGCAGCGCCAGGGTCACGCCCTTGGTCTCCGCGGCAGGCCGCGCGGACTCGAAGACCGCGCGCACGACCTCGCCGAGGTCGATCGGCGCGTGCTCGAGCGACAGCTTGCCGCTGGTGATGCGCCACACGTCGAGCAGATCGTCGATCAGGTACGACAGGCTGCGCGCGTTGCGCTCGATCGTGCCGAGCGCGGCACGCTGCTCCAGGGTCGCCCCCGGGTCCTCGAGCAGGATCTCGAGGAAGCCGAGAATCGGCGACAGCGGCGTGCGCAGCTCGTGCGACACGACCGCGAGGAACTCGTCCTTCGCACGGTTGGCGGCCTCCGCGTCGGCGCGCGCCCGGCGCTCGCGCGCGAGCAGCGCCGCACGCTCCGCCTCTGCGCGGCGGCGCTCGCTCACGTCCTCGATCGCCCCCACGACACGCAGCGCCCTGCCCGCCTCGTCGCGCACGATGAAGCCACGGTCGATCACATCCGCCCAGCGGCCGTCGAAGCAGCGGAACGGATACTCGTCCTGCCAGTGGCTCGCCGGGCCGGCAAGCGCGGCGCGAAGGCCGACCGCCACGCGCTCGCGATCCTGCGGCCGGCGGTCTCCGGCGGGTGGCCGATGCGGAGCGTGATGCCGTCGCTCCAGTCGATGCGCTCGCTCACCACGTCGAGGTCCCAGATCGCGTCGCGTACGGCGCGCGAGGCCAGTCGGTAGCGCGTCTCGCTGGTGCGCAGCTGACGCTCGACGGTGCGCCACTCGGTGACGTCCGAGAACGTCACCACCGCGGCGAGGTCGAGCAAGCGGTTGCGGGCCGTGGACGCGCGGTGCCGCTCGTCGATCTCGTACTGCAGCAGGACGTTGGCGCGGCTCAGCTCCGCGGTTCGCTCGCCGACGAGGCGCTCGAGGTCGAGCTGCGCGCGCGGCTGACGCTCGCTCGGCTCGTGGTGCGGGGTGACGTCGACGCGCAGCACGATTGCGCCGTCGAAGTCGGGGGCGAGCACGCGACGCACGATCGTGCGGTGGCGGCGGCCAGGCTGTCCCGGGACCTCGTCCTCGCGCTCGAAATCGCCCTGCAGCCCGTCGAGGACGCGACGCAGCCCCACGCCGAGGCTGCCATCGGCGCCCGTGGCCGCGTCGCGCGCGGCGAGGACGTCGCCGCCGACCGCGTAGCCGTCGCCCGCCCCGCGCTCCGCGTGGAAGCGGACCCACGGCTCGTTGCACGCGACGACGTTACCGCTCCGCCCGACCAGAGCCGCGCACCACGGCAGCACCTCGAGCACCGCGGCGACTCCGACCGGCGAGCGTCGCGAAGACGGATCGGGCGGCGCCGCGGCGGGAGGGAGGTGCGACATGGAACGCCGAGGCTATCGCCGCGTCCGCGTCGACTCAATGCGAAGGCGCGCCGTGACATGCCGTGCCGGCTGCCGCACGGCATGTCACGGCGCGGTCACGCTCGCCGCGAGCAGCAGCTGCCCCCCGTAGTACAGCGGCAGCCCCCAGGTCTTGTTCGCGAAGCCGTGGTCGACGAAGCGCTCGCGCGCGACGGCGAGGTCCGAGACGAAGAACATGAGCGCGCCGATCAGGAGCCCGGCGCCGCCTGCACTCGCATACGTGCCGACCGCGCACGCGACCATCGTGCAGATGACGACGACGTAGGCGCGCACCGCGACGCGCAGCTCGCCGGTAACGTGCGGCGCGAGCCAGCGCAGCACCAGACGCGCGGGGATCACGAGCAGCAGCGCGGTCGCTGCCGACACCGGCAGGGACACTCCGCGCGACAGGAAGCCGCAGGCGAACGCGACGTGGCCGAGGAGGAAGCTCGCGATGCCGAGCAGGAAGACGCGACGTGCGCGCGGGATCAGCAGCACGTCCCCCCACCACGACAGCACGAGTGCTGCGAGGACCCAGCAACCGTGGGGCGTCGCGGTGGCACCGCCGGCGAGCGCGGTCGCCACGAAGCCGGTCGATGCGATCGGCTTCCAGGTCCAGATGCCCACCCGTGAGCCCCGGTACTCGGCGAGCAGCAGGAAGGCGACGGCGACGATCGTGAGGAGGATCCAGGAGGTCATGGGGGGCTCCGTACGTCGTCCCGGCTCGTCGGACGGCTGCGCACCGATAGCCCGCTCGTTCGCCGCGCGCACGCACCTCCGCGCCGATCCACAAGATATTGCGCGCCAAGTGCAAATATGTGCATCGTGACGTCCATGCCGAATCGAGCCCGGGTGGGCACCCTTCTGCTCGCCCTCTTCTGCGGCGTCGCGGGCTGCGATGCGATCACCGGACGCTTGATCGACCAGGGCGTCAAGCAAGCGCTGCGGGGCAACCGCGCCGACCTCCTGGACGACGGGAAGCTGAACGTCGTCCTGTGCGGCACGGGCTCGCCGCTCGCGGCGGCCGGGCGCGCGTCGGCCTGCACCGCGGTCCTCGCGGGTGGACACTTCTTCCTGGTCGACGTCGGACCGGCGTCGGTGCACAACCTCGGCCTCTGGCGCATGCCGCTCGAGCGCCTCGCCGGCGTTCTCCTGACGCACTTTCACTCCGACCACATCGGCGACCTCGGCGAGACCGTGACGCAGAGCTGGATCGCCGGACGGAAAGCGCCGCTGCCGGTGTACGGGCCGCCGGGCGTCGATCGGGTGGTCGCGGGGTTCCAGGAGGCGTACGCGCTCGACCGCGGCTACCGCGTGGCGCACCACGACGCCGCGAACATGCCGCCCGAGGCCGGCACGCTATCCGCCCGCATCCTGGCCCTGCCCAGCCTGGACGAGGCCGCCGTGGTCTTCGAGCAGGACGGGCTGCGCGTCACGGCGTTCCGCGTCGATCACACGCCGGTCTCGCCCGCGTACGGCTATCGCTTCGACTTCGGTGGCCGCTCGGTCGTCGTCAGCGGCGACACCAAGCCGACCGAGAATCTGGTGCGGCAGTCGAAGGGTGCGAGCATCCTCGTCGCCGAGGCACTCGCGGTGCACATCGTCGAGCGTGTGTCGAAGGGCATATCCGAGGGCGGCAACGCGCGACTCGGCAGAATGAGCCACGACATCCTCGAGTACCACACGAGCCCCGCTCAGGCGGTCGAGATGGCGCGCGACGCGGGCGTCGAGGCGCTCGTCCTGACGCATCTCGTGCCGGCGCCGCAGAACCGGGTCGTGGAGTGGCTCTTCCTGCGCGGCACGGAAGGGCTGTGGAGCGGCGAGGTCATCCTGGCGCGGGACGGCATGCTGATCTCGCTGCCCCCGAATTCCACCGAGTTCACGCTCGGTAACGTCTCCTGAGGTCGATGCCATGAGCTCCATCGGAGAAGCGCTCACCTCGAGCCGGCGCGCGAGCACGGTCGAGCCGGTCGTCGACGGCGTCGCGCAGTTCCACGGCTTCTGCAACGTCGGCTTCGTCTACGGCGGCGGCGCGTCGCTCGTCGTCGACACCAGCAACGCGTTCCTCGGACCGAAGGCCGCGGCGCGGCTGCGCGAGACGACGGCCGATCCACTGGCCGCGATCGTCTACACGCACGGCCACGTCGACCACGTCGGCGGCGCACCGGCGCTTCTCGCCATGGCCGAGGAGAGCGGTGCGGCCCGCCCGCAGATCTGGGGCCACGAGAACGTACCCGAACGTCTCGAGCGCTATCTCCTGACGTGGGGCTGGAACAACGAGGTCAACCGCCGGCAGTTCCAGCTGCCGCCCGGCATCGACGCGTTCCCGACGAGCTTCGTCGGGCCGGACCACACGTACCGCGATACGGCGACGATCGACCTCGCCGGCGAGCCGGTCGAGCTGAATCATGCGCGCGCCGAGACCGACGACGCGACCTGGGTGTGGCTGCCGCAGCGCGAGGTCGCGCTGGTCGGCGATCTGTCCGTGCAGTCGCTGCCGAACACCGGCAATCCGAACAAGCCGCAGCGCTACACGCTGGGCTGGGCGGAGACGCTCGAGGCGATCGCCGCGAGGAAGCCGCGCGCGGTCGTTCCCGGACACGGCGACCCGATCAAGGGCGAGTACGCGCTCGAGGTGCTGACCGAGACCGCCCGCGCGCTGCGCTTCCTGCACGACGCGGTGGTCGAGCGGCTCAACGCGGGGATGTGGCCCGACGAGGTCGTCGATGCCGGGATCGCCCTGCCGCCGGATCTCGCGCAGAAACGCTACCTGCAGCCGATCTACGGCTGCGCACCGTTCGTCGTGCGCGACGTGCTGCGCTTCTATGCCGGCTGGTGGGGCGGCAACCCCGCCGAGATCGTCCCCGCCCGGCGCGCGGACGTGGCGCGCGACGTCGTGTCCACCGCGGGCCGCGACGCGCTGTTCGCGAAGGCCGAGGACCTGCGCGCGTCCGGCGAGCTGCGACGCGCGCTGCACGTCGCGATGCTGCTCGTGCAGGCCGACGACGGCGACGCGGGCGCGCGCGATCTGGTCGCGCGGATCTGCGACGGCATCGTCGAGGTCGAGCCGTCGTTCATCGCGCGCAACTTCTATCTCGTCGCCGCCGCGCAGGCCCGCGCTGCGAAGAGCTGAGAGTCCGGAGCCATGCCGAGCACGAACGTCAAGCACATCGACCGCGACGCCTTCTTCCGCCTCTACGGCTCGGAAGTGAGCTACTTCACCGCCAAGGTCCGACCGGCGTTCCGCATCAAGCGCGTGCCGCACGTCGAGGTGCTCGCGACGCCACGCGTGTACCGCGAGATCATCCGCGCGCGCACGGGCCTGCAGTTCATCCCCGTGGTCGTGACGCCCGAGGACGACACCTGGCAGGACACCAGCGACATCCTCGACCGCCTCGAGGAGCGCTTCCCCGAGCCGGCGCTCGTGCCGCCGACGCCCGCGCAGCGCGTCGCGGCGTTCCTGTGGGAGCTCTACGCCGACGAGTTCATGATCCTGCCGGCGATGCACTACCGCTGGGACTTCGCCGACAGCATCGCGAAGGCACGCGCGGACTTCGCATCGACCAACGGCGACCCGGTCGCGGCCGGCAAGTTCGCCGATCGCATGTCGGGCGTGCTGCCCGGCATCGGTGTCGTGCCCGACACCGTGCCCGCGATCGAGGCGCACCTCGCCGAGCTGCTCGCCGATCTCGAGCGCCACTTCGCGCAGCACCCGTACCTCCTCGGCGGACGCCCCTCGATCGCCGACTGCGCGCTCATGGGCCCGTTCTACGCACACCTCTACCTCGACGCGGCGCCGGGGCACCTGCTGCGCGAGCGCGCGCCGCTGACGTGCCACTGGATCGAGCGGATGAACCACCCCGATCCCGACGAGGGCGGCGCGTGGCTCGCCGACGACGCGCTCCCCGACACGATGCGTCCGATCCTCGCGCGCATCGGCGCCGACGCGAGCGCCTACGTCCTCGACACGGTGCGCGCGTACGAGGCGTGGGCCGACGCGCGTCCCGCGGACGTCACCGAGCCGCCGCGCGCGGTCGGCTTTCATTCGAGCACGCTGCGCGGCGTGGCCTTCCAGCGCTACACGAGCCCGTACACGCTGTGGATGCTGCAGCGCGTGATCGACCCGTACCGCGCGCTGCCGGAGCAGGACCGCGCGCGCGTCGACCGGGCGTTCGCCGGCACGGGCTGTGACGCGTTCTTTCGCTGCCAGCCGCGGCACCGGGTCGAGAAGCAGGGCTACAAGCTGACGTTCGGCTGATCGTGGGTTGCGTCCCGCAGCCGTAGACGTATACGAAATCGTAGACGCTGCGGCATTGCGAGGAGGATCCGCCCGATGGCCAGCCACACGACCGTCCGCATCGACGCCGAGGCGCATCGGACGCTGAAGCAGCTCCGCCGCCAGACCGGCGAGACGACCCCCGAGATCCTCCGCAAGGCGCTCGAAGACTACCGCCGAAAGCATTTTCTCGAGGGCGTCGCCGCGGATTTTGCCGCCCTGCGCATGGACGCGAAGGCGTCCGCGGCCGAACGTGCCGAGCGTGCGCTCTGGGACGGGACGGCGAAGGACGGGCTCGAGGACTAGTGGCGAAGCGCTGCACCGCGACGGCGAGCCGATGAAGAGGCGCACCGACTCACGAGTCGGCACGACACGCTCCGCTGCCGCCGATCACCCGAAGCGCGGCGAAGTCTGGGGGGTCGTGCTCGATCCGACTCGCGGGCGCGAGCAGGCCGGGCGGCGACCCGCACTGATCGTCAGCGCCGACATCCTGAACGCGTCGGCGGCGGACATCGTGTCGATCGTTCCGATCACGAGCCGCGATCGCGGCATCCGCGCGCACGTCGCGGTCGAGCCGCCCGAGGGCGGGCTCGCGCTGCGAAGCTGGATCATGTGCGGGCAGGTGCGCACCATCGCGCGAGAGCGGCTCCTCGGACGCATCGGAGCGGTCGCACCGCGCACGCTCGCCATGGTGTCGGATCGCGTGCGCGTGCTGCTCGACCTGTAGCCAGCGCCCGCTTGTCCGCGCCCGCGAAATCCGTGATCGTCGCGGCATGACCGACGCCGAGAAGATCGACTTCGCCCGCCGCTTCTTCGCCGCCGTGGAGCGCGGCGACCTCGACACCGTGCGCGGCCTGTACGCGCCGGACGCGAAGATCTGGACCGCGCAGGACCCCGCCGAACGCTCGCCCGAGGAGAACCTCGCAGTGCTCACGTGGGTCAAGGAGAACGTCCGGAACTTCCGCTACGAGGACGTGCGCTGCCAGCCGACGCCGACCGGCTTCGTCGAGCAGCACGTGACCTGCGGCACCGCGCCGGGCGGCGGCGAGTTCCGCTTCCCCGCCTGTCTCGTCGTGCGGGTCGAGAACGGCAGGGTCACGCGCCTCGACGAGTACTTCGACACCGCTCCAATGATGGCCGCGCTGTCGCAGGTCCAGGGCGGCTGACGGGGCTTACGTCCCGGCCCGCTCGCGCCGACGATCCTGTCGGCGCACCGGCACGATCGGCGCTCCACCGTCATGGGAACGCCGCGTTTGCGATCGCGGTGCCGCTCCAGCAAGAGGGGTCCCACTGCAGACGTCGGGCGGCCGGACCGTGCCGAGCGCCCGCGGAGGAACCGTGAAGACCGTTTCGAAGTCCAACAAGCTCGCGAACATCCTCTACGACATCCGGGGCCCGATCACGGACGCGGCCCGCCAGATGGAAGAGGAAGGGCACAAGATCATCCGGCTGAACATCGGCAACCTCGCCCCGTTCGGCTTCGATCCTCCGGAGGAGATCCAGGAGGACATGGTCCGCAACCTCCCCGGCTCCGCGGGCTACTCGGACAGCAAAGGCATCTTCGCCGCGCGCAAGGCCGTGATGCACTACACGCAGCAGCAGGGTGTCGCGGGCGTCTCGCTCGCCGACATCTGGCTCGGCAACGGCGCCAGCGAGCTGATCGCGATGGCCACCAACGCGCTGCTGAACGACGGCGACGAGCTGCTGCTGCCGATGCCGGACTACCCGCTGTGGACGGCCGCGACGTCCCTCTCCGGCGGCACGCCGGTGCACTACCGCTGCGACGAGGCGAACGGCTGGATGCCGGACCTCGAGGACATCGAGCGCAAGATCACGCCCGCGACCAAGGGCATCGTCATCATCAACCCGAACAATCCGACCGGCGCGCTCTACTCCGACGACCTGCTGCGCGCGATCGTCGACCTCGCGCGGCGCCACGACCTCGTCCTGATGGCCGACGAGGTCTACGACAAGGTGCTCTACGACGACGTCAAGCACACGGCGCTGGCCAGCCTCTCCGACGACGTGCTGACGCTGACCTTCAACTCGCTCTCAAAGAGCTACCGCTGCTGCGGCTACCGTGCGGGATGGCTGGTCGTGTCGGGCGACAAGGGCGCGGCCGCCGACTACGTCGAGGGCCTCAACATGCTCTCGAACATGCGCCTGTGCGCGAACGTCCCGGGGCAGTACGCGATCCAGACCGCGCTCGGCGGCTACCAGAGCATCAACGAGCTGATCGGCCCCGGCGGTCGCCTGCGCCGCCAGCGCGATCTCGCCTACGAGCTGATCACCGCGATCCCCGGCGTCACCTGCGTCAAGCCGCAGGCGGCGCTGTACATGTTCCCGCGCCTCGACCCGACGGTCTACCCGATCGAGGACGACCGCGTGTTCTTCCTCGAGCTGCTCCAGGCGACGCGCGTCATGCTGGTGCAGGGCACCGGCTTCAACTGGCCCAAGCCCGACCACTTCCGCATCGTCTTCCTGCCGCACGAGGACGACCTGCGCGAGGCGATCGGACGCATCGCGAAGTTCCTCGAGAGGTACCGGAGCCGCTACGCCGCCTGAGGGCGTGAGCGAGAGTTGCGGATACGGAGCCGCAGCTGACCGAGGTCGTAGCGCAGTCCGCCGGCAAGGCGCACACGCTGACAACCAACCGGAACCTGCCGATCATCGCCGACATCCTGGTCGTGAACCGCGGGTTCGGGGAACGGCACCCCGACATGGTGGCGGCGATCGTCGAGAGCCTGCTGGAGGGCAACCGCCTGGTGCGCGAGCAGCTCGACGTCGTCGGACGCGCGTTCGGCTGGACGCGGCCGAGAAGCCCATCGCGTATCCGATGAGAGGGCCTATGTGTAATCGCGGCTTTGTGCTTCCTCGCCGCCGCTGCGTGGCACGACGCGCTGGTCGAGCACGGCGTGCGCGGCTACTCGCTGGAGAGCGCGCTCGACGACTTCCGTCTCGCGGCGCTCTACTGCCTGTTCATCCCGGTGAAGGGCCTCTACCTCGCCGGTCCGACCGCGGGCACGCGCACGGCGCGCCTGCTCGACGCGATGGCGGAGCGCTTCGACGCGTCGGCGCTCGAGGTCGACGCCGGTCGCCTGCTCGACTGACGTCCACCTCGGCTCCGCCGGCCACGGAGGATCGAGCAGGCTCGACGTCCCGTCGCCGAGCCGCGGCACCCCGAGCGCGCGTCGCCGGATCAGCGATCGGCCTCGAGCAGCGCCGCGAACGCGCCCGGCTCCTCGCGCAGCGCCACCAGCCGGAAGCCGCCGCCGGGCGCGAGCAGGCCGTCGAGCAGCGTACGCTGGTCGTCCTGCCAGAGGTGCGACGCCACGACGAACACGCGCGCGTGACCGGCGAGCTCGCGCCGCACGGCGGCGACCTTCTCCTCCGGCGTCAGCCGCCGCAGGACGCGGCCGCGCACGACGGGCCGGCCTTCGAGGCGCGTCTTGTAGAGGGCGTAGGCCGCCCACGAGCCGTAGTAGAGGTAGACGGGGGTCGCGGGCTCGTCGCGCGCCGCCACCCACGCGAGCGTCTCGTCGAGGTTCTCGTACGGCGGGCGCACGTACGGATTGCGCGGTCCGACGTTGGGCAGGAACGCGACCAGCATCGCGACCACGAGCACGCCGGCGACGGCTCCGGCGACGCGCGCGCGGTCGCGCAGCGCGAGCACGCCGGCGGCGACCAGCGCCAGCAGCAGCGGGCTCAGGAAGAAGGCGTAGCGCGCCCCGAACGGATAGAGGCCGAGCACGTTGGCGACGCCCATCGCGAGCAGCGCGACCACGAGGACCAGCACCACCGCGCCGCCGCGCACGCCGCCGCGTACTTGACGCACGGCACCGAGCAGCGCGAGAGCCAGCGGCGGCAGGAGCAGCCAGCGCGGCGCCGCATCGGCCCACGGCCGCACGAAGAAGCCCAGCACGTCGCGCTCGAGGCCCACGCCGAGCGTCCGCAGCAGCTCGCCCGCGGACAGCTCGGTCACCAGCGGACGCAGGTGGTCCGCCGCGAACTTCTCGTACTGCTGCAGCAGCATCACCCAGACCAGCATGCCCAGCACGGCGCCGGCGATCGCCGCCACCACCGCGAAGCGGCGCCGCTGCACAGCGTCGCGTGCCTGCGCCACGTGCCGCAGCAGCACCAGGAAGACCGGCAGCAGCAGGAAGACGAGGCCGTAGTAGGTGAGCAGCGCGAGCACGGACGCCGCCCCGAGCGCGAGCCAGTCGCGCACGGCGCCACCGTCGAGCACCATCTGCATGGCGAGCAGCGTCGCCGCCGCCATCATGCCGGCGAGCGCGTACTGGCTGACCTCCTGCGCGTAGTAGACCTGCACCGGTGCCACCGCGAGCAGCACGGCGGTCGCGAGCGCGAGGCGTGCGTCGCCGAGACGGACGAGCCAGCGATGGACGAGCACGATCGTCGCGAGCGAGAACAGCACCGACGGCACACGCAGCACCGCCTCGCTGGAGCTCCAGCGCGCGAGCGGGCTCATCAGGAGGCGAAACAGCGGCGGGTCCGGGCCGCCGCTGAACAGCAGGATGCGCGGCCACGGCAGCCGGTCGCGCACCACCTCGAGCGCCTCGTCGTACCAGAAGTCGTGCGCGGCGAGTCCGACGAGACGAACGCCGAGCGCGACGGCGAGGATCAGACCGATCTTCAGGCGGTCGCCGTCGCCTGCGCTGGCCGCGGCAGGAAGCGCCGCCCGCGCCCCCCCGACGTCGTGACTGCGGCTCGCGCCGTGTTCGCGTGGATCGTTCACCGTCCGCGCTCCGCACCGGCGAATCTCGCGGTTGACCCCGCACCTGTCAACCGGAGTGGACGGGTCGCATCCGCCGACGGCGGGCCCGATCCGTCCGACTACTTGACGCAGGTCGTACGCCGCACGCTCAACGCGACGAGCGGCGGATCGGCCGGCGGCGGCGCACCCGCGACGCTCGCCGGCACCGGCTCGGCGCTGGTCGCGTTCCAGCTCAGGTAGTAGTAGGCACCCGCCTCCTCGCCGAGGCCGCACGGGCGCACGTTGCTGCGCCGGATGCGCGGCACGAGGACGATCCCGTTCTGCGGCTCGATCCAGTCCGGGTACTGCACGGGCGGCTGTACCGTCGCCGTGCTGCCCGACGCGCACGACGTCGTTGGCGGCTGGAACGAGGGT